>NZ_OY769915.1:6038107-6353715 GCF_963669205.1 uncultured Roseibium sp.
AAATCGCCCCGTTCCTTATCGACGGCCTGAACGTCAATCTTCTCGGCAAGTTTCTCGCCCTGACACCGGACCGGCCCCAACAGGCCCTGTCTTCCTTCGCTTCACTCTGCGTACGTCGTTTCGATCCGTATCGCGCGCCCCTGTCGGAGGCCGACCTTGAGCGTCGCCGGAAGAGCGGGCTGACGCCGAAACAGGACTCATACCTCACCGACTGGGGTTACCCCTACATTTTCGAAGAACTCCGCTTTCACATGACCTTGTCGAACAAGCTCGACAACGAGGACGAAGCGGCCGAACTCGAGGCAGCCGCCAAGTCCCATTTTTCCGGGGTGACCGGCAAGGAGCGCCTGTGCGGTTCCTTCGCCCTCTACCAGGAACCGGAGCGTGGTGCTCCGTTTGATGTTCACACCGTGTTTCAGCTGACCGGCACCACGCCCGCAAGGTCGGCGGAAACCCCGTCCGCCCGCCCGACCGACAAGGAGAATGCATGACCACGCATCCAAAAGTCTTCAAAAACGCCCGTCTTGTTCTTGCGGACGAGGTGATTGACGGGTCCCTGAGCGTGCATGCCGGCGGTGCCATCGAAGCTGTTGCAACCCCGAGCAATGTCGACGGGCATGACTGTGAGGGTGACTATCTGCTGCCCGGGCTGATCGAACTGCACACCGACCATCTGGAAACACACTATGCGCCCCGGCCGAAGGTGCGCTGGAACACGGTCTCCGCTGTTCAGGCCCATGACGCCCAGATCGCCTGCGCAGGGATCACCACGGTTTTCGATGCACTCCGTGTGGGAATGGATGAGGATGCGGACCTGCGCTATTCCGACATGCGCGCGCTTGCCGATGCGATCGAGACGGGACAGCGCGAACACCGTCTGCGCGCGGACCACTTCATCCATTTGCGCTGTGAAGTCTCCGCCCCCGATGTGCTGAGCGCTTACGAAGTCTTCCAGGAGGATGACAGCATCCGCCTGATTTCGCTGATGGATCACACGCCCGGCCAGAGACAGTTCGTGTCCCTGAACGCCTACAAGACCTACTACCAGGGCAAGAAGGGTTTCTCCGACGCGGAAATGGACGAGTTCATCCGCCGCCGTCAGGCGCGCGCGAGCGGCCTTGCCCCCGACAATCGCAGGAAATTGTCCGCGATCGCCCAGGAAAAGGGGATCGCAATCGCCAGTCATGACGATGCGACCGTGGACCACGTGGAAGAGGCGGTAGCACTGAAGACGAAGATTGCCGAGTTCCCGACGACACTCGAAGCCGCCAGAGCATCCCACGAGGCGGGCATGGCGGTCCTGATGGGAGCGCCGAACGTCGTGCGCGGCGGCTCGCACTCCGGCAACGTGTCCGCCCGCGAGCTGGCCGAAGCGGGTTATCTCGACGTGCTTTCCTCCGACTATGTACCTGTTTCGCTCGTCCAGGCGGCTTTTCAGCTCGCCGACGAAATCGAAACCATCGATTTGCCCAAGGCGGTTGCCATGGTGACGTCCAGTCCGGCGCATGCGATCGGCCTCACCGACCGGGGCAGCCTCGCGCCGGGTCTGCGCGCTGACATGATACAGGTCAGGCTCGTCGGCAACGTCCCGATCGTGCGCGGTGTCTGGCGCGAGGGCAGGCGCGTTGCCTGATATTTCCACAAGGCCGGATCAAAAGCTCGGACCGGGCCGGATGGTGCTGGTTGTCGGCCCGAGCGGGGCCGGCAAGGACACCTTGATGTCCGCGCTCCGGGACAGACTGAAAGACCACACCGGTGTGCACTTCGCCCGCCGGGCAATCACGCGCGAATGCGACCCGGACGCGGAAGACCACGAAACACTGACGCGCCCTGAGTTCGACAGGCTCGTTGCTAGCGGTCAAACGGCGCTTTCCTGGGAAGCCCACGGGCTTGGTTATGTCATTCCGGACACCTGTGACGCCCGTATCCGTGCCGGCGAAACGGTGATTGCCAACGGGTCGAGACGCGTGTTGCAGCGCGCGGCAGACAAGTATCAAACCGCCATTGTCCTGCTGATCACCGCACCGATCGACATTCTTGCAGACCGTCTCGCCGCGCGCGGGCGGGAAAGCAAGTCCGATATCGAAAAGCGCCTTGCGCGCGCGGACCTGGAACCGCAGGACGTCGCCAACCTCGTCCGCATCGAAAACACGGGCACCATCGAAGACGGTGTTGAACGGATGCTGCGCGCTCTGAAGCTCTGACGCTGCGCGGAAATGTGGGCTTGCAGGCACGGGTTTCCCGTAACGCTGCGGACTTTCTAAAGATCCCGGTAGCTGATCAGCTCAATCCCGAGGTGATCGATTTCGCGCCGGACCGCGGGGTTGGTGAGCGTCTCAAGACAGGTGACCCGGTCCGCGCGCACATCCTCATATCCCGGATGACCCAGGGCGGCCAGTTCACCGCAATTGGTCGCCGGGTGATCGATGAAAATGTGCGTCCCGGGCGCCAGCCCGCCCAGCGCTTCCACAAAGGACGAGATTCGGGCCTGGCTGTCTCGCGGATGTGCAGGATAGGGAACGAACCTCGGCAGTTCGTCCTTGAACGGATCGTCCAGAAGTCCGAATTCGGCACAGAGCCCGGAGACAACGTCACCCAGTCGCGGATCGAAATCGGCAAAGTGCCGTGTCATGTGACAGCTGATATGCGAAGCAGCGGGGAAGAGGTCGAGCCCCAGCTCGATCTGGGCCCTGAATTCCGCGGCGACTTCCTCGATGCTCCATTGCCGGCCGCTCAGCGACGGCCGGTCCTCACCGGGCCGCTCCTGCAACAACGGCAGGAAATTGCCATGCCGGTCGACAAGGCTCGGAGCATGTGTCATGGGGCGCCATTTCACGGCGTCCCATTCGCTGGTCAGCGTCAGATGAATGCCGATATCGATGTCGGAACAGTCCTTGAAAAGCCGCGCCGCATCCGCCACCCAGGCACAGGGCATCATCACTTCGACACTGCCCGCGATCCCGTCGGTGCAGGCGTTCAGGCATCCTTGGTTGGACGCCCAACAAGAGCCGGCGTCATCGGCCCGCACAAGCAATCTGACTTTCTCCGCCACGACCCGTAATCCCGCTTCTATCCGGAACGATCAAAGCACAGTCTACCCTGCTTGTGCGAACTGTCATTGCCATGAATTGACGCATTAGAAACGGCCAACGGGTTTGTTTAGAGAATGCCCTAGCGTCGAGCTTGTGAATACGTGCAAGATCGAGAATTTGATGAATATTTGTGCAAGCTCAAAAATCTACAACTAAAAATCCAAAAACCTTTTCTTTGAGTGCACACTCGCCTAGGGTCAGGACTCATTAATTTGGTTGAATTGGCGCTGCAAACGGCAATGAGCTGCAAGGAAAAGCGCGACAAGCGGGCTTCCTGCCCGGTTGAGCGGTTTGACGAAGCAGATCGAAGCCGGTTTTGCGTCCCTGAGGGATAGGGTGGATTTGTCCGGCAACATCGTTGCAAATCTTTGGAAACCGGGCGGTTTCCTGCAGCTTTGCGCGTCGTATCCGGACAAATTCATCCCTACCAATTCATCCAAATTAATGGGTCCTGACCCTGGTCAGACTTTCTTTAAGGCAAGTCGCTAACATTTGAGTATCTCAGGCATGTCCAACGCGCTTTTTGATAAATACGGCGGCTTCAAATCTATCAGCCGTATCGTAATGGACTTTTACGACAAGGTGCTCGACTCCGACCGGATCGGTGATTTTTTCGACGGTATCGACATGCCGAAACTGATCGATCATCAGACCAAGTTCATTTCGGCGCTTCTCGGCGGACCCGTCTCCTATTCGGACGAACGCCTGCGGCGCGCGCACGCGTCGCTTGATCTGACCCATGAGGATTTTGACGAGATCCGCATGCTCCTGAGCGAGACCCTGTCCGAGCATGGTTTTTCGCCTCAGGACATCGAGACGGTCATGATCGAAATCGAGGCACGCAGAACGAGCATACTTTCAACGGGCCTGTCATGAGCATCACGGCCATCAACCAGCAGCTCCTGCGCGCGATCGGTGTCGGCATCGCGGTCGTGCGGGGCGACGATCTCCAGTTCCTGTTCAGCAATGCCCCGTTTGCCGAATGGTTCGGCAAGCCGGAGGCCGGCGCTTGCCTGCAGGAGGTGCTTCCCGATATCGATGTCGATGAAGTCCGCACCGCGATGGAGCAGACCGGGCGCTACAACGGCGAGATCTCGGTCAAGCTGAAACGGCGCACGATTGTGATCGCCCTGGCCATTTCAAGCGCCGACGCGGAAGCCAGCGATCTGCTCGTGGTGGAGTGCCAGAACATCACCCGCATCCGCGAGCTGGAATCGATGATCGACAGCTATTCCTCGATGGTCGAACGCAACACGCGGGAACTGGAACGCGAAAAGGAGCGCGTCGAGCGCCTCCTTCTGAATCTCATGCCGCGCACGGTCTACGAGGAGTTCAAGACTTTCGGCGTGGTCACGCCCCAGCTCTACGACAGCGTTTCGGTCGTCATGCTGGACTTTGTCAATTTCACGAAGTTCTCGGCAAACCATGACCCGACGGTGACCCTGGGCGAACTCAACGACATCTTCACCGCATTCGACCGCATCGCGGAACAGTTCGGGTGTGAACGGATCAAGACGATCGGCGATGCCTACCTGGCCGTCGCCGGCATGCCGGAACCGTCACCGGATCACATGCGGGCCGTCGCCAATTGCGCCGTCCGCTTCATCCGGTATCTGGAACGCCGCAACCAGAGCCACCAGTACAAATGGGAGGCGCGCATCGGTCTTGGAACAGGGTCGGCGGTCGGGTCCGTCGTGGGCATCCAGAAATACGTTTACGACGTCTTCGGGTCGGCGGTGAACCTTGCGGCGCGGCTGCAGGCCTTTGCCAATCCCATGTGCGTGGTGGCACCCGATTCGATGAAGGAATACCTGGTCGAGGAGTTCCATCTCGATGATCTCGGCAAACAGGAAGTGCGCAGTTTCGGGGAAATGCGCCTGATGCGGGTCAGCCCCGGTATCGAGCTGACGCGCCAGACCGGACGGTTCTGACAGGGGTCGGGCCATGGCCCCGCGCCACGCGTCGAGCGGCATCTTGCGACGCCGGCGCCGTCAGTTGTCGTCTTCTTCCTTCTTCCGCCCCAGAACGCTGCCGAGCAGCCCCGGCGGCAATCCGAATCCTTCCTCGACCGCCTGCAGCACTTCCTGGTCATCGACCTCGCCGTCGATCACTTTCTGCACATCGATCTGCGTCCGGCCGCCTGTTGCTCTGCGGATGGTTTCGTTGGCCGTTTCCACGAGTTCCTGGGGCGCATCCTTGTTGCCCTGAAGGATCGACATAAGCTCACCCCCGGTGTCCTGCAATTGCTTGTAGGCTGCCTTGGGATCCTTCAGGATCCCGGCAATGTCGGGATAGATCTGCGGATCGTTCCAGGATCCCTTGATCACGATCGGAACCCCGAGACCGGCCATCTTCTTGTCCTCGCCCTTGCGGCGTGGCATCGGCGGCTGTCCTTCGAGCGTCGGCACGATGTTCGGTTCAACACGCCAGTCGAGGCTCTGACCGGGAAGATCCGTGGTTCCGCTGCCGGTCATCCGCATCAGCGGCCCGACCATTGCAAGATCTTCCGTCCGGGCAATACCGTTCTGAATATTGAAAGATGCGCTCAGGGAGCTGAAATCCGTCTTTTCGGACGGATTCTCCTGCCAGCCAAGCAAGGTTTCGACAGACAGGCCACGCACCATTTTCGGAATGTTGATGCCCCGGATCGCGCCGTCCATGAATTCGTAGCTGGCGGTACCACCCAGCCCCTGAACCAGGGCGAGTTGCGACCCGCCGCTGGAGGTCACGTCGAGATTGATGGCCGTCTTGCCCTCGATCCATTCGAAATCCGCGGCATCGCGCAACAGCGGATAGGCACTCAGGCCCGACAGGGTAAAACGCGCGGCCAGCTTTGGCGTCTGCGATGTGCCGTCCAGCGTCACCATGCCGTTTCCGGACCCGTCATAGAGTGCCAGTTTCTCCAGATTGGCGGTCAGCACGCCATTTTCAATGTTTGCGGACAGCGTGCTTTCATCGATCTTGATCTTGTTCCAGCGGATCTGGCCGGCAGTGACCTTGAAGTCGACGTCTGCGGCCTGAAGCCCCGAGAAGTCGATCGGATCACTGCTCCAACCAGGCGAGGCGGATTGCCGGTCCCCGCCGTTGTTGCTGCCACCGCCGCCGGTCGAACCCGCGCCCGCACCTCCCCCGCCGGACGCTGCCGGGGCATCGCCAAGGTAGGGATCGAGAACCAGTTCCCGCAGCGCAAGACGTGCCGTCACCTTGGGTTTTCCGCCGAGGGCGATGCGTCCGTTTGCTTCGCCGCTTGT
The DNA here is from genome assembly GCF_963669205.1 of uncultured Roseibium sp. Lineage (NCBI taxonomy): Bacteria > Pseudomonadati > Pseudomonadota > Alphaproteobacteria > Hyphomicrobiales > Stappiaceae > Roseibium > uncultured Roseibium sp. Next base: position 6,044,451 of record NZ_OY769915.1, read on the forward strand.
TTCGTCCAGCGTGAACCGGGTTTCTTCAAAGGAAACAGCATCGGGCTGAATGCCGAAGATGCCGGAAGCCTTGAATGTCCTGAGACCGCCACCGGAGCCCAGGGGCTGACCTAGCCACGCCATGAGTCCCCTGAGATCGGCGGTATCTACGTTGACCGCACCATCGATATTGCCCGGCAGGACAACCTGGCCCGCAAAGCCCGCGCTCACCCTGTTTCCCTTCAGGGAGACGGAGACCGGTGCGGCATTCCCGGCCAGAAGGCTCGCCGTGTCCGCTTCTCCGGCAACGCTGAAAGCCTCTCCGCGCCAGGCAAGCGCACCGCTGAGCGAGATCGGATTTTCGAGACCCTGCAGGTCGAGATCAAGCGCCAGATTGGTCAGCCGGTCGGCCTCCGGATCGCCGACAGTCGAGGCAAGGCCCAACCCGCCCACCTCACCGTCCGAGATGGACACGGAGCCATTCATGTCGAGCCCGGCGACCAGTTCGGCACCGGTCAGCCCGACCGTTTCGAAGGCCAGATCGGCGCTCAGGCTCCCGCTTGCGGGCAGATCCCGTCCGGCGAGCATCAAGAGGTCCTTGATCGACCCGTCCTTGAGAACGAGCCGGCCCGACACTTCGGGAACGAGACCGGACAGGTCCGCGTCCGCGGCGCCGCCGAGCGACAACTGGCCAAGAACCAGATGAAGGTCGGCAAGGGAAATGGCGGCCTCCGTACCCGACAGCTTTGCATCGAAAGAATAAGCGCCCGGGTCGGCATCGAGCGTCTGTCCCACCAGTCCTGCCACAGCCTTGAGCGACGGGCCGGCCGCGGTGATCTCAAGCTGCGTGCGGACCGGTTCAAGTCCCGCCTCTCCCGAAACGGTGAAGGTGTTCTCACCCGTCGACACCGTCAGGTCCAGAGGCACCTGCTCGCCCGCCGCCATGCCGAGCGGGTTCGCCAACCCGCCTGCAACGCTGATCGGGATGTCCTGAAGGACGAAACTCGACGTCAGATCGACCTTGCCGGACAGATCCGGAGCGGACAGCGAGAGATCGAGATCGCTGACCTTTATCGGCGTTTCCTGCGAGGCGTCCTTGTAGGTCAGCGTGCCGCCGCTGATTTCAAGACTGTCGACGCCAATGCTTTTCAGATAGCTTCCCGATGGTGCCTTTGTGCCGGATCCAGTCGTCTGTGTATCGGTTCCGGCATTCCCCTGTTCCGGCGCTGCGGCGGTCTCCGCTCCTCCGGCGGAAATGCCGAGATCGCGGCGCGGCTCCCAGCTTGTCGATCCGTTCGGGCTGACTTCCAGGTAAATGTCCGGGTTGTCCAGGCTGATGCCGGTGACCTGTATGTTGCCCGATAGCAAACCGCCCCAGGCAAGCCCGAATTCCATCCTGTCGGCCCTGGCAAATTCGATACCGTCCGCACCCGCTTCACCGGACAGACCAATGTCGCGCGCATCGAGCGTGAACCCCGGAAAAAGGGACAGAGACACGGGGCCGTCCAGCCGGACGCGCCAGCCCAGGCGCTTGTCCACCTGTTCGACCACCTGACGTTTGATCTCGTCCTTGGGCAGGAATAGAGGGACGATCAGAACGATCGCCACCAGCATGATCACCAGACCGCCAAGCCCGATCAAAAGACGTCGCATGTTTCAGCGTCTCCTTTCGCGAATCGGCTCCAATGTAGACCAAACAGCCGTTCATCCACACCCACACTGCACCCTGAATTTGACAAAAGCAGGAAACGGAACGAATTAGCAACCAAAGTCGGCGGGTCATCGACGGATTTCAGTCTGCTCAGGCAATGGCGACCAGGTGGTTGTCCCAGGAAAAACCGGGGGGACGCGAAAGAACTTCCGACGGTTCGTCCGGTTCGCCGACAAGGGACACGCCGCCGTTCCCGTCCGAGATCAGAAAGCCGCCCTGATCGGCAGGCGCAACACCACATCCGTCCGGGATGGACTGCGCACCAAGGAAATCGCCTGTTCCGGCACTCCAGAAAAGGGTCCGGCCACCACGCGGTGCCGACGTGGCGATGACATCACCGCGTCCGTTCGCGGTGACGGAGCCGACGTAGTTGCCAAGTTTTCCGGTGAAAGGACGTGGAACGTCGACCGTTTGCGGCTCGTCGTCCTGATGAATGACCGCGACGAGCGGCGGCGTGTCCGAAGCCGGGCCTTCATACTGTCCGCCGACCCAGGCACGCCCCTCCTTGTCCAACGCCATGTGCCGGAGGGACAATTGATGCAGGGTGGTGTCCAGGCGATGCTGCACCAGCAGGCTGCCCGTGGCAGCGTCAATGAAGGCGACGGACGGCTGCATCGTCTCCAGGTTCAGCTTTTCGCGGCCCTTGTCGGGATGTGTTTCGATACCCCCGTTGGCAACGACCAGCGTCGTTCCGTCGGCAGAAAGCGCGATGTCGTGCGGTCCGATCCCGTAACTCGGGATTTCGCCGATCCTGCGCGGCGACCGGCCGCTGACGTCATAAACGCCAATGACACCGCGGTTCGCCGCGAAGTCGTTTTCAACCGCATAGAGCAACCGCCCATCGGCCGAAAAACACCCGTGTCCGTAGAAATGTCTTTCCGGCTCGGCAGCAAAAACCAGGGGCTCTGCATCTTCAAAAGGCCGAACCAGAAGCGCGAAGGTTCCGGGACGCCTCGCGAAGGCTACAAACCGGCGGCGATCGGGCGAGACGGCAATGCCGTGGCCCCGGCCGGGAAGCGTTATGCGGCCCAGAACCGCGCCGTAGTCATCCATCAGGCCGATACCGTAGCTACCGTCGGCCAGCCTGTAGGCGCTGGCGAACAGCGCCGCATCATCATCCGCGCGTCGCTCAAGCAGACTTTCCGCAAGTGGCGAGCCCGAAAAAGCAGGCGCTGCGGCCAGCCCGCCAAGGGCTGTCAGAAACCCCCGGCGCGAAAATGCGGCCAGCCTAGGTGATGGACCCATATATGAGGCGGAAGTGGTTTGAAGCGGCTTGCTTCTCGTCAAGGCGCGGAAGTGCAGGAAATGTGGTTCATTTTCAAGCCTTTTGCGACGCGGAGGAGGCGCAAGCCGGTCAAATCCGAAGGACATGGAAAGGGCTTCCCCCCGTGGCGTCAGCGTGCTTGACCGGGCAGGAAGCCCGCTCCGTACACGCTTCCTGACGGGATTTCGCCATTTCGCATGCCATTTCAGTCTCATTTTTGGGTCCATCACCTAGTCTCCGTCAAGGGCATTGAACCCTCCGGCAAGACCGAGTGCACCGGCAACGCCGTCAATCATCAACTCCTGGATGGAAGAGAGCGTGATCGAAAGCGCGGCGACACGATTGTAGTTTCCGTCCTCCGCAAACGTCTTGCGAAGAGGCGTGTCAAGCGCGGCAAGATAATTCCCGGCATTCGTGAATTCGAAACCCAGCGTATCAAGGGTCCACTGATCCGCCGGCGACATCAGCGGTTTGAGATCCATGCTGAACAGCGCATCGTGAATGCCGTTCAGCTCTCCCGTCAGATAGACAACACTGTTGCCCGACCGGGAAAACGGAAATCGTCTCGGTTTCGCTTTGTCTTCCGATTTTCCGAGCGCCGGGATGATATCCTGGTCCTTGGCGATCGTGATGCCCGTCGCCAGCGCGTTGTAGACGGCTTCAAGGGCCTCCTTGCTCGATCGGTACCGTGGGTTCTCCGGTCCGGCCGACAGCAATTGCAGACTGTAACCGTCCGGATCTGCCCAGTCGGCCGCGGCCGCCTCCGCGATCTCCGCGACATTCGCGGCAATGGCGAGCGCGTAACCGCAGGTGTAGGTCCTGTTCTCTCCGGAAAGCCCGAGCGTGACATTCGTATCCGAGTCAAAGGCAATCAGTTCGAGGGCCGTCAGGCTTTGCACCGCAACGCTCTTCTTGCCGAGGCTTTGCGCCGACAGCACGCTCGGATCTTTTGATGCATAGAGCTTTCTGATCTGCCGTTGTGCCCTGGCGCGCGGGTCCGGCCGGAAAGACAGGCGGCTGAGCCGGTCGTCGTCAAGCAGCGGCCCAAAACGCAGAAACTGAATGCGCGAGAAGTCCCGAACGGTGTCCGAGAACACCTTTTGAAACGCGCTGGCATGCGCTTCGGTGCCCGCCGTGCAAAGCGTGGAAACAGCGCCGGGCAAGCCGGATGCGGTCTCGGCAAAGGCAGCTGTGGCCGGGCGGATATAGCCGGTGATCAGGCTTTCAAGCGGCTGGTTGAAGTCTGCCGCGTTGACGGCCGGCGCTCCGGTCAGAAGCGCGGCCAGGACCAGGTATTTCATCTAAAGGGCCTCCAGAAAGCGAATAAGTGCCCGTCGACGGTCAGGTGCCATCGCGGCGACCTTGTCCCGGGCGGCCTGCGCTTCTCCGCCATGCCAGAGCACCGCTTCGAGTAGGTTCCGGGCGCGCCCGTCATGCAGGAACCGCGTGTGGCCGTTGACGGTTTCCGTCAGGCCAATGCCCCAGAGCGGCGGTGTGCGCCACTCGCGCCCGCTGGCATCTCCGACCGGGCGATGATCGGCAAGACCGTCACCCATGTCGTGGAGCAGGAGATCGGTGTAGGGCCAGATCAGCTGAAACCGGTGTGCCGGGTTGTCCGCGTTCCGGCTGGTGACGAATTTCGGCTGGTGACAGGCAGCACAGCCGGTTTCGTAAAAAACCCGCTTTCCCGCCAGAACATCAGGATCGTCAACGTCACGGCGCATGGGAACCGCCAGGTTCTCGGAATAAAATGTCACCAGATCCATGACCGGATCAGGTGCTTCGGAGGCACCCAGGTCTTCCTGCGCGCCGTGCGGCATCGTCCGGCAGGCCGTCTGCGCTTCGGTGCAGTCTCCGAAATTGTCCGGCAGGTCGGGTGTGCTGAGGCCGATATCACCTGAAAACGCGCCTGCGGTCTGCGCCCGGATCGTTGGATTGGACGCCTTCCAGCCGAACCGGCCGACAGTGAGATCGCCGGTGGCCGGATCGCGAACGCGGCTCACTTTCCCCGATACTCCGTCGCCATCAACATCGTCCGGGTCCGCCAGCGCCTGAATGTCTCCCGGGTGAATGGCCTGCAACAACCCGAGCCCGATCATCGGCGGCGCGACACGCGGCGAGATCAGGGTGTCCGGATGCATCTCGCCAAACCCCAGATCGCGGATCTGATAGAAGGGCTTTTGCAGCACGGCAGTCTCGCCCCCGCCGAGCGGCACGACAATATCCTCGGTCTCGATATCGAAACGGCCCTCACCGGCAAGACCCTGCACCGCAAAGGCCTGAAACTGGCCGCCATAGGTTGGCTCGGGCACACGCAGGATCTCTTTTGCCGTCAGCGCTCTTTTCTGTTCATCCGTTTGCGGTGGAACGGAAAGACGCAGAAACAGCGACACCGCTTTTTCACCGGGCAGCGGAGGCCGCCCGCGCCCGTCCTTCAGGTGGCATCCCTGGCACGAGCGCGCGTTGTAGAGCGGGCCAAGCCCGTCGGAAGCACGGGTCGACGAGGGCGAAGATGTCCAGAGTTTCTTGAAAAGTCCGTTGCCGACCTTGAAATCATGCTGCTCTTCGAAGCTCAGATTGGCATTCGAGTGGGAAAAGGCATCCCTGCTCGGACGGCGCGTCGACGTTCCGGCCCCGCCCTGCATCGCCTCAAAGCGTTCCGGCCTGTCGAACTCCGCGGGTGGAGCCAAGACCGTGGAGATCTTGGCCTTGTCGTCTGCCGTCAGATCATCCCGGTGGGAAAACGCGCCATCTGCGGCAGCAGGGAGAGCGGCAAGGCAAATGGAAAACAGGGCGCTGTTCAGCGCCATCAACCGGAGCCCCAGTCTCATAAATCGCATCCTGATTGTGATCTGCGAGCCCCAATTCGCAGACGGAAATGTCAGACGGCCCGACAGCCGCCTGACGTTGTGTCTTTATTCGAAAACAGCGCCCGGGTTGTCGAGGCTGTCCGACCCTTCAAACGCAATTGCGTCGAGCCCTAGGACCTTGACCACACGTTCGATGGAAGCTGTCTGGTCGACAAGGGCATCGACGGCGGCCTGTACGACCGCGTTGCCCTCTTCGTTGCCTTCGCCGATCATCTGGTCGTAGGCTTCGCCGCCGTCCGCGCGCACCTTCATGACTTCGAAGGCGGCCAGTGTGGCATCGAGCTTCAGCTTCATTTCTTCGGCAAGCTCCGGATCCTTTTCAGCGACGAGATCCGCCAGGGACGCGCCCGCGACGTCGTTGCCGAGCGGGCTTGCATAGGAGCCGAAATAGACGTTGCGGATGCCGATAACATCATTCAGATGGGACATGTGCGTGTTGTCCGCGAAGCAGTCATGCTCTTCTTCCGGATCGTGCAGCAACAGTCCGAGCTTGATGCGCTCACCGGCCAGTTCGCCGTAGGACAGCGAGCCCATGCCGGTCAGGATCGTTGCAAGGCCGCCGGTCTCTCCCTTTGCCTCCAGCTCTTCCCGTGCCGCACCGCCCGGCTGCCAGGCCGCGGCCATTTCTTCCAGATCGGAAATCAGGAGATCGGTAACCGCCTGCAGATACTGGATCCGGCGCTCGCAATTGCCACCGGTGCAGTTCTCCGGATCGAAATCGGTCGCCGGCCGCGCACCGGCGCCCGCATCGGTGCCGTTGAGATCCTGGCCCCAGAGCATGAATTCGACGGCATGATATCCGGTGACCACGTTCGCCTCGACCTCACCGGCTTCCTGCAACTGGTCTGCGAGAAGAGAGGCGGTGATTGTGCTTGCGTCGATCGTCTCGCCGCCGGCCTTCAGGGACGGATTGGCAATCAGGTTGGCGGCATAGAACGGATTTTCTTCCGATTCATCCCCATAGGACGCGTCGACATAGTCGATCAGGCCTTCGTCGAGCGGCCAGGCATTCACCTTGCCTTCCCAGTCATCCACGATGGCATTGCCGAAACGGTAGGCTTCGGTCTGCTGGTAGGGGTTGCGTGCCTCAATCCACGCAGCCCGGGCGGCTCCCAGGTTTGCCTCGCTCGGCTCGGCAAGAAACGTGTCGATGGCAGCCTTCAGTTTTTTGGCGGTCGCGAGAGAATCCGCGTAGCTCGCCTGGGCTATGTCGCCGTAATTCGACAGGATGTCAGAAGGAGCTGCCGCCATCGCGGGTGTGACCAGCATGGCCGCTGCAGTCAGCAGCCCAGCCTTGAGTGTTGTCATGGGAAAATCCCCTTTTCAATGCAACCGGAGGCATGAAACACCGCCCCGTATTTGTGCGAGAAATCCGAAATGCGCGACACAAGAAGAAGTCAGCGCCTCAGGTTGAAACCATTTCATGAGGGTAAATGTCAAGTTTAAAATATATAAAAATCAATACTTTAGAACGATTCAAAAAACTTGAGTAGAAAATACCTAATTTCATCCCCACTTTGGTTTTATCGGCGGTTTTAACAAGTCTTTGATGCTCCAGCGGGAATGGTATAGCTATTGGAACCCAAGACGGGACGCCGAAGACAGGAAGAAAAAGATATGCTGAGTGCGCTCAAGAGCTTCGTCCGGGAGATCACGTTTGGTGACAACGGCAAGAAAACCTTTGCGGAAGACGACAAGCGTCTGGCCGCCGCCGCCTTGTTGTTTCATCTGGTCGATATCGACGGGGTCATCGAGGAAAGCGAAAGCGCGAAACTGAGGGAAATCCTGCAACAGCATTACGAGCTCACCGACAAGGAAACGTCCGAACTGATCGCCGCCGCAAGACAGCGCGACGAGGAAGCCGTTGATCTCTATGGGTTCACCTCGGTTCTGAAGAGAACCACCGACGAGGAAGAACGGCTCGCTATCGTCGAAATGATGTGGGAGATCGTTTACGCGGACGGGCACGTCCACGAATTCGAGGACAATACGATCTGGCGTGTTGCCGAACTCCTCGGCGTTTCGACCCGCGACCGCATGACCCTTCGTCACAAGGTGGCCCAGACCGCACCTGAGGACGAAGAGGGGTCCTGACCCTAAGAAAATCTGACAAGCCCCGAAGCACAACCAAACAGCGTATGTTTCTCTGGTTTCGGCGTTTTCTTTGAACCCGCAGTGCAACGGGGGTCGATTTTTGAAGCGAGCTCCCTCATATTTATGTCATGAGATTTCAATCCAGCCCGGTGACCGGCCCCTCCAAGGTTTTGATCGTCCTGCACCAGGAGACATCTTCTCCCGGCCGCGTCGGCCAGGAACTTGTGAAGCGCGGCTTCACCCTTGATATTCGCAAGCCCCGTTTTGGCGACACGCTGCCCGACACGATGGCCGGCCACGCCGGAGCGGTGATCTTCGGCGGACCGATGAGCGCAAACGATCCCGACGGCTTCGTTCACAAGGAAATCGACTGGATCAAGGTTCCCCTGAAAGAGCAAAAACCCTTCCTGGGGATTTGCCTTGGCGCCCAGATGATGGTCAGGCATCTCGGTGGAACCGTTGCCGGACACCGCGATGAACTGGTGGAGATCGGTTACTACCCGCTGAAACCGACACCGGCGGGTAAGGATCTGATGACTTGGCCCGAGAAAGTCTACCAGTGGCACCGGGAAGGCTTCGATTGTCCGCGCGGAGCAGAACTGCTGGCTGCGGGTCCGACCTATCCAAACCAGGCGATCCGTGTCGGCCCGTCCGCATACGGTATCCAGTTTCACCCCGAACTGACCCACCAGATGATGGTCAAGTGGACCACCAAGGCAGCCCCGCGCATGGAGCTGCCCGGCGCGCAGCAGCGCCGCGATCATTTCGCCGGCCGCTTCGTCTATGATCCTGCGGTCAGGAGATGGCTCAACAGCTTTCTCGACATCTGGATCGGAACCGCTGAGGCACCTGTACAGCATTCGCAGCTGAAGGCTGCAGAGTAGGCGTCTGGCCTTAGCGCTCGGCTGTTGGTTCCAGACATACCCGGGGTTCACTCAGTATCCGGTCGATCAGGCCCCACTCCAGAGCTTCTTCTGCGGTCATAAAACGATCCCGGTCCATCGCCTGATCAAATTCCTCGTATGAGCGCCCGCAATGCTCTGAATAGAGCCGCGTCATCCGGTGTTTGGTCCGCTGGATTTCTTCGGCATGAATGAAAATGTCAGAGGCCTGACCCTGAAAGCCCCCTGACGGTTGATGAATGAGAATGTTGGCATTGGGCAACGCTGCGCGTTTTCCTGGTTCGCCCGCCATCAGAAGAAAAGATCCCATTGAGCGCGCGGTGCCCATGCAAAGGGTTTCCACCGGTGCTCGGATGAAGCGCATGGTGTCGTACATCGCTAACCCGCTCGTCACCACACCACCAGGGGAATTGATGTAAAGGCTGATCGGCTTTTCCGGGTTTTCCGCCTCAAGAAAAAGCAACTGCGCACAGACAAGTGCCGACACCGCGTCATTCACTTCCCCATTCAGAAAAATGATCCGTTCCCTCAATAGTCGAGAGTAAATGTCAAAGGACCTTTCTCCTCTGCTGGTCTGCTCAACGACCATGGGGACGAGCTGCATCGCTTCGCGCATCGGCGAACTCCAGACATTTCAATTTGGTTCAGGTTTCCGCCGTTTCAGGCAGACATCTTGAGCGGCAAGGTGTTGCTGTTGGCCGCAGCCATGGACAAGCACGCCGCCTTCGCATCATTCAGTCGGTGAATAATGCGCAATCTGGTCCCACCAGCCGAACTCGGTGAGATTCGGAACGTTACCGTGCTTTCCAGAAATGGAGGCGTGTCCTCCCGCAATTGGTAACAAAGCTCCCGGCCGGGCACCACGCGGCTGGCCAAAGGCTCTGCAAGTTTGTCTGTCGGAAGCCATTTTTCCCTAAACTCCGGAATGCTGAGCGCTCTCCAGACTTTTTGCGGAGGCTCACTGATTTCGAAGTCGAGTTCGATTCCATCCACCTCATTACCAATTTCAACGCCGGTCATTGGTCCATTTCCTTTAGCAAATCCTTGAGCGTTTCCACCCGTTCAGGCCAGAAGGCTCGATACTTCGCAAACCATTGCGCGATATGCGTCAAACCCTTGGGATCAACAGAGTAATTCACAAACCGACCCTGACGCTCCTCTCTTACAAGTTGCGCTTTTCGAAGAACAGCGAGGTGTTGGGACATTGCGGGTTGGCTGATTTCCAAACCCTGCCGCAATTCACTGGCGTTCTTGCCACCGTTCGCCAGTTTCTCAAAAATACTCCGCCGGGTCGGATCGGCGAGCGCACGGAAAATATCGTTCTCAATCATCGTAATATATAAGCATGCACTTATGTATTACGCAAGCCGAAATCTCTATCGGCAAAATAAGCTGGGAAACCCTTCTTCCTGGCGCATCTAAGCAACCGGGAAACGGCCGCGCAGTGGGTCGTGCGCACCGCCGTTCCCCTGCTCAAAGATTTTAGGACAAGTCTACTTGATCCGTGCGTCCTCTACCGGATAGCCGAGACCCCCCTGTTCGCCGAAATTCTCCAGGTGGCATTCGCTGCAGGCGCTGATCACGTTGACCGCCTGCGGTGATCCGTTCGGCGCGACCATCATGTAGTACCAGTCACCGGTTTCCGGTGACGTGCCGGCGGCAACCTTCTCCATCAGGAACAGCGGGCCTTTGCTCACCTTGCCGTCATCACCGATGGCAAAGGATTCCTTTGCAATCCGGGTTCCGGCGGGAACCACCACGTTTTCCGCCTTGTATTTGAGATATTCATCCGCCCCGATCGAATTCACGTAGGTCATCAGGAACCGCCCGCCGTGAAATCCCGGCGCAGCCGGAAAGGCGCTGGCCTTGGTCCAGCCGGGGTAATCCTTCACGAACGCCTCCGGGATCCATCTCTTCGGACCTTTCTGATACCCGGCCTGCAGATCCGCTTTCAGACAGTCGTAAACCGCCTCGGCTTCGTCACCGGTCAATTCGTAGCCCGGTTTCTGGACATCGCACGCCGCGTGGGCGGCGGTCGTCAGGACAAGGGATGCAATCGCACCGCCCAGCCAAACAGATAGCTTCCTCATTGTTCTCTCCCTTCGCTAACGCCTCTTTTCAGGGGCCTGGCCGGAAGAGTGTCCGCCTGCAGAACACGAGACTACAATTCACATGACAGGTGATCGCATGTGAATTTGCGTGATAGGCAAGATTTTTAGAATAAATTACAAGTATCTAGCGGGCAGATCGCAGCAAAGTGCAACCTGCTCACCTTTTCTCGATCAATTTTCGAAGACCACGAGAAGGTCTTTTGCATCGATTTGGGCACCCGGCGTGACCAGAACTTCCTTGATCGTGCCGTCTCTTTCGGCATGAAGCGCCGTTTCCATTTTCATCGCTTCGATGGAGACAAGCACGTCTCCGGCCGTCACCTGCTGCCGGAAGAGATGGCCACCGTGGAAATCACACCCGGCATCGGAGCGCCGACATGGGCCGCGTTGCCGTCTTCCGCCTTGCGCATTGCCGCGGCGCCTGTTGCGCCGTGCGCCCGGTCCGGCACCTTGACGTTGCGCGGCTGGCCGTTCAGCTCGAAAAAGACTTTCTTTTCGCCCTTCTCGTCCGTCTCGCCGATCGCCTGGCAGTGCACGACCAGCGTCTTGCCCGGCTCCAGATCGACAAAGACCTCTTCGCCCGCTTCCAGACCGTAGAAATAGACTGGCGTGGGCAGAACCGAGGTCGGTCCGTACTGCTGCTGCGCCTTGTCGAAATCGGTAAAGACCTTGGGATACATGAGATAGGAAGCAAGGTCGGTATCATCGACATCGCGCCCGATCGCCTCCCCCGCGGTTTGCCGCTCCGCGTCGAGATCCGCGTCCGCAAGGAGCGACCCGGGACGAACGGTGATCGGCGCTTCGCCCTTGAGCACCTTCGCCTGCAGCGCTGCCGGCCATCCGCCTGGTGACTGGCCGAGATCCCCGTGAAGCATCTTCACGACGCTGTCCGGAAAGGCCACGTCCTTGGCCGGGTCCTCGACCTCCGGAACGCTCAGCCCCTGGCTGACCATCATCAGCGCCATGTCGCCAACCACCTTGGAAGACGGTGTCACCTTGACGATGTCGCCGAACATCATGTTGACGTCGGCATAGGCCTGGGCCACTTCGTGCCAGCGCGTTTCCAGACCAAGCGAGCGGGCCTGTTCCTTGAGGTTGGTGAACTGGCCGCCGGGCATCTCGTGCAGGTAGACTTCCGACGCACCGAAGCGAAGATCGCTCTCAAAGGCCCGGTACTGCGTGCGCACGGCCTCCCAGTAGAACGAAATCTGCCGGATCGTCTTTGCGTCGAGACCCGTGTCCCGGTCGCTGCCTCTCAGGGCTTCGACGATCGAGCCGAGGCACGGCTGGGACGTCAGTCCCGAAAGCGCGTCCATGGCCGCATCGACGGCATCGGCACCGGCCTCCACGGCCGCCAGTACGGTCGCCGCCGCGATACCGGACGTGTCATGCGTATGGAAGTGGATCGGAAGACCCGATTCCTCTTTCAGCGCCTTGATCAGAACCCTGGCGGCCTCGGGCTTCAGCAGCCCCGCCATATCCTTGATCCCGAGGATATGTGCGCCTGCCGCTTCCAGTTCCTTTGCAAGGCCGACATAGTACTTCAGGTCATATTTCGGCCGGGCGCTGTCCAGCATGTCGCCGGTATAGCAGAGGACGCCTTCGCAGAGCTTGTTCGCCTCCTGCACCGCATCCATCGACACGCGCATGTTCTCGACCCAGTTGAGGCAGTCGAACACGCGGAACAGATCGATCCCGTTGTCCGCCGCTTCCTTGACGAAGAACTTGACGACATTGTCGGGATAGTTCGTGTAACCGACACCGTTGGAGCCGCGCAGCAGCATCTGAAGCAGAATGTTCGGCGCTTTTTCCCGGATGTGATGCAACCGCTCCCATGGGCTTTCGGTCAGAAACCGCATGGCGACGTCGAAAGTCGCGCCGCCCCAGCACTCCAGCGAGAACAGCGTCGGCAGACCGACCGCATAGGCGTCCGCGATGTTGACGATGTCATGGGTCCGCATGCGCGTTGCCAGCAGCGACTGGTGACCGTCGCGCATCGTCGTGTCGGTGATCAGCGCGCGCTTCTGGTCCTTCATCCAGTCGGCGAAGCCCTTGGGACCGAGCGCGTCGAGAAGCTGCCGCGTGCCTTCCGGTTTGTCGTCGCCGAAATCGGGCACGACGGGCGCGGCCACATCTTTCGGAGGACGCACCCGGTTTTTCGTTTCCGGGTGACCGTTGACCGAAACGTCCGCGATATAGGTCAGGAGCTTGGTCGCCCGGTCCTGCCGCTTGGTCTGTTCGAACAGTGCAGGCGTCTCGTCGATGAACCGGGTCGTGTAATTCTTGGCTCGGAAATCGGCGTGGTCGATGATGTTCTCCAGGAACACCAGGTTGGTCGCAACGCCCCGGATGCGGAATTCGCGCAAGGCGCGGTCCATCCGCTTGCGGGCGTCCTCCGCGGTCGGCGCCCAAGCGGTGACCTTCTCAAGAAGCGGATCGTAGAAGCGGGTGATCACGGCGCCCGAATAGGCGGTCCCGCCGTCAAGACGAATGCCGAAACCGGTCGCCCCGCGATAGGCGGTGATGCGGCCGTAGTCGGGAATGAAGTTCTGTTCGGGATCTTCCGTCGTGATGCGGCATTGCAGGGCATGGCCGTTGAGACGGATTTTCTCCTGCACCGGCACGCCACTTTCCGGCGTACCGATCCTGGTACCTTCCGCGATGTGGATCTGCGCCTGAACGATATCGATCCCGGTAACTTCCTCGGTCACCGTATGTTCGACCTGAACACGCGGGTTCACCTCGATGAAGTAGATGGAGCCGGTGTCCGCATCCATCAGGAACTCGACCGTACCCGCGCCGCGATAGTTCACGGCACGGCCGATCTTCAGGCCGTATTCGCACAGCTCCGTGCGCTTTGCTTCGTCGAGATAGGGAGCCGGTGCGCGCTCGACCACCTTCTGATGCCGCCGCTGTATGGAACAGTCGCGTTCGAACAGGTGCACGACGTTCTCGCCGTCCCCGAGGATCTGAACCTCGACATGGCGCGCCCGCTGCACCAGTTTTTCAAGATAGATCTCGTCCTTGCCGAAAGCCGCCTTGGCCTCGCGCTTCGCCGCGAGCACTTCCTTTTCAAGCGTCGCCTCGTCCGGGATCACGCGCATGCCGCGGCCACCGCCGCCCCAGGAAGCCTTCAGCATCACCGGGTAGCCGATCTTCAGGGCCTGCTGCTTGATCTCCTCGATGTCGTCGGGAAGCGGTTCGGTCGCCGGCATCACCGGCACACCGGCTTCGATCGCCAGATTGCGGGCGGCGACCTTGTTGCCGAGACGCCGCATGGTGTCGGATTTCGGGCCGATGAAGGTGATGCCCGCCACCTCGCACGCATCCACGAATTCCGGGCTTTCCGACAACAGGCCGTAACCGGGGTGGATGGCATCGGCGCCGGCATGCCTGGCAACACGTATGATCTCGTCGATGGACAGATAGGCCTCGATCGGACCGAGGCCCTTGCCGACCTGATAGGCTTCGTCGGCCTTGAAGCGATGCAGGGCAAGCTTGTCCTGTTCGGCATAGATTGCGACCGTTTTCAGGCCGAGTTCATTGGCGGCCCGGAACACCCTGATCGCAATTTCCGATCTGTTCGCAACGAGAATTTTTGTGATCGCCAAACGCCCTCTCCCCCATCTTTCGAAACCGCAAGTCTGATTTTGCAACGTTTTCTACTTTGGTCGCACGCACTTGAAAAGGGGCAGAAAGGGTGTCCTTTTCTTATCTTGGAAAATATTTTTGCGCGCGCACAGGTAAGCTGCGGAAAATGATACGGAATTGCCGAAAGTTACGAACGTAACTAGACTTAGAAAAATTTTTGCAGCGCAGCATAAACACTTCGCTCCGGCGTTCTGGACGCCAATAAACAGGGTAAATGAGCTGTGCCAGCTTGGCACGCAAAGTCTCGGCTGCCGGCACAAAGACGCAGAACAAAAAAAATGCCGTGTTCGGCTTGGCACTGCACACGGCTTGAAGCCCCAACATCTGGTACAGAACAAACCCTGAACCGCCGGGGCTCAGCGATTCGTGCCGCGTTCGTTCCCGCTGTGTCCCGGTGGTAAACGTTGCCCCGGACACCCCCGCGGACGTGTTTACACTCATTTAAGGCTTGACACGATTCGGCAGCCACTTGGACATCATTTCGTGGAATGACTCAAACCATTGACCAGATTCACGATTTTGTGCTGCAAATCAGGCTGAGGACCACATCTTGTAGGGAACAAATCCTGAATCACCAAGAGTCAGCGATTCGGTTTCGGTTTGTTCTGGAGTCGTTCTCCACAATTAATTAAACCGCGCGAAATCCGGGACTTTTGCCAAAAGAATCAGCGACAGTCCCGGTTTCGCTGTGTTAGATACCCGGCACAAGATTTAGGCGCAGAGTCCCGAGAAAGCCGACTACAAAACTCCCATGCCCCGTCCCTCAACGTTGCCTTTGCCGCCGGCGGCCAGGTCCCGCACCGTAACGGCCGTCCTGGGCCCGACCAATACAGGCAAGACGCATCTGGCGATCGAACGCATGCTCGCGCAGGCGTCCGGCCTGATCGGCCTGCCGCTCCGTCTGCTCGCGCGCGAGGTCTATGGCCGTATGGTCGAGCGCGCCGGCGCCGAAAGCGTTGCCCTGATCACCGGAGAAGAGAAGATCATCCCGGAAAAGCCGCGCTTCTGGGTGTCGACGGTCGAGGCCATGCCGCTCGATCTCGACACCGAGTTCGTCGCGATTGACGAGGTTCAGCTCGCCGGAAACCTGGATCGCGGGCATGTGTTCACGGACCGCATTCTGAACCTACGGGGGAAATCGGAAACGCTGCTCCTGGGGGCGGCGACCGCTCGGCCGCTGCTGGAAAAACTGCTGCCGGGCCTCAACGTCATCACCCGCCCGCGCATGTCTGTCCTTGAATATGCCGGATCGAAGAAGGTGTCCCGCCTGCCGGCACGCTCGGCGATCGTCGCCTTCTCGTCAGACGAGGTCTATTCGATTGCCGAGTTGATCCGGCGCCAGCGCGGCGGTGCCGCCGTCGTGCTCGGATCGCTCAGCCCGAGGACGCGCAACGCTCAGGTCGAGCTGTTTCAGAATGGCGATGTCGACCATCTCGTTGCGACCGATGCGATCGGCATGGGGCTCAATCTCGATGTCCATCACATCGCCTTTGCCGGCAACCGGAAATATGACGGATACCAGTACCGGCAGCTGACCGCGTCCGAGATGGGGCAGATCGCCGGGCGCGCCGGCCGCCACACCAAAGACGGGACCTTCGGCGTGACCGGACGGGTCGATCCGCTCGACGATCATCTGATCGAACAGATCGAAAGCCACCAGTTCGAGAGCCTGAAAGTGCTGCAATGGCGCAACAGTACACTGAATTTTTCCTCCGCCGCCGCGCTGCGGCAAAGCCTCGACAAGGTGCCCCGGGAAGAGGGACTGGCGCGCGCGCCGACCGGTGACGATATTTCCGCTCTTGAACATTTGTTGCGTGATTCGGCAATATCCGGAATGGCACAGGGCGAAAAAGCGATCGAACTGCTATGGGATGTGTGCCAGGTGCCCGACTATCGCAAGATCGCTCCGGCCAATCATGCCGAGCTTTTGAACACCATCTATACGCATCTGATGCAGGAAAATTATATCGCGGATGACTGGTTCTCGCGTCAATTGGCCTTCGCAGACCGCACAGATGGTGATATCGACACTCTCGCGAACCGGATCGCTCATATCCGGACGTGGACATATGTTGCCAATCGTCCCGACTGGCTGGCCGATCCGGCCCACTGGCAGGGTGAGACGCGCGACATAGAGGACAGACTATCCGACGCACTTCACGAGCGCTTGACACAGCGCTTTGTGGACCGGCGTACAAGTGTATTGATGCGACGTTTGAGAGAGAACGCAATGCTGGAAGCAGAAATCACATCGAGCGGCGATGTGCTCGTGGAAGGTCAGCACATCGGGAACCTGCTTGGCTTCCGGTTCGCCCCCGATGCGGCCGCGGACGGGCCGGACGGCAAGACCGTCCGCGCTGCCGCCCAGGTTGCCTTGACAACCGAGATCGAGTCGCGCGCAGAAAAACTCGGCAAGTCCGAGAATGGCGATTTCGTGCTGACCTCCGAAGGTGCCATCCGCTGGCGCGGCGAGCCTGTCGCCAAGCTCGTGGCAGGTGAAGAGGTTCTGGCGCCGACCGTGCTCCTGCTTGCGGACGAGCATCTGACCGGTGCGCCGCGCGACACGGTCCAGAACCGTCTCGATCTCTGGGTGACGGCGCAGATCGAAACGCTGCTGAAACCCCTTGTCGATCTGAAATCCGGCGAAGGCCTGGACGGACTTGCGCGCGGCATCGGTTTCCGCATCGTCGAAGGGCTTGGCATCCTTGAGCGTCAGGATGCGTCCGACGAGATCCGGCAGTTGGACCAGGACATGCGCGCTTCCCTGCGCAAGCACGGCGTACGGTTCGGCGCCTACACGGTCTTTGTACCCGCATTGCTCAAGCCGGCACCCAGCCAGCTGATTGCCCAGCTCTGGGCGTTGAAGCACGGGTCGCTCGACATGAACGGCATGACGGAACTGCCGCAGCTCTCCGCGTCGGGCCGTACCTCCATTCCGGTCGACGAAACGATCGACAAGGCGCTTTACAAGGTTGTCGGCTTCCGGGTGTGCGGAGCGCGCGCGGTCAGGGTCGACATTCTGGAACGGCTCGCGGATCTGATCCGTCCGCTGATTGCCTGGAAACCGCTGGATGCTGAAGTCAGCCCGCCGGAAGGCGCGATCGAGCAGGGCGGCGGCTTTATGGTCACCGTGGCGATGACGTCCCTTCTGGGCTGTGCGGGCGAGGATTTCTCCGCAGTCCTGAAGTCTCTCGGCTATCGGCTCGAAACGAAGGAAGTGCAGCGGCCTGTCACGGCCAAGCCCGAAACGGCGACAGCGCCGGAAGAGGCGCAGGCCGGGACGCAGTCCGAGACCGTGACGGCAGACGAGGCGGCGAATCCGGGCGATAGCGCGACCGCGGTTGCCGAAGAGGCTGAGGTGGAATCTGCCGGCTCGGATGAAGGCCCGGATGAACCGGCTGCCGAAACGGCCGCGGAAACCGAAACAGTCGTTTCGGAGGCAACCCCGGCTGAAGTGGAAACGGATCAACCCGAGGCAGCCGATACTGCCTCGACTGATGATCAGGCCACACCGGCTGAAGCTGACGGCACACCGGCCGAAAACACAGCGGCAGCTGAAGCCGCAGAAACCGCAGAGCCGCACAGCGCCACCGCCGACGAAGCGGACAGCGTGACCACAGAGGCAGTTGAGGCGGAAAGCCCGGAACCCGTCGAGATGGAAACCGTCGCGATCGAGATCTGGCGGCCCGGACGTCACGACCGCAGACCGCGTGGACGCCAGGATCAGCGCCGTGGTGATCAACGCAAGGGTCAGAACCAGGGTCCGAAAGGCGGTCAGGGCGACAAGCGGCACAGCAAAGGCGGCGGCGGAAAAGGTGGTCCGAACCGCAATCGTGGCGGCAACAGGGGTTTTGACGGCGGAAACCGCCGCAATGCGCCGCCCAAGGACAAACCGATTGATCCGAATTCGCCCTTTGCGGCCCTGATGGCCCTCAAGGCGGATATGGATAGCAAGGACAAGAAGTAATTCCGGCGGGCGGTCAGAATGTGCCTGACGCGGGTGTCCTGCGTGTCGACAAGTGGCTCTGGTTCGCCAGGGTCACCAAGTCTCGCTCCCTGGCGCAGAAACTGGCGACAGCCGGCCACGTCAGGATCAACAAGGACAAGATTTCCTCTGCAAGCAAAACCGTCAGGACAGGCGATGTGCTGACCATCGTTCTTGAACGCAAGGTTCTCGTGTTGAAGATCGTGGCACTCGGTGCAAGACGCGGCCCCTATGAAGAGGCCCGCACCCTTTACGAGGATCTGTCGCCTCCGCCGCCGCCCAGAAAAGCCGCACCCCCGCCACCGCCCGGCCAGCGCGAAGCCGGAGCCGGCCGGCCGACCAAGCGCGAGCGCCGCAAGATGGACGCGTTTCGCGGAGAAAACTGACCTAGATTCCTGTTTTGGGAGCACAAACGGAATAACTTTCTCTTGTTCGCCCGGATTGCGTCATCCTGGACGCTTGCGCGTACCAGACAAAAACGATAGGCAACACCGATCTGATTTTTTGGCCGTGCACCCCGCTTCGGACGTGCTGCACGCAAACGACAGCCGGTCGGACAAGAGTTCGCGAAACCGCCCGGCGTGACCCGCAGCGAGGATTCGATGACCTACGTCGTCACAGACAACTGCATCAAGTGCAAGTACACGGACTGTGTTGAAGTCTGCCCGGTGGATTGCTTCTACGAAGGCGAGAACTTTCTCGTCATCAATCCCGACGAGTGTATTGATTGCGGTGTCTGTGAACCCGAGTGCCCGGCCGAGGCGATCCTGCCCGATACCGAGCCTGGCCTGGAGAAGTGGATCGAAATCAACGCAGAATACTCCGAAAAATGGCCGAATATCACGGAGAAGAAGGACCCGCTCCCCACCGCCGAGGAATTCGACGGCAAGGAAAACAAGTTTGAAGAGCATTTCTCTCCGAACCCGCCATCGTGATTCGTCGTCACATTACGTGTGCGGCAACCTGCCGCATGTGGCGTCTTGACATCGCTCTTCTGATAAATTGATTGATTTCAACGGCCTGCACGCGGTGCTCAAGTGGCCGTTTTGTGGTCATTGTGCATCACAAAAGCGTAACACTTTAATTTTCCACAAAAGTATGTTACATATTGGGGATAGTCGCCAACCACGAGAAGAACCCCCAAAACGGAGTGTGAAAAACGTGTTCCGGATCCCAGCGAAACCGGATACGTCCCCTCCCGGCAGGTCTTATGACTGAATAGTTTCTATAGTGGAAAGGCACGACTGACCAGCCCTGACACGCCGCATATCAACAGGCGTTCCGTAATGGATCGCTCGGCGGGGTTCGTGTCGCAAAAAACAGATGGCTAACACGGCCAAGCATCGGTCTGAAAAGATCGCAACTGCGCAGGAGAGAATATCAGTATGGCAACAAGCACCAAAAAAGCCGCGCAGCGTCAAGGTTTCAAGACAGGCGAGCATATCGTTTATCCGGCGCACGGCGTCGGCCAGATTACCGCCATCGAAGAGCAGAGCGTTGCGGGTCACACTTTGGAGTTGCTCGTCATCGTTTTTGAACAGGACAAGATGACCCTTCGTGTACCGGTCGCGAAAATCGCTTCCGTCGGCATGCGCAAACTCGGCGATCCGGCAGCGGTCAAGAAGGCGCTCGAAACAGTCCGGGGCCGGCCGCGGGTGAAACGCACCATGTGGAGCCGGCGTGCACAGGAATACGAGGCAAAGATCAATTCTGGCGACCTGATCGCCATTTCTGAAGTCGTCCGCGATCTCTTCAGGTCGGAGAGCCAGCCGGAACAGTCCTACTCCGAACGCCAGCTTTATGAAGCCGCCCTTGATCGCATGGCCCGCGAAATCGCTGCCGTCAACAAGTGCTCGGAAACCGAGGCTGTGAAGCAGATCGAACAGAACCTCGCGAAGGCGCCGAGCCGCCTCAAGGCTGCGGCCGCTGCCGAGGCTGATGTCGAAGACGACGACGAAGACAAGGAAGAAGCTGCCTGAAATTCGTCGGCCGATCGCACATGACGATCGAATGGGTCCGGTTAACGCCGGACCCTTTTTCGTTCCGGGTCCGGGAGACGGGCGGTAACGGTGTCCGGCACACACGCTCACACCGGCATCACGCAGAAGTGCAAAAATTCCGCAACAGCGGCCACTCCGAGTGATCTAACCTGTCCACTGATACGTAATTAACCCGATAACATATCGGAGCGTCAGTTATGTCGGGAAGCGAAAAGCGGCAATTGGTCCAGGCGGCAATGAAAGCACCCTACCTCACACGCGAGGAAGAACGGGAGCTCGCGGTCAGCTGGCGGGATCATCGGGACGAAAAGGCGCTGGAAAAACTGTCTCTGTCGCACATGCGCCTCGTGATTGCGGTCGCCTCGCGTTTCCGCAATTTCGGCCTGCCGCTCGGCGACCTGATCCAGGAAGGGCATGTCGGCCTGCTCGAAGCGGCCGCCCGGTTCGAACCAGCACGCGAGGTCCGCTTCTCCACCTATGCGACGTGGTGGATCCGCGCCTCGATCCAGGACTACATTCTGCGCAACTGGTCGATTGTCCGCGGCGGAACGTCGTCGACACAAAAAGCCCTTTTCTTCAATCTGCGCCGTCTCAGGGCGAAACTCTCGAACAACCAGACCCCGCTGACCGACAGCGAACTCCACCAGAAGATCGCTGACGCCATCGGCGTGAAGCATGCCGATGTCGCGTTGATGTCCGCCCGCCTGTCCGGCCCGGACACCTCTTTGAACGCACCTGTCACGGACAGCGAGGGCTCCAGCGCCGACAGACAGGATTTCCTGGTGTCCGACGCCCCCCTGCCGGATGAAATCGTCACCGGCAACATCGATACGGAACGGCGCAGGAAATGGCTGTGGTCAGCCCTGAAAGTTCTCAGTGAACGCGAGTTGCGCATCGTCAAGGAGCGTCGTCTGTCCGAAGACGGGGCAACGCTTGAATCGCTCGGCGCGAAACTCGGGATCTCCAAGGAGCGCGTTCGCCAGATCGAGAGCCGCGCCATGGAGAAGCTGCGCTCGGCCCTTTTGAATGAACAGCCGGACGAGGCGGTCTACAGCGTCTGATGCGCCGTCCATCCCGCTGAGAGCGCCCGCGTCGTCAGGCGCGACACCCTATTCCACCACGAGCTTGACCGCCGTCCCCGCGGGAATGGCCTTGTTCGGATCGAGATCGTTCAGGATGGAGAAGAACTGCAGCCGCCGGGACGGCTCAACGCCGCTCATGCCGACGGCAAGTTTGCGCGGCGTATCGCCCGGCTTGGTCTTGACCACCTTGATGCGCAGCGACTGCAGCCGCGCCCGCTCGGTCGGCGTCAACTGCCTGAAACTGTCGACGGTTGCACGGAAATCCGTGTCGAAGCGCTGATTGGGAGACCGGCTGGCAAAGATGAACCGGTAGCCGGTCCGGCCGATGCGGACAACGGCGATGCGGAAGGACCAGCCCTGCGTGATCGCGGCCCCCGTGACCCCCGGCAATCCGTTGATGGTCGTCTCCCGGACACTTTCCGGAAGCAGGCCGTTGATCCAGCCGGATTTCATGTAGTCGACCAGGTTGGGAAAGCCGCTGACATCCGCGCCGTCGAAGCGGATGGCCGTGCCGTCGCCATTGCTGGCCAGAACCGCTTCCGTGGAGTTTTCCAGGATGTAGCCCTGCGGCACCGTGAAGCCGATGCCCAGCGCCTTGTGCAGGAAGGACCGGCCGCGCACGAACCCTTCCAGCGGATCGTCGCCGTAGAGCATGCCGTTGATCTGGTTGAGGTAGCGGTCCCGGTCCCGCTCGCCGATACCCGGCGCGCCGATCTGGCGTGCCGATTTCACCGCGATCTGGAGCCGCTCCGGCGTTGAAGGATGCGATGACAGGAAGTCGGGAGCACCGGGCGACGAGGCGTCGGCCGATTGATACTGCGCGTAGGCCGCCATGGACCGCAGGAAACGGGCTGCGGCATAGGGATCGAAACCGGCCCGTGCCAGCGTCCTGACGCCAATGGCATCCGCCTCCAGTTCCTGAACCTGGCTGAAGCGCGCGAAAGACAGCTGCGACGAGATGATGGCCTTGCGCGCTTCTTCTGAATCCTGAACCACGTCATTCAGGATCCTGTCAGCCAGCTGCTTGGCCTCCGCGCGCTGCTGCCGCTTGATGGCGTGGTTCGCCGTGACATGCGCCATTTCATGCGCAAGAACCGCGGCGACTTCCGACGTGTCGTTGGCCAGCGCAAGAAGTCCGCGCGTGACGTAGAGATAGCCGCCCGGCAGGGCAAAGGCGTTGATCGCCGGAGAGTTCAGGATCGTGATCTGGTAACTCTGGGAGGGGTCCTCCGAGGCTGCGACCAGCCGTCCGACGACACTGGCAACCGCCCGTTCCGCACCCGGGTCCTTGTAGACGCCGCCATATGTGGCCACGACCCTGGGGTGTTCACGCGCACCGATGTCACTGGTGAGCTTCGGGCGGACACCCGTTGAGACGGTACCGACACTGGTTCCGTCGCCCAGAAGCTGGCACGACGCGGTGAGCAGGGACAGCGCAAGCGCACCGAAAACACGAACAAGACGGCGGCCCGGCCGCCCGGGACGTGAACCGGTGGCCGTCGAACGCGTGCCGCGCTGGGATTCAATTGCCGTCCTGACCGCCACTTACCACCCTTCTGCCTTTAAGGACCACCAGTTGCTCGGGATGCCGGAGCGCAATATACGGCCCGTCTCTCTCCTGCAAGACCCCCCGAACCTCAACACTGTGCCCTTCAAGATCATCGACCATATGGCCGGACCGGCCAAGGGCCGCGTTGAACGTGTTTTCTTCGGAGGACTTGAAAGTCACCGTGAAATCGGTTTTCCAGTATCTACCGAAGTTGAGATAACGGGTGCTGGCCGTTTTTCCAAGTGAAACCACACGCCCCGTGGCAATGACATAGTTTCCGTCGCGGCCGGCGAATGTTTCGGGTTCCCACGTGGAAAACAGTGTCGCACCGGCTGCATCTCTCCAATGGCCGGACCGTGCGCGTCTTGCCGCGTGTTCGGCAGCGCGCAAATGGTCCGCGCACTCCCCGGACGCGGCGTCCGGCGCGAAGAGGGCCGCGCCACTTTCAAGGATCTCCGCCTGAAACAGCTGCGTTTCATCCCGGCCCTGACGCACGATCCAGGCGGGCACAAGCCCCCAGCGATCGGGTCCGGCAACGGGCACCGCCAGATAGCTGGCTGCGCCTGTCGTGAGATCGGCCTGCATCGATTCGCGCCTTGCTCCGTTCGTCAGGGGGCGCAGGTCGACGGCATGATAGCGTGCACCGTCAGCGCCTTCAAAGGTTCCGTCCGCCGCCGCTGCCACCAGGGGCACGCCGCCGGCGGTGTCTCCTGCGCAAAGGGTGAGGATTTCATCGGCATTGATCGCCGGCTCCGCGCTGGAAGACGCGGCCTGCGCCGCGGATGAAGCTCCCCCGCCGGCGAAGCCTGACACCGCCAGGCAAAGACAACAGGCCACCTGCCTGCCCGTCCTGAGGGCCCCGACCGCCTTGCGCTGCCAGGACAATCGCGAAACTGTCGCCGAGGCGTTGGCGGCCTTTTCCCCTGGCGGCAGTCCCGAACGCAAATCGCGCATGCGCCTTTGTTGTTTCTGGAACGCTATTGGCCACAATCCCTTCTGACATGGGGCACCATCCGCGCCCTGCAATGACGTGCTCCCGTTGCTAAGCACCGAATAAGGCAAGCCCGAGACAAAGACGTGAAACGGTGCCTGCATGCGGCCGTTAGCCTGCCTTGTGCGCAACAATGCCGACTTTCACCGCGGACCATCTCCGGGCTCGCAAAGTCCGGCAAATCATGCTAATCGACCCTCTACCGGCCCCGTAGCTCAGCAGGATAGAGCATCAGATTCCTAATCTGAGGGTCACAGGTTCGAATCCTGTCGGGGTCACCAATATTTCAGGTCCAGCTGAAGACCCGATTCACAATTGCCGGGTGTTCCAGACTCACACCCGTCGCGAGAATCCCCTTCGAGGTGAGCGGTGAAATCCTCGATTTGCCTGAAACCCTCGCAGATGATCCTTGCGGTCTTTATCACGGCATGCGGCTCGCCAACGGATCCGGTCCAGGCTCCGCATCGCCGGTTGTCGCCCACGACCCGGCAGAAACGGTTCCGGCTGACAGGTTCTGGTTGATAGTCTTGAGCACGCTTGCCAATTCCTTCATGAGCTGAGACGAAACGTTTAGCGAAACGCTATAGTTCAGCATGAAGCTGTTCAGCTCTATGTCGGTCTCCAGCAATCTGCGTACCGCATCCTCCCCTGCCAAATCCTTGAGGTCGCCGATGAGTGCGCTCACCTGCGGCATGAGAGTTTCCAGCCCGCCGGCCGGACGGCCTGCAACATTGTTGACTTCGTACCCAACACCGCCGCTCATGGGCACGGCAAAGTCGAAACTGTCCGGATTCGCCTGGAACCAGGATTCGCCGCCGGGGGAAAGTCCTGGCGAAGGATCTGCTGCCAGCGCAAGGCAATTCGGCAACTCAAAATTGTCCGCATGCTCCAGCTCGGTTGAAACACGTTCAAATACATCGGCAACTTGCTCCGCAGACGTTAGACTGTCAGGCTGGAACTCAAATGAAGGTCCGCGGTCCTGATCGCTGAAATCAAGATTCAAGCCAAAAATATCTTCCATGATTTGCCTCGCAGGTTCTTACGTTCTACAACCCACGGTTTTTAAATGGCGATGTATCGGTATTCTGGTAATTAAACTTTTTTAATGGATCATGTTTTCGATTCGACACAGAGCTGAGAGTATAAAATCGAAACTCATTGAGCAGTAGAGAAAACAAAATCTTGGATTTATGTTTGCCAATTTTTTAAGTAACAACAGAGACAATCACATGTGTGTTTGAAATCCACACTTGCATCCTTGAAAGACTTACCATTGCAGCAGAAATACTGTGAGAACGAGCAGAAAAATCAATCAAGACGTGTCTCCGCGCGATACTCTGAATTGGCCTCCTGACGTCACTTGTCACCATCGCAAAAAAAGAAGCCGGCCGCCTGGAGGTCTTCTGGCGGTCGGCTTCGAAAAACGGCCCCGCATGTGCGGGACCGGCGGAACGGTCCTTCACCCGAACTAGAACTTCAGCCTCAGACCGGCATTGATGGAGACCTGCTCGTCCGTGTTGTAGCCGGCCTCGATATAGGTCGGGCCAACTTCCAGGGCAGCGAAACCGCGGGCGGTGAAGCCGTTGTCATAGGGCGTTTCCAGATCAGTGCCCATCAGGTTGTAGCCGACCGACTGACCGTCGGCATAGCTCGCCTCCACGCCGTAGCGGATCCGGGTCCCGAAGCTGTCGTTCACGACGGGAAGATTGTGCGCCATCTGCAGCTGGGTGCCGATGACATTGCTGAACCGGCTGTCGACATCCAGCTGCGTGCCGCCGGAGAATGAAAAATCGTGGCCCTGGTTCCAGGTACCGAGATAGTTCACCCGGAAGGAACTGCCGAACGGACCTCTCACCAGGAGCGAAGGCGAGAGGAAAATGGACGCATAGTTGGCCGTATCCGAGTCGATCCCGCCCGCGACGCGGTTGTCGGCCAGGTCCCTGTCGGTCCTGTTATAGGCAGCACCGGCCGTCAGCGAAACGTTGAGCCGCTCGGCGATATTGCCCGAAACGCCGCCGAACAGGGTTCCCGAGTAGGTGTCATAAGAGAGGTCCTCGTCGCCGGAAACGCTGCTGTAGGCGGCCCCTGCGAAATAGCTGAGCCTCTCCTTGTTCACCCCCACGATTGTGCCGACAGAGTAGCCGGTGTATCCGGATGTGTGGTCGGCGTCCGTGTCGAGATAGCTCACATCGTCGTCGCCATCATCCTGCACCCAGCCGCCGAACACCCTTGCCCACTTGTTCGCCATGCCGTCGGCATCGCCGTTGAAGGCGAAATCACCTGCCGGCGGCCGGGCCTCGGTGCCATCGTCGATGGCATTCTGGATCTGGGAAACCATCGACCAGGCAACCTGGTCCTGCTGGGCATAGCCGTCAAGATCGACCACGTAGAGCGTATCATCAACGATGACATAGTCGTTTCCTGAGAGAATGTTGTCCGGCACTCCGCCCGGCGTTTTCGTATTCGTGCTCCACACACCGGTCTCATCATCGTAGACGTCGTACACATAATCTTCCGTTGCGAATCTGACGACTGCATTCAGGCCATCACCCAGGCGCAAAGTCGTATTGGAAAATACGCTGTTCAGAATGAAGACGT
The DNA here is from genome assembly GCF_963669205.1 of uncultured Roseibium sp. Lineage (NCBI taxonomy): Bacteria > Pseudomonadati > Pseudomonadota > Alphaproteobacteria > Hyphomicrobiales > Stappiaceae > Roseibium > uncultured Roseibium sp. The sequence goes on from NZ_OY769915.1 coordinate 6,071,238, forward strand.
CGCCATAGAGGATCGATCCGTCAAGCAACGAGATAATGTTTTGACCTGGGGTGCCATCAAGATCATTCACGGCTGTGTCGATCATGATCGAGAAGCCCTGTTCGGAGATGATGCGGCCGTAGTTCACCACATGCTGGTTGGAGCGCCCCATGGCAGCCACGCCGTGCGTGGTTGGCCCCGTCGTTCGGATCGTACCTGCATTGACCGTGAGGCTTGTTTGAGCGCTGGTGATACCGGTGCCGTTCCTGTAGTTCGCGATGCCATAGGAGAGATGGCCTGCGATGTTCTCGCCATCGATCAGAATCTCTCCGTAATTGTAAATCTCGCCGCCCGCACCATTGATTTCCTGACCGAAGCCCCGCGGCAGGACCTTGATGAAACCGTTGTTGATCATCGTGCTGTTGTGGCCCTCGATCCTCATGCCGCTCGCATCAAAGGTCTCGCCGCTCGCGTGTTCGCTCAGCATTTCGATGGTGCCGTTGTTGATCATGGTCGAATTGATACTGAGGTAGGTACCCGCATCGGAGCCGTCGATGAACATGCCGCGGCTCTGGACGACATAGGACCGGATCAACCCGTTGTTGACCACCAGATGCCCGGTTGTCGGATTGCTCGAAGCGTCAGCGGCATCAACGCGAATGCCGGCGCTGGCGTAGGAGGTCTGATAAACGTCCCCATTCGGATCAACATACGCAAAATCATCGCTGGGATCGTCAGGCGTGCCATTGTCGCCTTCCATGTTATCCTGAGCCGCATCCAGTTCAATGATGATCGTACCGTTGTTTATTCCGGTAAAGCCATTGCCCGTGTCGTAGGCATAGATCCCGTTGACGAAGGTATCGGATATGCTGATCAAGCCATTGTTGATGGCGGTTGCGTATTCCGATTCGCCAATGAAAATCCCGTCGCCCCAACCATTCGAAATATCAAACCCGTTTGCATCCAAGGTGTAGTTGTGAATGTAGTCACCATACGTTCTGATCGTGCCGTTGTTGACCACGGTCAGACCGTCAAGCCCGAACGCAGCGACACCCTCGGCTTCCGTCGTTTCAATCGTTACGCCCTCAAGGACGATAAACCTGTCGCCCGCACCGAACGTCAGACCGCCATGGGATATGAAGGTATCGAAATCGAGAATCACATCGTCAGCCTGCGCATAGCCCGGCACGGCCAGCAGCGCACCGGCCAGAAAGAGCGGGCAAATCTTCTGACCGAACAGCGTCCGGAGTGAACTCGTCCGCTTCAAGGTCGGGACCGAGTTCCGGGCAGCAAGGTTGGCGAGGGGATTGTTCATGGTCTTTATTCCTTGTGCTGCGCGGTTTGCACGCCGGCTGTTCGAAGGCTTGGTTGGACTGAGGCACGTGCGCAGGCACGGATCGGCGGAGCGGGCCGGGCCGTCTCGTGCCGTCTGGCGAGCGTGGCCGGATGGATGGAAACAATGTGTCCGGGAGCGAGCGGAAAGGCGGCGGTCACGGTTCGGAAACCAGGCTCACGTGTTGGCACGACATAAGGCCGGGCTCCCCATCTGCCCGCCTTGCGCCTCACCGGCCGCGCAGAGGCGACAACGGATTTTGCGTGTGAAATTCCCGATACCCTGGTCAACCCGGACCTACCCCTAAACTGGGCCGCTTCCGGGTGAAGGATCGGGTCGCTAAACCCGATTCATCAGCCGAATGACAGCCGTTCCAGCTCCGGGGGAATTCATCTCATTACCTCGGAAAACCGGCCATTTTCCAGAGTCCGATTTCCTTATTCGATCCTCCAAACCGGAATGGCGTGCATGTTGGGGTGAGCCCTTCCGGGGAGCGCTTCAGGCACGCCGGGGCAACATTTCGATATCTGGAGGAGCTCTGGATGCCGGCCTTCGGGAAGGCCTGCATCATCTCCGCAAGCAGCAATCAACGCGCGCGGAAAATCTTGGAGCATGAAGAAAGAAATCAGGAGGCGCGAAAAAGCGGCGGAAAAGCCGGAATGATATTTTGAGGATCGCAAGCAACCTTGTGCGGCGCATGTGTGCCGCTCCCGGCACACCTCACCGTGATTGCCGGCGGGTAGGGTGCGGTAGGCACGTTTTCTGCCCGTGAAGTCATGACCGCATCAATATGAAAGTACGCATTCTCATGAGACTTTTCGGCAACGGCGTCCCCCATCCTGATCTGCGCAAAGAACTCGTGAAAAGCCAAATGCAGGCGCCGGGAGGCCGGGGTGAAATCGTTTCCTCTGGCGCGTCAGCGGAGGCAACGCAATGAATGTGCATTGCCTGATGGACCGCCGCGGCGATGCGGAAAAGAGACCCGACGAATCGCCCGCTGCGAAAAGCTTCGCATGCGACGACATCGACCAGTTTTCGGGTTTGTTTCACGGCGTAACGCTGGAAGGCATCCAGCTCAGCCCGGGCAAGTTCGATGCAAACGTGGTCTTTGCACCAATGAACGAGGCTTCCATCCACCTGTCCCAATGTGCACACACGGTCGAAATGCGCATGGATGTCGAGCCGGAAAGGTTTCTGTTTTGCGTTTGCATTGGCGAGGACAACGAAGAGCAGGTTTTCGGTGCAAGGGACCCCGCCTCGTGGATCTTTGTGCTCCCGCCCGAAGGCGGTGCGGCGATGCCTGCGCCGGAGAACAGCACGCTTCTGACGCTGAGCGTTGCGAGCAAGGTCATTCTTGAAAGTGAAATTCTGATCCCGGAAGCAAGGGCCTGGTTTGAGACGGTACGGCCTGAAGGCGAATTTGTCCGATCGAAACGGCTCGCATCCCGAATGAAAGAAGACGTCATGCTTGCTCTTTTGGGTGGAACAGGCCGCTCATTGAACGGAGGGTCGAAATCAGGCCAGTCCGTGAGCGAAGCAATGATGTCCGGAATCATGTCCGCTTTTTCGCTGGAGTGGCTGATACATGACGGGATTGAGGTCGATCGGCGCACACCGGCCGCTGATCGTTTTTTCCGGGCCCGGCGCCTCATTTGCGAACATGATTTCACGATCGGCGACGGTTTGAACGACGCACTTTCCAGGCTGGGATCGACACGTTCCGTCGAACAGGCTTTTGCCAGTCACGTCAAGATGGGTCCGCATTCCTATGCACGGGCCATTCGGCTGCACAATGCGCGGCGAAGGCTTTGCGACAAGCACTACTCGGGAGAGTCCGTCGGCAATATCGCCGCCTTTGAAGGTTTTTGGGATTGCAGCCGATTTGCGCTCTACTATCGCAAGCATTTCGGTGAACAGCCCTCGCAGACCCGCAAGAAGAGGATGATCCGTCAGGGATCACCGAATTTTCCTTCCCTGGCCGGACGGTTCCGGCATTGACCTGATGGCAAACGGTACCCGGTTTGGTGCCGGCTGAGTGAGCCCGATCTGCCGGCCGGAGCATACCGCCGGTTTGTGCAATCCAATTTCTTCTTCCAAACGCCAAGTGTCTTTTTCATGCGTCCGAAACACGGCCGACAGTGATGTGGGTCACTTTCCATGCGCCAATATTCACCTAGCTTCAAACCCGTAATAACTTTCCTTGTCACAAATCTCATCTTCGGGAGAGATGACCTTTGGACCTGATCAGCAATATCCTGAAACACATCACCGTCAGAAACCGGGTCACGGGTCTTTTGAGCCTGCGCGGCAACTGGGCGTTCGAATCTCCCGAAGCCGATGAGGCTGTCTTTCATTGCATTTTCAAGGGCACGGCCTGCGTTACCTTCCGCGACAAGACAATTCACCTGAAGCCGGGCGACATGGTCATGTTCACGAAGGGGCACGGACATGTCCTGGGGAGCGCCCCGAATGCCCAGATGATCACCTTCGCGGAAGACGACACCCGTGTGCGAATGCATGACGTGCACGCCGGCGAGTTATGCGAAGTCGTCAAGGACACCGAGGGTGAGGAGACATCGATCATCTGCGCGCGCTTCAACTTCAGCAGTCAGACGGCAAAAGACCTCGTGGAACACCTGTCCGAGCAGGTTGTCCTGCGGGACCGGAGCCATTCCAGCTTCTCGGCGCTGGAGCCGGTCCTGCGCGCGGTCGCGGCCGAAGCCCATTCGGACGCCCCCGGGGCACTGGCGCAGCTCGATGGACTGGTCAATCTCTTGTACATGTCGTTCATGCGCGGCTGGCTGAAGGACTACGCGCCGGAAAAATCAGGCTGGATTGCGGGCATGAAGGACCCCAAGATCGCAAAGGCGCTGCAACTGATCCACGCGGATCCCGGAAAGGACTGGCAGGTAACCGGCCTTGCATCGGAAGTCGGAATGTCACGGTCCAGTTTCGCGGCGCGCTTTTCCGACGTCACGGGCGTTACGCCCGTGCGCTACCTGACCCGCTGGCGCCTCATCATGGCAGCCAATCAGCTCGAAACGGAGCCCACCCGTGCAATCGGCTCGATCGCGTTGGCGGCGGGATACGATTCCGAGCCCTCCTTTTCGACAGCCTTCAAACGCGAATTCGGCAGCCCTCCCGGCATCTGGCGGAAAGGTCGCCTCAATGGTGCCGTGCACGAAGTGGGAAGCTCCTAGAGCGCTTTTGCGAAGGGTGAGGATTGCCGGTTCAGGCACGTTTCGGCCGGTGTCGACCGGAACCCTCATTGCAGGTAACCGCTTTCTGGCGGAGGGGCGGATATGATCTCGTCCAGGATTGCGCCGGCTTCGTACCCCAGAAGGTCGACTTCCATCCGCTTTGGATCCCCGAAAGCCCAGGCACCGACAATCCGCTGCATGCGCACATAGCCGGCATAGTCGATCATGTTCTCCTTGCCGTGGGTGTCGACCGCAAAAAGCACCTGTCCCGCGTCCATCTTGGCGGGCATCACGCGCTGCAGGTAAAGCCGCACGACGTTGACCGCGCGAACGTCTGGGCCACCGTGACTGATCACATAGAGCCGGCTCCACTGATCCGCGGACAGGTCCTTGCGGGCAGAGGAAACAGCACGGTGAAGGGCTTCCAGTTCCGTGCGGGCAGCCTCGCGCATATTGGCCGCCCAGACCGGTCGCATGGTGTTGATCGCCGCCGAAACCTGCGTCCGTGTCAGTTCTTCACCGGACAGCGCACGGTCGACGAACGCCCTGGCCATGCCCAGCATGTCGCGCTGCCTCGCCCGTGTGTCCGCGGGCAGATCCAGACCGTCGATCGCCGGGAGAAACGCCGTTATCTCGGCCTTGACGACGCCAAGCTCCGTCCGCATCCGGGCCTTTCCGGCGTCGTCTTGCGGCCAGGGCGTGACGGCGCCGATAATCCCGAGCAGAACGTGGGAGGTGGTCTTGAGTTCGTTGTAGCCCCGCCCGTCCCGGGGATATGTCTTTTCGCCAGTCTCCGATACGACGGTCACATCGCGGGCGATGAGCATGACGGGACGCGTCCTGGCGGTCAGCTCCGTCTGGCTCCGGCGCAGGATCGAGAGCATCGCCCGGTCGAAATTGCGCAGGGCCTCCTGGGCCTTGCCCCCGTCTGCGGAAAGGACATCCGGCACCGGGCCAAGCAGCAGGACGGCAGCAAGGCTGGATTTCGCAAGTATGTTACGCAGGCCCCTGAAACAATCCATTTCCCCCTCCCGCTTTGCCGTATTCCGTGCGGAACTGTTTTGTCAGCCGCCCTTCACCCCGGCGACATTGACGTAAAGCGCATAGACCGAGTGGCTCGCAGCCATGAAGAGGCGGCTGTTCGCGCGCCCGCCGAAACACAGGTTCGCGCAGCGCTCCGGCAGTGCAATGCGACCGATCGGCGTGCCGTCCGGCGCAAAGATCATGACCCCGTCCAGGTCCGCAGACCCCATGCCCCAGCCGCACCACAGGTTGCCTTCGACATCGACGCGGAAACCGTCCGGCGTACCGGGCCCGGCATCGATCAGGATACGCTTGTCCGAGATCGACCTGCCGTTTGCCGCGACATCGTATTCGAGAATCTTCCGGTTCGGAATGCCGCGGGATTCGACGATGTAGAGCTTGCTCTCATCCGGTGAAAAGGCCAGCCCGTTGGGACCGAGAATATCGTCTGCAACGACCGACGCCTCTCCCGTCTCCAGATCAAGGCGGTAAACGTTCTGGCCAAGTTCGGGTTCCGACCTGTGACCTTCATAATTGCCCAGGATGCCGAAGGGTGGATCGGAGAACCACACCGTTCCGTCCGATTTCACCACGACATCGTTGGGAGAGTTCAGGCGCTTGCCGTCGAACCGGTCGATCAGGACCGTGATCGTGCCGTCATATTCCGTGCGTATGACCCGCCGGCCGCCATGCTCGCACGTGATCAGGCGTCCCTGACGGTCGCGTGTCTGGCCGTTGGCGAATGTCGACGGCTCACGATAGGCGGATACCGCACCCGTGACTTCGTCCCAGCGCATGATCCGGTTGTTGGGGATATCGCTCCACAGAAGGTAACGGCCATCGCCGAACCAGACCGGCCCCTCGTTCCAGCGGCAGCCCGTGGCAAGCCTCTCGACACCGGCAAGCGGCAGTTTCAGCGCGTCGAACCGCGGATCAAGCGAAATGACGGACGGATCGGGGTAGCGCGTCGATGGCGCCCAGCCGCCACCCTGGTTGTTGTCGTTTGACATTCTTTCACACACTCTTGCGAGACGGATGGTTCACTTCTGCCCAGGTTGTCGGCCCCGGTTGAACGGAAACGGCTGTTCCTGAGCACCCGCATTCTGCGCAGGACTTGTCACCGCCCGCAACCACAAGCAGCCAGGGTGTGTTTTGGGGAAGAAAATTGGCATCCCCGCGCATACAGGTCATTCGCCGGCGAGCTTGAAGCGATGCGTCACCTGGTTTATTGGTATATAAAATAAAGTTTTATATACGGATTGTTAGGGAGCCGGACGTCATGAAACCGCTGGAAGGATTGCGTGTCCTCGATTTTGCCCAGTTCCTGGCTGGTCCGATGGCAGCGCTCCGGCTCGCGGACCTTGGGGCTGAGGTGATCAAGGTCGAGCGGCCCGGCGTCGGCGACTTGTGCAGATCGCTGGTGATCTCCGATCAGAAAGTCGGCCCCGACAGCTTGCTGTTTCATACGATCAACAGAAACAAGGCGAGCGTTGCCGCCGACCTGAAGAACCCGGAAGACCTTGCCAGGATCAAGGACCTCCTGAAATCCTCGGACGTGATGATCCACAATTTCCGGCCGGGCGTGATGGAACGGATAGGGCTTGGATGGGACGACGTCGGCAGGATCAATCCCCGACTTGTCTATGGTGCCGTCACCGGCTACGGCACGACCGGTCCCTGGGTCAAAAAACCCGGGCAGGATCTTCTCGTCCAGTCCCTGAGCGGCATGGCCTGGCTGTCGGGGAACCGCGGCGACCCGCCGGTTCCCGCCGGCTTCGCGGCACTCGACATTACCTGCGGCAATCACCTGGTCCAGGGCATCATGGCAGCCCTGCTCCGGCGCGAAAAAACCGGCGAGGGCGGCCTTGTCGAGGTCGACCTGATGTCCTCGGCAATCGACATGCAGTTCGAGCTCTTCACGGCCTTCCTGAACGGCGACGGCGCCATGTCGGAACGCAGCGCCGTCAGCAACGCCAACGCCTCCGTCGGTGCGCCTTACGGGATCTACGCCTGCAGGGACGGATACATCGCCTTCGCCATGGCCCCTATCGCGAAACTTGCGGAGCTCCTGGAGTGCCCGTCCCTGCTGCCTTTCTCAGATCCCGGCCTCGCCTTTTCGCAACGGGACGAAATCAAGTCCGTGCTCCGTGATTTTCTGCGAGAGGGCGATGTCGGAGACTGGCTGGACAAGCTGGAACCAGCCGACATCTGGTGTGCGCGCGTACTGGACTGGCCGGCGCTGATCGAAACGGAAGGCTTCGCGGCGCTTGATGCCGTCCAGACCGTCAAGGCCCCCGACGGCACAGCGATCAGAACGACCCGCTGCCCGATCCGCATGGACGGACAGGTGATGACATCGGCTGCCGGCGGACCGGCGCTCGGTGCGGATACCGGGAGATATCTGGACTAGGGTCCGGCCTCTCAGCCCGAACCAGCACTCTTTTCAGCTGTGAAATTCTCCGGGTGGCGATATTTCACGGTCTGCAGGTGCTCGGCATAGAGCGCCAGTTCGCCCTTGTTCTTGTAAACCTGATAGGACACCTTCACGAGCCCCATCTCTTCGTATTTCGGGCGTTTTTCCAGGTTGGTCCGTACCGTGTAGATCGTATCTCCGATAAAGACCGGCTTGATGAAACGCAGTTTGTCATAGCCGTAGGAGAACGTGTTGACGTTGTTGTGCGCCATCAGCCCGAGGCCGTAGCTGAACACCATGGCACCGGCGACCAGACGGCGGTTGAACACCCCGTCTTCGGACGCGAAGATCTCGTCGGCGACGTAAGGGTGATTGTCCATGACAAGGCTGTTGAACAGCATTGCCTCTCCTTCGGAAATGGTCCGGCGGATGGAGCGCCACTTGTCGCCAACCACGAAATCCTCGTAAAGCCAGGTTTCCACGTTGAACAGCTTCGCATCGCCGTGTTCGTCGTCATAGCGCAGGTCACTCATGGCGTTCCTTCCTTCTGGATCGACGGATCATCTCGAATGCCCGTCGGCAAGACGACGGGATATTCACGCTGCTCACCCTTCGCCGCGCATCTCGACCAGGTAGATATGCTCGGCGAACAGGACGGTTTCGTCCCGCTGGTTCAGGACCTCGCATTTTTCGAAGACCTGCCCCATGCCCGCCCGCTTCGGGTCCGGGAACTTCCGGTCGATCGTCAGACGCGTGCGGATCGTATCGTTGATATGAACCGGCCTGATGAAACGCAGCCGGTCATAGCCATAGGAAAACGCGACGGGATTGATGGCGCTCGCCGTCAGTCCGATACCGATGGAAAACACCATCGTGCCGTGGGCGATGCGCTGCCCGAATTCCTGCCTGGCACACCATTCGGCATCCATGTGGTGGGGAAAGAAGTCTCCAGTATGCCCGGCATGAACGACAAAGTCCGTTTCCGTGATCGTCCGGCCGAATGTCTCGCGCACATGCCCGATCTCGTAGTCCTCGTAGTAGATTTCCTGAATATTCATCGGGGCTTCCTCGCAATCGGCGTGGCAGGCGCGGCGCTGCTTTCATAGGCGGCTTCGACAAGGGCCATCGTGTGCCAGGCATCCTCGACGCTGCTGACGAGATTGTCTTCCTCTCCCGTGGCAACGCGCTGAAGCTGGCTCATCCGGCTTGTGAACGCATCCGGAAACCAGCTGCCGTCGAGCGCGACGCTTTGCCAGCCCTCGCCCGTGTTGATTTCAAGAATGTCCGGCTCCCCCTTCGGATAGTCGAGGTTGACCCCGAGTTGCAGGTAGGCGGCGCCTTTGGTTCCGCAGATGCGGAATTCGCAGGCCTGGTGTTTGCGCCCGAACGCATGATTGTGGTTGATCGACAGCGCACAGCGGACCCTGTCTCCATAGTCCAGGATCGCGGCGGTGCGGGTCTGGGCAATCCTGGACGAGGGATGCCCCATCGATTTGGCATGCACGCCGGACGGATTGCCGAGCAGACTGCGGATGAAATCCAGGTAGTGAATGGAATGCAGGCTGATTTCGACACGCGGCAGGGGTTCGAGAAACTTCCACAGTCCCCAGGGCGTATCGACCGCGAGCCAGGCATCGAAATCGACGATGTCGCCGAGGACACCCTTTGTCACCGCATCCTGCAGGGCGAGCATCATCGGCGCAAAGCGCAGCTGAAAATTCACCGCGGCCAGAAGATCGCGGTCCCTGCAGATCTTCAGGATCCGCGTCGCACCGGCAAGATCGCTGCCCATCGGCTTCTGGATCAGCACCGCGGAGCCCGGCGGCAGGATGGCGAGAATGTCCGCATGCGCATCGGGCGGTGTCGCAAGATCAAAGACCGCGTCAGCGTGGCCGGCCGCTTCCTCCGGGCTTGAAAAGGCGGCGATCCCGTGTGTCTGCGCGACCGCCCGTGCCTTTTCCAGGTCCGGATCATAGATCCCCGCGACGGTATATGCGGCATTGGCATAGGCCGGCAGGTGGGCGTCCGTCACGATGGAACCCGCGCCGAAAATGACGATCGGTTTCGGGTTGGCCGCCCGTGGCCAATGCTGTTGCAGATCCTCGAACATCGTGTCTCCAGAGCCTTTCGTTGCCTGCATCAAAAGCCGGCTGCGCCGGTGTCTGAAAGGTTCTAATCCAGGTGAAAGACCTCTTCCATCATGGCCCACCATTCCCCGTCCTTCCGGGTTTCCAGCGGTTTCTGGCAGGGCATGCAGACATCCCACCAGCGTTGCGTTTCCGGATCGGCGGCCATTTTCGCCGCGTCGGCCGCAAAGTCCTCGCCGTGATATTCCCAATAGCCGAAGAGAGTGTTTTCGGGTTCTTTCAGGAAGATCGAGTAGTTGCGGATATTGCAATCCGAGATCATCTTCAGGACACCGGGCCAGACATCTGCGTGCAGGCGCTTGTATTCAGCGACCTTTTCCTGCTCCAGGCCGATCATCATTCCCATTCTCTGCATGACAGGCTCCTACTTTGAGAATTCGGCATCGAACGGTGCGATCCGGGCGGCGGCCAGTTTTTCCCCGTCCCAGTCGATCCCGAGACCCGGCGTGTTTGACGGAATGGCGCTGCCTGCCTCCATGCGCATCCCCGATCCGGTGAGACTGTCGAGCTGCGGGATGTATTCAAGCCAGGGCGCGTTCGGGATCGCGCAGACGAGACTGACATGAAGCTCCATCAGGAAATGCGGGCAGACCGGAACGTTGTGGGCCTCGGCCAGATGGGCAACCTTCATCCAGGGCGTGATGCCGCCGATCCGCGCAACATCCGCCTGGACGATACCGGCCGCGCCGCTCACCAGATAATCCTTGAACTGGCTCAGAGAATAGAGGCTCTCCCCCACCGCAATCGGAACGGATGTATGGGCGGCCAGCCGCGCATGCTCCATGACGTCGTCGGCCGGCATCGGTTCTTCGAACCAGCCGATATTGAACTCCTCCAGGACCCGGGCACGGCGGGTCGCCTCGGCGCGCGAGAAGCACTGGTTTGCGTCGACCATGATCTCGTAGGCATCGCCCACCGCCTCGCGCACGGCCTTGAGGCGCGCGCGGTCCTCACTCAGATGCGGCCGGCCGATCTTGATCTTCGAACCGGCAAATCCCATCGCCTGGGCCGCAAGCGCATCGTCCACCAGAGCCTGCGTCTCGATATGAAGCCAGCCGCCCTCAGTCGTGTACATGGGCACCCGGTCTTTCGCTCCGCCAAGCATGCGCCAGAGCGGCAGCCGCGCACGCTTGCAGCGCAGGTCCCAGAGAGCCGTGTCGATCGCGGCAAGCGCCAGAGACGTGATGGCACCGACCGCCGTCGCATGTGTCGAGAACAGGAGATCGCGCCAGATCCGCTCGATCTCCTCGGCTTCCCGGCCGATCAGCTGCGGCACGAGGGTTTGGCTCAGCAGCGCCATGACAGCCGGCCCGCCCTGGCCGATCGTATAGCTGTAGCCGCGCCCCGAGACACCGTCGGCATCGGTGATCTCGACAAAGGGTGTCTCCTGGCTGACGAAGCTCTGTATGGCATCGACCCGTTTCACCTTCGGCTTCAGGTCGGCCATGTAGATGCGGACGTTTCTGATCTCGGCCATGTCTTACCTCAGCGACTGCTGGCTATTCGCGTCAAACAGGTGACAGCGTGTCAGGTCCAGTTGAAAGCGCAGTTCTTCTCCGTTCGCCACCGGGCGCGGGTTCAGCATCTTCGCCTGAACTTCCTTTCCGGCGAGCGATCCGAACAGGAGCGTTTCCGTGCCGAGCGGCTCGGAAAGATCCACCTTCATGTCGAACTCGGTAAAGCCGCCTTGCATCGGCATTGTATGCCCCTCCGGCATCAGATTGTCCGAACGGAACCCGAGAATCACCTCCTGGCCGTTCGAGACCTTGCCGGTGAAAGGGTCAGGCACGGCAATCTGCGGACCGCCTTCGATGGCGATCCCGCCGTCCTTGATCACCCCGCCAAGGAGGTTCATCGGCGGAGACCCGATGAACGTCGCGACAAAGGTGTTCGCAGGTGTCTCGAATACGTCGAGGGGCGTTCCGACCTGTTCGATATGGCCATCGCGCATGATCACGATCCGGTCGGCCAGCGTCATCGCTTCCACCTGGTCATGCGTGACATAGACGATTGTCGATTGGACCTTTTGGTGCAGCTTCTTGATCTCGGTGCGCATTTGTGTGCGCAGCTTCGCGTCGAGGTTCGACAACGGTTCGTCGAACAGAAACACGTCGGGATGCCGCACGATGGCACGTCCCATCGCCACCCTTTGACGCTGGCCGCCGGACAGCGCTCCCGGTTTCCGGTCCATGTAGTCCGACAGGCTCAGGATCTGCGCCGCCGCATCGACGGCCCGGTCGATCTCTTCCTGCGGCTGCTTCGCGATCTTGAGCGAGAAGCCGAGGTTTTCGCGCACGGTCATGTGCGGATAAAGGGCATAGTTCTGAAACACCATCGAGATGTTGCGGTTGCGCGGCGGCAGATCGTTCACCACCCGCTCCCCGATGGAAATCTCGCCGTCCGAGATGGCTTCCAGGCCCGCGATCATCCGCAGCGTCGTCGATTTGCCGCATCCCGACGGCCCGACCAGAACGACGAACTCGTTATCGTCAATGTCCAGGTCAATGCCGTGAACGACCTGCAACGCGCCGTATTTCTTGACAACCTTCCGCAGGTTTACTTTCGCCATTCTGTCTTATCCTTTGACGCCGCCGAAGGTCAGGCCGGCAATAAGGTGTTTCTGGACCAGGAAGGTGAGGATCAGTGCCGGTATGATCATCAGCACCGCAAGCGCACACATCCCTCCCCAGTTGATGGTGAACTCGCTGGTGAAATCCCGAAGGCCCACCGGCATGGTCTTTGAAAAGGTTGACCGGGTCAGCTGGCTGGCCAGCGCATATTCGTTCCAGCTGGTGAGGAAGGCGAATATGCCGGCCGATGCGACACCAGCACGGGCCACCGGAAACTCCACCTTCCAGAACGCCTGCCAGCGCGTGCACCCGTCGATTTCCGCCGCTTCGGCAAGTTCCACCGGCACCTGGCGGAAGAAACCGTCGATCAGCCAGATGGTAAAGGGCACGTTCAGCGCCACATAGACCAGGATCAGCCCCATATGCGTGTCGATCAGCCCTGTCTTCGCCATGACGATAAAGAGCGGCAGGGACAGGGAAACGCCCGGCACCGCCCGCGTCAGCATCAGGCCGATGAAGATGGATGCCTTGCCCTTGAACCGGTAGCGGGCGAAGGCATATCCGCCGGCCATGCCGACCAGGATCGCGATCAGTGTCGAGGTAACCGAAATGATCAGGGAGTTGGTGAAGTACTGCAGCACCGGCACGCCGCCTTCGCCGACCGCGCCGAACATGGCTCGGTAATTATCGAGGTTGAGGTCGCCGGGCACCCAGACGGGCGGCTTGGCCATGATCTCGACGGTCGGACGGAAGGAGTTGAGAACCACCCACAGACCCGGGACGCAGATGATGGCCATCGCGATGAACAGCGTCACGAAGTGCAGCGCCTTCAGAAGGCGCGCCCGAATCCGGTATTGAAGATTTTCATTCATGTCTCAGCCCGCCATGCCAAGTTCGCTCCGCGCGGCATTCAGCTTGCGGAAGAAGTAGATGGTGAAGAAGATCGCGAGGAAGATGGAGATGTAGCCCATGGCATTCGCGTAGCCCATCTTGGCATCGACATAGCCGGTCCTGCCGATCAGGGTCCAAAGCAGCTCGGTCCTGCGCGCAGGCCCGCCATTCGTCATGATCTGCACGATATCGTAGGCGCGTGCGACATCGAGTGACCGGATCGCCAGCGCGATGTAGATGAACGGCATGATGTAGGGCAGCGTTATGTGCCGGAAGCTCTGCCAGGGCGTGCAGCCGTCGACTTTCGCCGCCTCGATCGGATCCCGTGGCACCGCAAACAGGCCCGCCAGGATCAGGATCGCGAAGACAGACGTCGACGACCACATTTCGGCAACCAGGATCGAGAAGAAGGCAAGTTGCCCGTCGACCAGCCAGGGGATCGCGACGTTGGAGAGCCCGAGCGACTGCAGGGCGTTGTTCACCAGACCGACATTGTCGTTGAAAATGAACTTGAACTGGAACCCGACAAGGATCGGCGAGAACATCATCGGGAACATCATGATCGTGCGCAGCGTCCGCTGGCCATAGGTGACCTTGTTGACCAGCAATGCCAGACCGAGACCCATCAGCATTTCAAGGTTGAGGGCAATGGTCAGAAGCAGAATTGTTCTTCCGAAAGCGGCCCAGAAATGCGCGCTCTCGATCGCCTTTTCGTAGTTGTAGGTGCCGATCCACTTGTACAGCGTCTCCGGACGCGTCAGCCGGTAGGGCGTGAAACTGGAGTAGAGCGACAGCAGCAGCGGGATCAGGACCACTGCCGACAGGATGATGATCGCGGGCAGCAGCAGAACGAACCAGGGCGGTGGCCGGAAGCGTGACATTGCTTGCGTCCTTGAAAACAGGGAATTTCAGTGGAACCTGGATGCCGGGCCGGGCCCGGAAAGGGACCGGGGAACGTATTCCCCGGTCAATTGACGGCGTCAGTAGACGCCGTTCTCCTGCATCATTTCATCCACGGCTTCAGAAGCATCGTTCAACGCATCGTCGATCGACTTGTCGCCGAGGATGGCGGCCTGCAGCTCTGGATAGATGAGGTTGGTCGCTTCGATCCAGTAAGGCGTCTGCGGCGCCGGGAACGCATGCGAGGCGGCGGCCTGGAAGGCCTTCAGCACCTCGGTCCGGTAGGCGTCGCCCTCTGCTGAGGAAACAACATGGTCCCAGACGGCGGTCCGCGTCGGCAGAGGACCGGCGGAGCTTTCCAGTTTCTGGCTGTCTTCATTGGTCAGCCAGGCAACCAGGGACGCGGCGGCTTCCTTGTTGTCACAGGATTCCGTGACCGAAAAGCCGTGGTGCCCGGACCAGCCGGTGCGCACGCCGGCGGTGCCTGCAGGCTGAACCTTGACCCCGACATCTCCGGCCGCCTTGGAGGAATCCTCGCCGTTGAAGAAACCGGCCCAGCCCGGCCAGTCCAGGTTCAGCGCGATCGTTCCGGACGCAAAGCCCTGTCCGAGATCGTCCCAGAGATAGGAGGTCGTGCCGGGAGGAACGGCACCGGCCTCATAGAGGTCAACGAACCACTTGAGCGCACGCTTGCCGGCGTCCGAATTGAAGGCAGGCGACCAGTCGTCGTTGAAGAGTTGCCCGCCTTCGGCAATGACCAGCTCGTAGAAGCGGCCGACGATTGCCTCGTCCTTGCCGGCATATTGCGTGCCGTAGAAATTCGGGGCATCGGTGAAGAAGATCGCCTGTTCCTTGTACTCGTCCCAGGTGTCGGGCGGAGCAAGATCACGGCCCGTCTTCGCCTTGTAGGCGGCCTTGTTGTCCTCATCCTCGTAGATGGACTTCAGGTAATAGAGCGCCGACACGTCGAACTGCGCGCGCGGCAGCATCACCAGCGCGTCCCCGATCTTGGAGGCGGCGATGTTGGACGGAACGTATTCCCCGATGAAGTCGGCTGTCAGGTAGGGCGTCAGATCCGTGTAGAGGCTCGGGTACTGGGACGCAAACGAGGAGTGATTGGAGCCGACGCACCAGCCAAGCGTGCCCGCAGCCAGGTCGGACTTGAATTCTTTGTCGAGTTCAAAATGGTTTTTCTTTGAAATGACGTCGACTTGCGCACCGGTCTTTTCTTCCCACTCGCCGATGCGTGCGTAGAGCGCCTCGTATTGCTGGCCGCCGATCAGCTTGGCCTGCAGCGTCACTCCATCGAATTCACCGGCAGCAGCATTGCCGGCAACAGCCACCAGCGCGGTCGCGCACAGCAGCGATTTAAGTCTGTGATTACCCATCTGTTCCTCCCGTTCATCGGCGAAGGTCAGCCCTGCTCTTCGCGTCGATAATTCATATATAAACTTGACTTTTATATTTAGTCAACGATTATCTGGAGAACGGGAGGACCCTCGACATGCTGTTCGATACACACCTGCATCTCATTTACCGGGACCGGCTGGACTATCCCTGGCTGAGCGACGTCGAAGCTCTGAACCAGGACAGCCGGTTCGACGCTTACACACGCAACGCCGGCCGCCTCGGGATCGAGGGGTGCCTGCACATGGAAGTGGACGTCGCCGAACAGCTGATTGAAGACGAAACCCGGATGATCGAGGAGTTGATGGCTGAGCCGGACAGCCTGTTGCGCGGTGCCATTTCCTCCTGCCGCCCGGAGAACGCCGGCTTTCCGGCCTTTCTGGAACGCGCGGCAAGCAATCCCGGCGTCAAGGGTCTGAGGCGCGTGCTTCATGTCGTTCCCGACGAAACGAGCACAACGGTAACCTTCCGCGACAACATCAAGAGCATGGCGGGAACGGGACTGACCTTTGATCTGTGCGTGTTCCCGCGGCAGCATGGCCTGGCCCTGGAGCTGGTCGACCATTGCCCCGATGTTCAGTTTGTCCTCGATCACTGCGGCGTTCCCGATGTTGCCGCGCAGTCTTTCGACCCCTGGCGGGCAGGCATCAGGGCACTGGCCGAGAGGCCGAACGTGGCCGCCAAGATTTCCGGGGTTATTGCCTATGGCGATCCGGACACATGGACCCTTGAGGACATAAGACCCTATGTCGACGAAACCGTGGAGGCATTCGGCACCGACCGGATTGTCTGGGGCTCCGACAGCCCGGTCTGTAATCTCGGGGGCGGTCTCGCGATCTGGGTGGCCGCCACGCACAACCTGACCGCTGGTTGGTCTGATGACGAAAGAAACGCGCTTTATCGTCTCAACGCTTGCAGGCTGTGGCAGCTCTAAGGCACACAGGGCTTTTGGACGAGAAACGAGAGGTGCCCGGTGTCGGAGAAGGTCAAGGACAACAAGGAAAGCGGCGAAGCCGACCCGAACCTGAAATACAGCGCGCCGGCTTTGTCGAAGGGGCTCGACATTCTGGAGCTTCTGGCCGAGCAGTCGCAGGGCCTGAAGAAGGCGGAAATCGCACAAGCGCTCAACCGCTCGATCAGCGAGATCTACCGCATGCTGGCCGTTCTCCAGAGCCGTGGCTACGTGATGCTGGACACTGCCAGCGAGCGCTATTCCCTGACCATGCGCATGTTCGAGCTGTCCCATCGCTTTCCGCCGACGAAACGCCTGACGGCCGTGGCCGGAGAAATCATGGAAGAAACCGCGATCAGGCTGAACCAGTCCGTGCACCTGGCGATCCTCAACGGCAGCGAGATTCTTGTCATCGCACAGGTCGATCCGCCGGGAAACAACATCACATCCGTGCGCCTTGGTGCGCGTGTCCCGATGGTGTTCACCTCGTCGGGCGCCTGCCTGAGCTATCAGATGACCCGCGAAAAACGGGCACAGTTGTGCTCGAAAAATCCGAACTTCACCCAGGAGGCCCTGGAAGTCTTTGAAGACACGGTGCGGCAGGCCACCGAGACGGGCGTTTGCCAGAGCCCGTCAGCGATCATTCAGGGGGTCCACAACGTCTCCGTTCCCATAATCGGATTTGGCGGAGAGGTCGCCGCCTCGCTGACGGTGCCTTTTGTCAGGCGGCTCATAAAATCCGGCGATCCGGATATCGACGCGTGCAAGCAGGTGCTGATTGATGCCGGCAGGGAGATTTCGAAAAAGATCGGCGCGGGCGCGGCCGTTTGAATATCGTTTGGAAGAAACAGGAAAGACATGAGCATGACCGGCGCGATCGCCCTCAAAGGAATGACATGGTCGGACCCGCGCGGCTACGACCCGCTGATCGCGGCGACCGCCGAATTCGAGGCAGCGAACCCCGGTGTTGCGATCGCCTGGGACAAGAGATCACTGCAGGGATTTGAAAGCACGCCTGTCGATGAACTCGCTGCAGAATACGACCTCATGATCATCGACCATCCCCATGTGGGAGCTGCAGCGCGTGAGGGCTGTCTGCTGGCGCTTGATGCATGCATACCGGAAGAGGACCTGACCGCGATTGCCAATGAAACGGTCGGCAAGAGCTATGCGAGCTACACGATTGACGGCCATCAATGGGCCCTGCCCGTCGATGCCGCCACGCAGGTGCAGGCGCATCGCCCGGACCTCGGCGGACGGGCCGCGACCTGGTCGGATGTGAAGGAGGCGGCGTTGCAGGGCGCCGTCATCCTGCCCATGCGGCCGCCGCACTGTCTCATGTGCGTTTATACCCTCGCCGCCAATATCGGTCATCCCTGCGGGTCGGACCGGGAACGCCTGCTGCCGGGACCCGTTGCCAGAACCGTTTTTTCGGAACTGAAAGCCGTGACCGATCACATCGATCCGGACTGCTTCAAGATGGACCCGATCGCCACGATGGACCGGCTGGCTGAAGACAGTTCGCTGCGCCTGGCGCCGCTCACCTATCTCTACAAGGGCTACGCGAACCAGGATTATCGTGCGCACCGCCTCGCCTTTACCGATATTCCGGTGCTCGGATCCTTCGGTCCGGTCGGCTCCGCGCTCGGCGGAACCGGCCTTGCCGTTTCCAGCCGGACCCGGCAGCCGGAACTCTGCAGCCGTTTCGTCGCCTGGGTCGCCGGCGCGAAGTGCCAGTCGGGTATTTATGCGCGGGCGAACGGTCAGCCCGGCAACGCGGTTGCGTGGGGAAGCGCCGAGGTGAACGAGCCGGTTCTTAACGCCTACTGGAATACCAGACTGACACATGAGGCGGCCTGGCTGAGGCCCCGGCATGACGGCTACATGGCCTTTCAGCAGCAAGGCTCGGAGATCGTCAATGCGGCGCTGACCGGCGAAACCGCTATCGATGAGGCGATCGCGGCGCTTGACGCCGCCTTCGCCGCAAGCTTCCGGGAGGGTGCCTGACATGAGCAACGCACCGTTGAAGGGCCTGAAGATCGTCGATTTCAGCCAGTTCCTTGCCGGTCCCTATGCAACCCTCCGCCTTGCCGACCTCGGCGCGGACGTGATCAAGATCGAGCGCAGCGGCAAGGGTGACCTCTCCCGCTATCTCTACGTGTCCGATGTCCTGATTGACGGGGAAAGCACGATTTTCCACGCAATCAACAGGGGCAAACGGTCCCTCGCGCTCGACCTCAAATCGGAAACGGACCGGCGGAAGGTGTGGGAGCTGATCGACGAGGCCGATGTCGTCGTGCAGAACTTCCGGCCCGGCGTCATCGAACGGCTTGGCTTCGGTCCGAAGGAAGTCAGGGAACGGAACCCCCGCATCGTTTATGGCTCCGTCTCCGGCTATGGCAGCGACAATGACTGGTCCACCTTGCCAGGTCAGGACCTGCTGGCGCAGGCGCGCAGCGGTGTCATGTGGCTGACGGGGGCGGAACAGCACGGACCGGTCGCCATAGGTCTGCCCGTCGCCGACGTGCTGGCCGGCGCGGCCCTTGCGCAGGGCATCCTGGCGCTGCTGGTCCGGCGCGGCATCACCGGTGAAGGCGGCGTTGTCGAAACGAGCCTGATCGAAGCGATCACCGACCTGCAGTTCGAGCTCTTGTCGACCTTCCTGAATGACGGCCGTCAGACACCGACCCGTCCGCGCAACAACCCCGCCCATGCCTATCTCGCCGCTCCCTATGGCGTCTATCAGACGGCCGACGGCCATATGGCAATCGCCATGAATGACCTTCAGGCGCTCTTCCGGTGCCTTGGGATCTCCGCGTCTCTTGAGGGTCTGGACCCGTTCGAGGACCGTGATGTGATCGCGCGGCTGCTTGCCGATCAGGTCGCCGCACAGCCGACACAGGCGTGGCTGGACAAGATGGACGACGCGGATCTGTGGGCGGCCCCCGTCATGGACTGGCACCAGCTGGTCAACTCCGGGATACTCCAGGAACTCGGCATGATCGGCGAAACACGGCGCGGAGACGAGAGCTTCAATACGCTGCTGTCGCCCCTGCGCATTGATGGCAGCCGCCCGGCGGCACAGGGCCCCGCGCCCTATCTGGGCGAAGAACCGCTTTCCTGGTCATCGCCAACCGACTGACGCAACAACCCGGCCTCCGGCAGGCTCGAGCAGGCCCTTGACAGGCGGCGTGCGGATAACGGTATCTAGGGTCAGGACCCATTCATTTGGATGAATTGGTAGGGATGAATTTGTTCGGATACGAGGCGCAAAGCTGCAGGAAACCGTCCGGTTTCCAAAGATTTGCAACGACGTTGCCGGGCAAATTCACCCTATCCCTGCGGGACGCAAAAACAGCTTCGATCTGCTGCGTCAAACCGCTCAACCGGGCAGAAAGCCCGCTTGTCGCGCTTTTCCTTGCAGCTCATTGCCGTTTGCTGCGCCAATTAACCAAATTAATGGGTCCTGACCCTAGGTACGGGCTCAGGTTTCCTGCTGCTCATCCGCTCTCGGAAAGAACATTCTTGAAATGACGAAACACGCAAAACCCGGGAAGAAGGCAGCTGATAAACCGGCCGCGGCACCAAAGGGAGCACAGGGAGCCTGACGCAAAATCCGCATCAGGTGACCGAAAAGCGGGAAAAGAAGCTCGAACTCGCCATCGGACGGGAAGTGCGCGAACACCGCAAGCAACTCGGCATAACGGTCGCGGACCTCGCCTCGGCGACCGGGCTTTCGCTCGGCATGCTGTCGAAACTCGAAAACGGCATGATTTCGCCGTCCCTCTCCACCCTGCAGTCCGTTACCGGCGCCCTGGGGATCCCGATCACCGATCTCTTCAAACGCTACGAGGAGCCGCGCAACGCCGTTTTCGTCAAATCCGGCGAAGGCGTCGAGATCGAACGCCGCGGCACAAGGGCCGGGCACCAGTACAATCTTCTTGGACACATCGAGAACAACACCAGCGGCGTCATCGTTGAGCCCTATGTGATCAGCCTGACGGAGGAATCGGATGTCTTTCCAACCTTTCAGCACCTGGGCACGGAACTGATCTACATGCTCCAGGGCAAGGTCATCTACCGGCACGGAGATGCGACCTATGAAATGGAAGCAGGCGACAGTCTTTTCTTCGACGCCGATGCACCGCATGGACCAGAGGTTCTTGTCGACCTGCCGATCCGCTACCTGTCTGTCATTTCCTATCCGCAGAAGACCACCTGATTGGGTCCATGCCCTTGTGATCTACTGCTGACAATATTCCTTTCAGGAAAATATTATTCTTCATAGTTGAGTCACGCGCATTGGCCTGATAACGTCCGTCCAAATTCGAAACGGAGGTTTGCACGCAATGTGCGGCATTGTTGGATTGTTTCTGAAAGACAAGACCCTTGAGCCGGAGCTCGGGCGGCTGTTGTCGGAGATGCTCGTCACGATGACGGGGCGCGGACCGGACAGCGCCGGCATCGCCATCTACACACACGGCGTTGAAGACCGGGGAAAGATCACCGTTCAGTCACAGACTCCGGAAACCGACTTCAAGACACTTGAGGCGGATCTTTCCGGAGCATTGGGAACGGGCGTCGGCGTCGAGGTCAAATCCACCCATGCGATCATCACGCTTCCCGAAGACAGGGTGCCTGAAGCGCGCGCTACCGTGAAACGCCTGAGGCCCGATGTCACCGTCATGAGCGCCGGTTCGACTGTCGAGATCTTCAAGGAAGTCGGTTTGCCGAAAGGACGTGGCAGATCGTTTCGATATTGCCGGCATGTCCGGAAGCCACGGCATCGGCCACACCCGGATGGCCACGGAATCGGCCGTCACGACGAACGGCGCGCACCCGTTCTCCACCGGTCCGGACCAGTGCCTGGTGCATAACGGGTCGCTCTCCAATCACAACAATCTGCGCCGTGAGCTCATCCGGGCCGGGCAGACGTTCGAGACCGAAAATGACAGCGAGGTCGCGGCCGCTTACCTGTCGCACAAGCTGCAAAACGGCAGCTCGCTCGGTGAAGCGCTGGAAAGCGGTCTGAGCGATCTGGACGGATTTCTACACCTTCGTCGTCGGCACGCGCTCCGGCTTCGGGGTCGTGCGCGACCCGATTGCCTGCAAGCCAGCCGTCATGGCGGAGACAGACCAGTACGTCGCCTTCGGCTCGGAATACTGCGCGCTCGCCGACCTGCCGGGCATCGAGACCGCCAGGATCTGGGAACCCGAACCGGCAACCGTCTATTTCTGGGAGCATTGACCGTGCGCACATTCGACCTGTCGGCCCAGCCGCTTCGCGAGCTCAACCAGGCCCTCCACACCATAGGTGACGGCAGCAACGACACCACGTTTGAAATCCTGAACCCGCGCGGAAGTCACGCCGTTGCGGTCGGCATCGATGCGCCCGTCAATGTCGATGTGCGCGGGAGCGTCGGGTATTACTGCGCGGGCATGAATTCCGAAGCCTCCGTGACCGTGCACGGTAATGCAGGCCCGGGTGTTGCCGAGAACATGATGTCCGGAACCGTGATCGTCAAAGGCGACGCCAGCCAGTATGCGGGTGCAACCGGGCATGGCGGTCTCCTCGTCGTCGAAGGCAACGCTTCCTCGCGCTGCGGCATTTCCATGAAAGGCATCGACATTGTCGTGAAGGGCAACATCGGCCATATGTCCGCGTTCATGGCGCAGGCGGGCAATCTGGTCGTTCTGGGCGATGCCGGTGATGCACTTGGCGACTCGCTCTACGAGGCGTCCTTGTTCGTGCGCGGTTCGGTAAAGAGCCTGGGCGCCGACTGCATCGCCAAGGAAATGCGGCCCGAGCACCTGGAGCGCCTGAGTGGCCTGCTCGAAAAGGCGGGTATCAGCGACGTAAAACCGAAGGAATTCACCCGCTACGGATCTGCCCGCAAGCTCTACAATTTCGACATCGACAATGCGGACGCATACTGAGGGGCCAGCCATGTCAACCAACAAGCCGATCACGACCCCGCGCCCGTCCGCGACCTTTGACGACTACACGCTTTCCGAAATCCGCCGCGCTGCCGCGACCGGGATCTACGACATCCGCGGCGGCGGCGCGAAGCGCAAGGTTCCGCATTTCGACGACCTGCTCTTTCTCGGCGCGTCCATGTCGCGCTATCCGCTGGAAGGCTACCGCGAGACCTGCAACACCAATGTGGTGCTCGGGTCGCGCTTCGCGAAGAAGCCGATCGAGCTCAAGATCCCGATCACGATCGCGGGCATGAGCTTCGGCTCCCTGTCCGGCCCGGCGAAGGAGGCCCTTGGACGCGGCGCAACACTGGCCGGCACGTCCACGACGACCGGCGACGGCGGCATGACCGAGGAAGAGCGCGGCCATTCCGAACTGCTCGTCTACCAGTATCTGCCGTCCAGATACGGCATGAACCCGCGTGATCTCAGGCGCGCCGACGCGATCGAAGTCGTTGTCGGCCAGGGAGCGAAACCCGGCGGCGGCGGCATGCTGCTCGGGCAGAAGATCTCCGACCGCGTCGCCGAAATGCGGACCCTTCCCAAGGGGATCGACCAGCGCTCGGCCTGCCGGCATCCGGACTGGACCGGTCCGGACGATCTGGAGATCAAGATCCACGAACTGCGCGAAATCACCGACTGGCAAAAGCCGATCTACGTCAAGATCGGCGGGGCACGGCCTTACTATGACACGGCCCTTGCGGTGAAGGCCGGGGCGGATGTCGTCGTTCTTGACGGCATGCAGGGCGGCACCGCGGCCACCCAGGAAGTCTTCATCGAACATGTCGGCCAGCCAACGCTCGCCTGTATCCGTCCGGCGGTGCAGGCGCTTCAGGATCTCGGCATGCACCGGGAAGTCCAGCTTGTCATTTCGGGAGGTATCCGCAACGGTGCGGACGTGGCCAAGGCGCTGGCGCTCGGCGCGGACGCGGTGTCCATAGGATCGGCCGCGTTGGTTGCCATCGGCGACAACGACCCGCGCTGGGAAGAAGACTATCAAAAGCTCGGCACGACAGCCGGCGCCTATGACGACTGGCACGAAGGCCAGGACCCCGCAGGCATCTCCACCCAGGACCCGGACCTGATGAAGCGGGTCGATCCGGTTGCCGCGGGACGGCGTCTTGCCAATTATCTGAAAGTGATGACCCTTGAGACTCAGACAATCGCGCGCGCCTGCGGTAAGAACCATGTCCATAACCTGGAACCGGAAGACCTGTGCGCCCTGACGATTGAATCGGCGGCGATGGCGGGCGTGCCTCTGGCCGGCACCGACTGGATTCCGGGCAGGAAGACCTTCTAGAGAAATAAGAGACAAGTGACAGTCAGCTTTCCAATCGGGAACGAGGAGTATCCATGAGCATCGATCTATCTCAGTTTGCGAAGGAGAATGGGGTCAAGTACTTCATGATCTCCTTCACCGACCTCTTCGGCTACCAGCGTGCCAAGCTGGTTCCCGCTTCCGCCATTGCCGACATGCAGGCGGAAGGCGCCGGCTTCGCGGGATTTGCAACCTGGCTGGACATGACACCGGCGAACTCGGATCTGTTCGCGATCCCCGATGCATCCTCGGTCATCCAGCTTCCCTGGAAGAAGGACGTCGCCTGGGTCGCTGCGGACTGCGTTATGGACGATGCGGAGGTCGAACAGGCCCCGCGCAATACGCTCAAGCGGTTGATCGCGAGAGCCGGGGCACAGGGCCTCAGGGTCAAGACCGGCGTCGAGGCGGAATATTTCCTGATCCTTCCCGACGGGTCGGAAATCTCCGATCCGCTGGATACGGCGGAAAAGCCCTGTTACGACCAGCAGGCCGTCATGCGCAGATACGACGTCATCTCGGAAATCTGCGATTACATGCTCGAACTCGGCTGGGGTCCCTACCAGAACGATCACGAGGATGCCAACGGTCAGTTCGAGATGAACTGGGAATTCGACGACGCCCTGAAAACGGCCGACAAGCACTCCTTCTTCAAGTTCATGGTGAAGTCGATCGCCGAAAAGCACGGGCTTCGGGCAACCTTCATGCCCAAGCCGTTCAAGCATCTGACCGGCAATGGCTGCCACTGCCACGTTTCGGTCTGGAACGAGGCCGGCACGGCGAACGCCTTTGCCGATGACACCATGGAGCTTGGCCTTTCTTCCGACGGGCTGCACTTCCTCGGCGGCATCATGGCCCACGCGGAAAGCCTCGCCGCGATCACAAATCCGGTGGTGAATTCCTACAAACGGATCAACGCGCCGCGCACCACGTCCGGCGCTACCTGGGCGCCGAACACGATCACATGGACAGGCAACAACCGCACCCACATGGTTCGCGTGCCCGGCCCCGGCCGGTTTGAACTGCGCCTGCCGGACGGAGCGGCAAATCCCTACCTGCTTCAGGCTGTCGTGATCGCGGCCGGTCTCAACGGACTGGAGAACAAGTCGGACCCGGGCCGGCGCCACGACATCGACATGTATGCGGAAGGACACCTGGTCAAGGATGCCCCGCGCCTGCCGCTCAACCTGCTCGACGCCCTGCGTGCCTACGACGGCGACGCGGTCCTCAGGCCGCGATGGGCGAGGACTTCTCCGCTGCCTATCTCAAGCTGAAGCAGAACGAGTGGAATTCCTATGCTTCGCATCTGACCGAGTGGGAGCGGCAGAACACGCTGGATATCTGAGTGAAGGCTGTCGATCCCGGCGCCGGCGTTTGACGGCGGCGCTCAACTCAACGGGATCACTTCGCTGATGAATTCGCTTGCCGCCTGCTTGCGGCGGTCCCGCGGCGCCATGCCGAAATGGTTCCGGAACACCTTGCCGAAATGGCTCTGGTTGGAAAAGCCGGTGGCGAGTGCCACTTCCATGAAGGTCAGCCTGGTCTTGCGGATGAGTTCGTCTGCTTTCTTCAGGCGCAGTCTCATGTAGACCTGCATCATCGGACAACCGAATTGCTGATCGAACCGGCGTTGCAGCTGGCGCGGTCCGCTGCCGCTGAGCATGGCGATCTGTTCGAGAGACAGCGGATCGGCAAGGTGGGTTTCCATAAGCTCGACGGCAGCATCGACACTGGCATGAAACGCCTGCCTGCTGTCCGCGAATTCCAGGCGCTGCGGATCTTCCGCGCTTCGGATGCCGGTATGGATGAACCAGTCACTGACCGACTTTGCAAGCTCTGCACCATGATCGGACCGGATGATGGCGTGCATCATGTCGAGCGGCGCAACACCACCCGCGCAGGTGTACCGGTCCCGGTCGATCACGAACAGCCTGCGCTCCATCAGAAAGCGGTCGTTCCCGGTCTGCAACGCCTCGAAATATTCCCAGTGAACCGTGAAGCGCCGGTTCTGCATCACACCGGCCTTTGCAAGATAGACGGCACCGCCGGAGATCCCGCCCAGCGGCACGCCGCGGACGCTCAACGCCCGCAGATGCGAAAACAGCGCACTGCCGGCTTGGGCGAGCGGGTCGCCGCCGGCAACCACGAACAGAATGTCGAGATCACCGGTCGCGTTTGACAGCGGCTCGGTCTCGAAGGCGCCGCCACAGGAGGACGCGATCCACCCGCCGTCCTGCGAAAACAGGCGCGTACCGTAAAGGCTACTGCCGCTCAACAGGTTTGCCGCGCGCAGCGGCTCAATCGCGGATGTCGCCGACATGAGGGCAAATCCATCGATCAGGACAAACCCGACAACTCTCTCCGGCTCAGCAAGCATCACTTTTTCCGCGTAGCGTTTCGTATGTCGTTTTTAGCATAGAATAAGACATTCTTTGGAGATTTTTGTTTTTCTGTTGCGGCACACTTCGCGAGGAATGAAAGCGAGGAAGCGGTGTCCTATTCAGGTTTCAGGGTCATTCGGGAAGCGCTAACGGGTCACAAGGGCTGGAAACCCGCCTGGCGCGACCCTGACCCGCAATCAGGCTATGACATTGTCATCGTGGGCGGCGGCGGGCACGGCCTTGCGACGGCGCATTATCTCGCCAAGGTCTACGGAAAGACCCGCATCGCCGTCCTTGAAAAGGGCTGGATCGGCGGCGGCAATGTCGGCCGGAACACCACCATTATCCGCGCCAATTACCTGCTTCCGGGCAATGAACGCTTCTACAAGTTCTCGCTGGACCTCTGGAAGGTCTGGAACAGGACCTCAACTACAATGCCATGGTCAGCCAGCGCGGCATCATGAACCTGTTTCACACCGACGGGCAGCGCGACGCCTACCGCCGGCGTGGCAACGCGATGATCCTGCACGGCACCGATGCGGAACTCCTGGACGCTGACGCGGTCCGGCGCGAAGCGCCGTTCCTGGACTTCGACAATGCCCGGTTCCCGATCAAGGGGGCTCTCATGCACCGCAGCGGCGGCACGGTCCGGCATGACGCCGTGGCCTGGGGTTACGCCCGCTCCGCGGACCGGCACGGGGTCGACATCATCCAGAACTGCGAGGTCACCGGCTTCCGGATCGAGGACGGCAGGGTAACCGGCCTGGACACCACGCGCGGGTTTATCGGTGCACAAAAAGTCGGCGTTGCTGTCGCGGGCTCTTCCGGCCGGGTGATGGCACAGGCCGGCCTGCGTCTTCCGATCGAAAGCCACGTGCTCCAGGCCTTCGTCTCGGAGGGTTTGAAGCCATTGATACCGGGTGTCATCACGTTCGGCGCGGGCCACTTCTATGTCAGCCAGTCGGACAAGGGCGGCCTTGTCTTCGGTGGCGATATCGACGGCTATAATTCCTATGCCCAGCGCGGCAATCTTCCCATTGTCGAAGATGTCTGCGAGGGCGGCATGGCAATCATGCCCATGATCGGGAGGGTGCGCATGCTGCGCCAGTGGGGCGGCATCATGGACATGTCAATGGACGGCTCTCCCATCATCGACCGGACCTCGGTCGAGGGTCTCTATTTCAACGGCGGATGGTGCTACGGCGGGTTCAAGGCGACGCCGGCTTCCGGTTATGCCTTTGCACACCTGCTGGCGAGGGACCAGCCGCACGACTCAGCCACGGCATTCCGCTTCGACAGGTTCGAGAAGGGTCTGATGATCGACGAAAAAGGGGTCGGCGCCCAGCCGAACCTCCATTGAGGGAAGGAGCCCTGGCATGATCTCGGAAACGGCGCGTGCCTTGATCGAAACCTGGCGCCTTGGATTTGTCGCCACCGCCGGCACCGAGGGGCAGGTGAACCTGTCACCGAAGGGGACGTTCATCGTTGTTGACCATGAGACGGTTGCCTTTGCCGAAATGCGGTCTCCGAACACGGTGCGGAACATCCGGGTCCGTCCTGAGGTGGAAATCAATTTCGTCGACACCCTGTCGCGCAAAGGCATTCGGCTGCGCGGGAAGGCCCGCCTTGAAAGCAAGGGCTCGGCAACCTTTGACCGCTTGCTTCCGAACTTCTCCGCGCTCTGGCCGGACCTGACCGGCATGGTCAACGCGGTCGTCGTGATCGAGGTGTCTGCCTGCAAGCCGCTCCTGTCACCGATTTACGAACAAGGGGCCTCTGAAGCCGAACTCAGAGCCCTGTGGAAGCAGAAAATTCAGGACATGCCCGCATGATCATTCCCCATCCGCTTCTGGGCCCGAGAGATGCAGAGGAATTTGTCTATCTCGGCGACGCCTCGCTTCTGGACCGGCCGGACTGGCAGGCCGAAAACGCAGAGGCTGCCTTTTTCACCTACCAGTATCTGCGCGACAATCCCGCCGGAACCCATCGTGAACTCTGGTTCCATGAACAGGGCGACCGCTCCTGGCTTGTCGTCACGCGGGACACCACGACACATGAGATCCTGAAGGTCGCGTTCGCCAGTGACCTTGCCTTGGAAAAGGTGGGGAGCCGATGAGCCAGATCAACCGCCTCCGGAACGGACTGCTGGACCGGACTGCGCCCGTTTCCTTTCGATTTGACGACAGGACCTATACCGGCTTCAAGGGCGACACGCTCGCCTCGGCGCTGCTTGCAAACAACGTCAAGCTCGTCGGCCGGAGCTTCAAGTATCACCGCCCGCGCGGGATCCTGACCAGCGGGTCGGAAGAGCCGAATGCGCTGGTCGAGTTGCGCGAAGGAACACGCCGGGAACCCAACACACGGGCGACAACGGCCGAACTCTTTGACGGCCTCGTCGCGAAAAGCCAGAACAGGTGGCCCTCGCTCGCCTTCGACATGATGGGCATCAACGACCTGTTCTCCAACTTTCTGACGGCCGGCTTCTACTACAAGACCTTCATGTGGCCGAAAGCCTTTTGGGAAAAGATCTATGAACCGGTCATCCGCCACGCCGCCGGACTTGGCGCGGCGAGCGGTGAAGCGGACCCGGATATCTATGACAAGGGGTCTCTGCATTGCGACATCCTGATCACAGGCGCGGGGCCTGCGGGCCTTGCCGCGGCGCTCACGGCGGGCCGATCGGGTGCACGGGTGATCCTTGCCGATGAGGATTTCGAACTGGGCGGACGGCTGAATGCCGAAACCTACGAGATCGAGGGGCGGCCCGGCTCCGAGTGGCTGCAATCGGCACTGGACGAATTGCAGAGCCTGAAGAATGTCCGCCTCATGAAACGCACCACGGTGTTCGGCGCCTTTGATCACGGCATACACGGTGCTTTGGAAAGGGTAGGCGATCATCTGGCCGATCCGGACGCCGCCCTGCCGCGCCAGATCCTCTGGCGGATCTATACGAGGCAGATGATCTTGTGCGCAGGCGCGACCGAGCGCCCGATCGCGTTTGAAAACAACGACAGGCCCGGCATCATGCTGGCCGGCGCTGTCCGGGCCTATGCCAACAGGTGGGCCGTTGCAGCCGATATGCAGACCGCGATTTTCACGAATAACGATGACGGCCATCGCACGGCCCTGGATCTGCTTGCAAGGGGGCTTGATGTGAAAGCCGTCATCGATGTCCGGCCGGATGCATCCAAATTCGGTGACTACGAGCTGCTGACAGGCGCAAAGGTGATCGACGCCTCCGGGCGGCGCGCCTTGTCGGGTGTCACTGTCCGTCTTGGCGATGGGACCACACGAACGCTCGCCTGCGGTGCACTCGGCGTTTCGGGCGGCTGGAATCCGGCTGTCTCCCTGACCTCGCACAAACGCGGCCGCCCGGTCTGGAACCCGGCCATTTCCGCATTCGTGCCGCCCGATTCCCTGGCGGCCGGACTGCAGGTCGCAGGTGCCGCCAACGGCGCCTTCACAACAAGAGATGCTTTTCGGGAGGGTGCGGAAGCATCCGGCAATGCGCTTCGAAGCCTCGGCATGACCGTCGCCGGGTTCGATGTTCCTGCATGTGAAGACAGTCCGGTGTCCGTTTCCCCCCTTCTGGCACGCGGGTGAGGGCAAGGGACGCGCCTGGATCGATTTCCAGAACGATGTGACGGTCAAGGACATCCGCTTGTCCCATCAGGAAGGTTTCCGGTCGGTGGAGCACCTGAAGCGCTACACGACGCTCGGAATGGCAACCGACCAGGGCAAGACCGCAAATGTCGCCGGCCTTGCCCTCATGGCGGAACTGACCGGCAAAACCATCGAGGAAACCGGCACGACGATTTACCGGCCGCCCTATACGCCCGTCGCGATCGGCGCGTTGGCAGGCCGGTCCAGGGGCAAGCACTTCCGGCCGGTGCGCACCACACCGAGTCACGACTGGGCCACCGAACAGGGCGCTGTCTTCACCGAAGCAGGCCTGTGGCTGCGCGCGCAGTGGTTCCCCCGCGAAGGCGAGACACACTGGCGCGACAGCGTCGACCGGGAAGTTATCGCCGTGCGCAGGTCCGTCGGTGTCTGTGACGTGACGACCCTCGGTAAGGTCGATGTTCAGGGCCGCGACGCGGCGTCTTTCCTGAACAGGGTCTATTGCAACGGTTTCGCCAAGCTGCCCGTCGGCAAGGTGCGATACGGGCTGATGCTGCGCGAGGACGGTCTCGCGATGGACGACGGCACGGCGGCACGCCTCGCCGAGGATCATTTCGTCGTCACCACGACGACAGCCAACGCGGTCAGCGTCTATCGTCACATGGAGTTTGTCCGCCAGTGCCTGTGCCCGCAGCTCGATGTCCAGCTGATTTCAACGACGGAGGCCTGGGCCCAATATGCCGTTGCCGGCCCGAACTCACGGAACCTGCTTGCCAAGATCGTCGACCCGGAGTTCGACATTTCCAACGAGGCCTTTCCGTTCATGGCCTGTGCGGATGTCACGGTCTGCGGCGGCACCAGGGCACGCCTTTTCAGGATCTCCTTTTCCGGCGAGTTGGCTTATGAAATCGCCGTTCCCGCCCGCTATGGCGACAGCCTCATGCGGATGCTGATGGCGGCAGGCGAGGAGTTCGATGTCACGCCCTACGGCACGGAGGCACTGGGTGTGCTGCGCATCGAAAAGGGCCACGCAACGGCCAATGAACTGAACGGCCAGACCTCGGCTGCCCATCTCGGACTTGGCCGAATGGTGTCCCGGAAGAAGGACAGCATCGGCACAATCCTGTCCGGCCGCGATGGGCTTTCTGGCGACGACGGCCTGCGTCTCGTCGGTCTGATCGCATCAGCAGAAGATACGCCTATCCCGGCGGGCGGACATCTGTTCAACGACGGTTCGCAGCACGATCCCGCGAGCGACCAGGGCTGGGTGACCTCGGCCTGCTACTCTCCGCATATGGAAAAGCCGATCGCTCTGGCGTTCCTGGAACAGGGCGATACGCGGCACGGCGAAAAAGTCATTGTTGCCAATCCGATAGAGGGAATGACAATCCGCGCGGATGTCGTCAGCCCCCACTTCATCGATCCGGAAGGAGAGCGTCTGCGTGCCTGACTACAGACTGACCCAATCCGTGCCCGGTTCGGAGGCGGGCGAAACCAGCTTCAGCATCAAGGACTTCAGGCTGGACGTGGTACCGACACTTGCGCTTGCTTCCGTCGCGGCGAGAACCGGCACCGAGAGCGAATGTGCCGCGCGGCTTTCCGGCCTGGTCGGATCAGAGCTGCCGCCACCCGGCGCGTTTCGGCAAGGCGCAGAGCACACCGCCTTCTGGATCGGCAGGGATCAGTGGATGATTGCCGCTGACCACGCAGCTCACGAGCATCTCGCAGCCGAACTGAAAGCGGTTCTTCAGGACACCGCGTCGATCACCGAGCAGAATGACGGCTGGATCTGCCTGGATGTGACCGGACCGGATCTCCCGCGCGTCTTCGAACACCTGATGCACGCGGACACCGCGGCGCTCACCGAGGGCGCCGCCCTCAGGACCGTCATCGAGCACATCGGTTGTTTCATTCTCTGTCTGGAGACGGACAGGCACTATCGCCTGTGCGCCGGACGCTCCTATGGCAGATCCCTCTTCCATGTCCTGCGCGAAGGCCTCCGCTCCACCGTTGCCCTTCGGGCTTGAGCGCACGCCGGACCGGTCTGCGCGCCAAGCACAGAACCCGCGCACGGCTAGAAAGACGGATCGCGTCCGTCCGGTCCTGATCGTTTCAGGAAAACCGGCTTGCACAGAAAGTTGGAATTGACGGCGGCAACTTGGTAAAAGCGGACAGCTTTTTCACAAAGCGGATTTCCCGAACAGGCAAATGATGTGTTTTGCAGCGACTGCCTTCGCAAGACACCACTGGAGGAGCACTGAGGAAGATGCGTGTACTTGTGACCGGCGCAGCCGGCATGGTGGGACGGAAACTTGTTGCAAGACTTGCCGAAAATCCGGCCCTGTTCGGGACCGAGGTTGAAAGCCTGACACTGGCCGATGTGATTGAACCGCCGGTTCCGGCATCGCTTCAATGCTGTCTCGACCACCCGGACGGTGGACCTTGCCAGGCAGGAAGACGCCGCATCGCTTGTCTGCCGCAAGGCCGGATCTCGTCTTCCACCTGGCTGCGATCGTTTCGGGCGAAGCGGAAGTCGAATTCGACAAGGGCTACGCCATCAACATGGACGGAACGCGCTACCTTTTTGAAGCCATCCGCAGCGAAGACAGCCGGGAGCCCTATTGCCCGCGTTTCGTCTTTGCCTCCTCGATCGCTGTCTTCGGCGAGCCGTTTCCCGACCGGATCGGCGATGACTTCTTCACAACACCCTTGACGAGCTACGGCACGCAAAAGGCGATCTGCGAACTGCTTCTGGCCGACTATTCCCGCAAGGGTTTTCTAGACGGGATCGGCATCCGTCTCCCGACGATCTGCATCCGGCCCGGAAAACCGAACAAGGCTGCCTCGGGCTTCTTTTCCAACATCCTGCGCGAGCCGCTTGTCGGCGAGGAAGCCGTTCTGCCCGTTGAAGAAGACGTCCGCCACTGGTTTGCCAGTCCGCGCGCCGCCGTCGGTTTTTGCGCGCACGCGGCGACCCTTGACACGTCGCAACTGGGGGCACGGCGCAACCTGACCATGCCGGGCCTGTCGGCCCTCGTCGGCGAACAGATCGAGGCCCTGCGCCGCGTTGCCGGTGCGAAAGCCGCAAACCTTATCCGCCGGGAACCGGACCCCGATATCCGGAAAATCGTCTCCGGTTGGCCAAGGAACTTTGATGCACAACGTGCACAGACACTTGGCTTCAAGGCGGAAACGAGTTTCGACGACATCATCAAGATCCATATCGAAGACGAACTGGAAGGCGTAACCCCATGACCGAGACTTCAACGAGCACTTCCGACAGGATCGCCCTCGTGACCGGCGGCGGCACCGGTGTCGGCAAGGCGGTCGCCAAGGGTCTCAGCGCGGCGGGCTGGCATGTGGTCATCACGGGCCGGCGCGATCAGGTTCTGGCATCTGCAGCGGACGACCTGGAGCGCGAGACAGGAAACAAGGTGTCCTGGATGACATGCGACGTCGGCGACCCCGGATCGGTCAGTGCGCTGTTTGAAAAGCTGCGCGCCGAATTCGGACGGCTGGACCTTCTCGTCAACAATGCCGGCATCGGCAATTCCCCGGTTCCACTGGAGGAGATCAGTTTCGAGGAATGGAGCAACGTGGTCGCGGCGAACCTGACGGGCGCATTCCTGTGCACGCAGCAGGCTTTCAAGCTTATGAAATCGCAGCAACCAGGTGGCGGGCGCATCATCAACAACGGCTCGATTTCCGCGACGACCCCCCGTCCGAATTCGGCGCCCTACACCTCGACCAAGCACGCCATCACCGGACTGACCAAATCAACATCTCTGGATGGACGCGCATTCAACATCGCCTGCGGCCAGATCGACATCGGCAACGCCGCCAGCGACATGACGGCAAAGATGAGCGGTGGTGTGCCCCAGGCAAACGGCGAACTGGCGCCGGAACCGACCATGGATCCGGCCCATGTCGCCGACGCCGTGGTCTACATGGCCAGCCTGCCGCTCGACGCCAATGTGCTCACTCTGACCGTGATGGCGACGAACATGCCCTTTGTGGGGCGGGGTTAAACTCAAAAAAAAGCCGCCGGAACAGATCCGGCGGCGATTGACATCAGTTCTTGGCCGCATCCGGCAGCAGGTCTGCCGGCAAGTTCTGAAAACAAACCGGCCGCAGCCAGCGGCGGATCGCCATCGTACCGACGGAGGTGGCACCAAAGTTGGTCGAGGCCGGGTAAGGTCCGCCGTGAACCATGGCCTCGGCCACTTCAACGCCGGTCGGGAAGCCGTTCGCCAGAATCCGGCCTGCGCGGCGTTCCAGGATCGGCATGAGCGACTTGGCAAGAGCCGCATCGCTTTCTTCCATCTGCAGTGTGGCCGTCAGCTGACCCTCGAAACTGCGGGCAACCGACCGCATCTCCGCGTCGTCCCGAACCGTGACAATCACACCGGCAGGCCCGAAAACCTCTTCCTGCAAATCGCGGTTTCCGACAAAGGTCTCGGCGCTGGCCCGGTAGACGGCAGGCGTTGCCCCCCGGTTGTCACTGACCGAGCTGAGCAGCGTCTCGACACCGGCAACGGCACCGATCCGGCCCTGCCCGTCGCGGCAGGCGCTGGCGATCCCGTCGGTCAGCATGGTTTGCGCGCCAACAGCCTCAAGTGCCTGGACGGCGCTATTCGCAAAACTGTCGGCCTGCTCTCCGCCGTGAACGACAACAACACCCGGGTTGGTACAGAACTGGCCGACACCCATTGTCAGAGACCCGGCCCAGCCCTCTCCGATCGCCTCGGCGCGTGCCGACATGGCGCCCGGCAGGAGGAATACCGGATTGACGCTGCCGAGTTCACCGAAAAACGGGATCGGCTCCGGCCGCGCGGCACACAGATCGAACAGCGCGCGCCCGCCCCTTAGGGATCCGGTAAAGCCGACCGCCTTGATGAGCGGATGCTGGACGACACCCTGACCGAGCGCGAGCGTCGTTCCCTGCAGGAAACCGAACGTTCCTGCCGGAAGCCCGCAGGCTTTCACCGCGGCATCAATGGCCTGCGCAACCAGTTCGCCCGTGCCGGGATGGGCCGGGTGACCCTTGACGACGATCGGGCAACCGGCCGCGAAGGCCGATGCCGTGTCACCACCTGCCGTGGAAAACGCCAAAGGAAAGTTAGATGCGCCGAAAACGGCGACCGGACCGATCGGCCTCTGCACCAGGAACAGTTCAGGACGCGGCAGGGGCGCTCGGTCCGGCAGCGCACTGTCGTGGCGCCGGTCAAGGTAGTCACCCTTCAGGATCGTGTCTGCGAACAGCCGCAACTGCCCGGTCGTGCGGCCGCGCTCGCCATCGAGACGGGCGGCAGGCAAAGCCGTTTCCTGACCGCCAATCTCGGTCAGCTCCGCGCCCCGCGCCTCGATTTCATCCGCGATCTTGTTCAGGAAGGCAGCTCTTTCCTGATCGCTCGTGGCGCTGAAGACCTCGAAAGCCTCGTCCGCAGCGCGGCACGCCCGGTCAACGTCTTCAACCGACGCCTCTGAAAAACTGTTTGGGGTTCCGTTGGCCGGCTGCGACTGAAACGTCGCTTCGCCTGAGACCCATTCTCCATTGATGAGATTCTTGCCCGTTAGCATCCCGCTTGTTCCTTAAATTAGACTGCGTTTTGACAGGTTGCGCATGAGTGCGCTTGTTCCGAACGTCCATTCCGGGCACTCGGTCGAGAGCCGGACGGTGTTGCGCAGCGTGCCGAGCTGCGCGCATGAAATACTGACGATATCGCCGAGCTTGTGGGTAAAGCCCTCGCCGGGGGCGTCACGATCCTCGGTGGGTGCGAAAAGCGTTCCCAGGAACAGCAGAAATCCGTCGGGATACTGATGATGCCGCCCGCGCGTCTGACCGACCAGGTCCAGCGGGTCCCGGCTGATCTCCGTCATGGTGGAGTGACCGGAAAGCTCGAAGCCATCCGTTCCCGATACTTTCAGGTCCAATTCGAGACGGCGCACATCGTCGATCGAAAAGGTGCTGTCGAACAGCCTGATCGCAGGACCGATGGATGTGGACGCATTGTTGTCCTTCGCCTTGCCCAGCAACAGCGCCGACCGGCCCTCTACGTCGCGCAGATTGACATCGTTTCCAAGCGTCGCCCCCTTGACCGTCCCGGCACTGTCGACCGCCAGCACCACTTCCGGCTCCGGGTTGTTCCAGTTGGACACCGGGTGCAGGCCGACCGACGCCCCGTAGCCGACGGCGGACGTGGGCTGCGCCTTGGTGAAGACCTCCGCGTCCGGTCCGATTCCGACTTCCAGATACTGCGACCAGACGTCCTCCGCGATCAGCGCTTCCTTGAGCTGTGCCGCTTTTTCGGACCCGGGGGTAACCGACCTGAGGCTGTCTCCGATGATCGCATGACAGCGCTCGCGAATGGTTTCCGCTTTCGCCGGATCCCCCTTTGCCTTCTCCTCGATCACGCGCTCCAGCATTGAAAACGCGAAGGTGACACCACAGGCCTTGATCGCCTGAAGGTCAGCCGGCGCAAGCAGCCAGGGCCGCGCCGGATTCGGGTTCTCAATCGAATTGGCGGCAATCTCGTCGACCGTGCCGATGGCGACCCCATCGGCATCTGAGACCCAGCCGGCGGGGTCTTCGAGCTCGAGCAGATCCCGCATCGTGGGCACCGCCGCGCAGGTAATGTCGATCAGGGTGTCGCCGCGCAACACGCAAAGACTGGGGCCGGACAGGTCCGGCCGCCAGACCCGGAATACGAACATCCCGTCGCCCGGCAGGTTCAGTTGAGAGGTCATGATGATATCGTGTCCACTTCTGCAGGATGGCTGGAGCTCATTAACCAGACGCCCGGCGCATCAATCAAGGGGCTTTTTCGCGAATTCAGATCGTCAGGTACGCTGAAGGCACGCACCCGGTGGACGATCGGATGGCCCGAGTTGATGCCTAGAGCCATCGTTCAGGACAGAAGGGGAGATGCGCTGACGGACATTGCGCCCCGGAGAAAAGCGATCCTGCGCTCCGGTCGAGGAATGGTATTTCAAGACTGTTCGGAAAACGTCAGGAACCGCCGCTGATCGCCGCCTCGGAACCGGCGGCGGTGACCACATCGCTGTCGCCAGGCGTCAGATAGCGCTCCTGCGCGTTCACGGCCGTCTGACCATCCGTCGGCAGATTGGTGTTGTAGGCCTGCCTCGGGAAGGGCTGCACGGTGTGAATGCCCATATTGGCCTGCATGGCGCTGCCTGCACCGACCGTCACGGTATCCCGGTGGCTCATGTAGTCGGCGCACCCGCCGAGAAGAAGCACTGCCGCGAGAGCCGCAAGCCGATCAGTTCTTGGAATAAACATAACCATCCTCGAGTTCCAGATCGACGATATGGCCGTATGGTCCGATGAGACCATCGCCTTCCTTGTATTTGCGCAGCATGTCCTTGTTCACTTCCAGCAGGCCGAGGGCGAACATCTCGACGTCATTCGTTGGTCTCGTGTTATCGAGCGGCGACGCCAGCGGTTCGTCCGGGCGCGCCGGCCGGACGAGCCGGGGGGTCACCACGATGACCAGATCCGTTTCGCGCTTCTGGAAGCTTGTGGACCGGAAGAGCACACCGAGAACAGGCACCTGACCCAGCCAGGGCAGCTGGCTGATGTCGCGGGTGTCGACATTCTCGAGAAGACCCGCAATGGAGAAGCTTTGCCCGTCCTTGAGCTCGATCACGGCTTCCGCACGCCGCGAGGTGAAACCGGGGTTGCCGTTCACATTGATCGAGTTGTCAATATCACTGACTTCGGTCATGACGCGCAGATTGATCCGGCTGGCGTCGAGCACCGTCGGCACGAATTCCAGACGGACCCCGAACGGCCGGTAGTCGGTTGAAGAGGCAACACCTCCCGCATTCGAAACCGCCGTCTGGATCGGCACTTCCCCGCCGACATGGAAGCGGGCGGTCTCGCCGCTGATTGTCGTGAGGTTGGGTTGCGCCAGCCGGCGCACAAGGCCTTTGCCTTCCAATGCGTCGATAATGGTGTCGATCCGGATTCCCGCGGTTTCCAGGACCTTGCCGATCAGGGTGCCGAAGGGCAGCGCACCCTGCTGCGCGACACTGGCACCTGTTCCAAGCAGCGCGACGAGGCCGCCGTCTTCGTTTGTTCCCACCTGAACACGCGAACCGCTGGTGCTTACGTTGCCATTGTCCGAACGGCCGACCCAGTTCACGCCGAGATCGCGGCCAATCGAGCGGCTGGCTTCAAGGACGCGAACCTCCAGCGCGACCTGTTGCGGACTGCGCACGCTCATTGCATTGATGACGGGCGCTTCGGAAAACTGCTGTGCGACCTCCAGAACCTTTGTCAGTTCCACAGCATTGTTTACCGAACCGCTCAGCCGGATCTTGTTCCCTATATTGGAAACGGAAACGAGAGAGGTCGGCGCAACGGCCCGGATTGCGCGAACGACATCGTCAAAGTTCAGCTGCACCCTGACCTCGATGACCCCGAGCAGCGTTTTCGAGGCGTCGTAGATCGAAATGTTGGTCAGGCCGGGCGCCTTGCCCTGAATGTAAAGAACCTGTTCGGAGAGCGGCACGATATCAGCCGTTTCCGGATTGCCGACCACGAGATCGGAGAACTTGCGATTGGTTCTCACGGTGCGCGTCGTTCCGGGTTGCATGACAACCTTGGAAACGCTGCCGCCGTTGACGACCAGCGTCATCTCGTCGACTTGCGCCTTGGCCGCACCCGGAGCCGCGATGCTCATGCCGACTATCGCGATCACCATTGTCAATAGGGACGATATCTTCACGTCAGGTCTCGTCTTTAGATTTCGCAGTTTTAAACAGGACCGACGTGAATTTTGTTTCCGCATCCTAGCAAAAGTACCTAAGATATTGAAAGAGCCCCCGCCGACTGACAATCAATACTAAGTTGCCGACGATTAACGGCTGGTGAAAAAAAACTTAAAACTGAAAGTGATCGCGCAAAAACTTCATTAATTGAGATCTCTGCCTTGATATTATCTTGGAGATTGAAGCTTTGATCTGAAGTATTCAACCGCAATACACCTAAAAATTGAAAAAATAATCGTATCCGGCGACAAACCTGGTTTGAACGGACGCGATGCGACCATCGCAAGGGGCGGTGCTGGTGCGAAGGAATGTCAGGTTTTGGCTCAAAGTGACCGCTTGGGGCACTGTCGGCTATCCACGGGAGAACCTCACCGCTTTTCGTAGCGCACTTTGCCGTCGGCAGTGACCACCCTCCGGAACAGGGCCGATCCCTCGGCTGATCCCTGGGCCGGGGCCGGTGGGCGCGCGAAGCTGACGCGCGGTGTCCCGCGCGCGCTCTCGAACCGATTGACACTTTGTGCCGACAGGGCCGGTGAGAACATTGCGGACGCCGTCGATGAATGGAAGAAATCGATATCCGCGTCGACCCTGGTCTTCAGGTTGTCGACCGGGATGTCGGAATCACCGCGCTCGATCCGCATTAGCCTGACGCCTGACTGGATCTGGCTGAGCCGCTGGTCCATCTTCGAAAGACGGCCTTGAACACCGGTATTCATCAGCGCGACATTGCCGGAAATCCGCTTTTCGAATTCCTGCAGGCCGTCAAGCTGGCGGCGGATCTGATTGAGTTCCGCCGTCGCCGACCAGGAGAAAAACAGGCCGACAAACAACAGGATTGTCACCGCGACGGAAACGGCATTGAGGGCAACAAGGATCCGGATATTGCGTTGCAGGAAGGCTGCGACAGGTGACGGGTCCTTGCCTGCCGCAGGTGCCTTGACCGCTCCGTTGGAACGTTCGTTCGCTTCACCTGTCATCTTGGGGCCGTTCACGTCGCCGCGTTCCCTCACTAGCCGCGATTGGCAAAGGAAGTGCTGTTGCGCAGCAGTTCCAGATTGTTGGCGGTCGTCTGGTTGCTCGGGTCGATGTCATAGGCCTTCAGAAAGTATCGCCGTGCCGATACCAGATTGCCGCGCAACATGTAGGAGTAGCCGACGTTGTTCAGGTATTCGGGCCGGTTCGGTATCATCCGCGCGAGGCGTTTGTAGCCGATGTCGGCATTGTCGAACCGTCCGATCATGTCGGCGGACGCCGAATAACCGATCCACGCAACCGGGTCCTTCGGATAGACCTCGACCGCCCGCTTGTAGATGGCGTAGGCCTGACCGTAGTTTTTTTCCCTGAACTGCACCCTGGCGTGCTGCAGGAGCTCGTCGTCAGGGTAGTAGGCAACCTTTGACAGGTCGTCGTTCGAAGCGGCGCTGTCACCGAAGGTCGACAGGTTTGCCAGGTCTCCGGACTGGCAACCTGCCAGCAAAAACACCGATACCGCAAAAGCAGAAGACTGTTTACGCAACCACATTGTCTCTTACCACGCCGCTTATACTCTGACGGGTCAATCCACTGCGGCAGCATTACTACGCAGTATTCACGATATCTCCCGCCGCTACTCTGTCGGTCTGCATTGAAGTTAGAGGGATTGTGAAAATTATTGGTTAAGAGCGTCGAATTACATTTCGTAAAAATTTGCCCTTCACGGATAAGCTTCCGCTAAGCAACTGCCGCGCGCAAATACGCGGCCGCGCACCGGCTCGGGCAACGAACAAAAGCGAATGGAAAATGTCAGCCGGCCTTTGGCTTGCGCCGCTGCGCGGCGAGCTCTTTGGTGTAGGCGCACAGCTGTTCAAGACTGTTTGCGGCCCCGACGGCGTCCCGTTCCTTGAGAGCATTCAGAAGCGCATCGTGATAGTCGGCGATCCGCTCGCGGTCGCGCAGGCGGTAGACAAGCATGTTCATCAGCGGCTGCATCGCTTCGAACGCGGCCGACAGCTGAAAGGCCAGCAGCGGATTGCCGGTCGACTGCGCGATGGTCGAATGAAACGTCACGTCGGATGCACAGAATTCCTCATCGCTGGTCAGGGGATCCCGCTGCCGGGTTGTCTCCGTGCGCATGGCCGTCAGGTCGTCCTCTGCACACTTGTCGGCAGCGAGCGGCAGGGCCGCGGCTTCCAGCGAAAACCGGGCCTCGATCGCATCTTCGAGCGGAATGTCATTCATCCCGATCAGCAGACGCGTCGTCGTCACGAGATTGTCCTGCGCCTCCGACCAGGTCATGCGGTTGACGAATGCACCACCGGACGAGCCGCGCTCGCTCCGGATAAGGTTCTGCGCCGCCAGGCGTTTGAGCGCTTCGCGGACCGTTGAACGGGACACACCGAACCTGTCGGCAAGATCGGATTCGCTCGGCAGGCGTTCTTCGCCCGCCAGCCGGCCTTCAAGAATGGCGTCACGGATGGCATTGG
Source organism: uncultured Roseibium sp. (assembly GCF_963669205.1). NCBI lineage: Bacteria > Pseudomonadati > Pseudomonadota > Alphaproteobacteria > Hyphomicrobiales > Stappiaceae > Roseibium > uncultured Roseibium sp. Next base: position 6,112,601 of record NZ_OY769915.1, read on the forward strand.
CGATCTGGACCGAAAGTCCCTCTTTCTGAATCGTATCGAATTCAATCGCCAAAACGCCCTCGCATGCCCTCAAGATGAAACGCAGACAACCTAATTGCACCTCTCCAAACGGTCAATTGCAAAAAAACAAATGTCAGACAATTAAATGTTTGACTTTTAAATGATGGAAGCGCAGCGTAGCGCAACCAAAAAATGGGAGGAGCGGGTGAAGGCACTGTCACGTCTTCTGCCCGGCCACGGAACACTGTGGCTGATGTTTTTCGGCGGCGTGCTTGCGGCATGGGCTCTGCTCGTTGCCACGCATGTGCCCGTTGGCGCGCCCCATCCCGCCGCTGAGAACGGGCTCGCCTACCTGATTTCACTGTGCACCCGGAGCGTCGCCGACGCCGGGTTCGTGTCCGTGGCGGCCATGTGGTCCCTCATGTCGCTTGCCATGATGGCACCGACGGCATTTCCCGCGTTCAAGACCTATTCCGACATGACCTACACGGATGCGGCCAGCGGAACCTCGCTTGCGGTTCTCGTTGCCGGATATCTTCTGGTCTGGATCGGGTTCGCGGTTCCCGCAGCCTATGTGCAGGTGCAGCTGGCGGATCTTCATCTTCTGGACGGCGCCGGGAAGTCGACATCCGCTCCGCTCAATGCACTGCTGCTCGTTGTTGCAGGCGCCTACCAGTTCAGCCGCCTGAAGAATGCCTGCCTGTCGGCCTGCCAGAACCCGATGACCTTCTTTTTCAGCCACTGGCAGCCCGGACACACGGGCGCGTTGCGCCTCGGCCTGCGCCTTGGCGCCGTCTGCCTCGGCTGCTGCTGGGCCTTGATGCTGCTCGCCTTTGTTGCCGGAACCATGAACCTGGCTTTCATGGGCCTCGCCATGGTGTTGATGACACTGGAAAAGCTGCCGCAAATCGGCAATCGCATCAGCGCACCGCTGGGCGTCTTTCTCATCATTTCCGGGACGATGGTCGGCGTCCTGGCACTTATCGATCTATTGAACGGAGGAATCTGATGTCCGGATGGGCCATACGCGGTGAACTTATTTTGAACTGCAACTGCACGGTCTTTTGCCCCTGTGTCGTTTCGCTCGGAAAACACGCGCCAACGGAAGGCTACTGCCAGGCATGGGCAGGCGTGCGCATTGACGAAGGCCACTACGAGGGCGAAGACCTGTCGGGATTGAATGTCGGGCTCGTGCTGGAAATCCCCGGCCTGATGGCGCGCGGAAACTGGAAGGCAGCCGCCTATATCGATGAACGCGCCAGCGATGCTGCCTACGACGGCCTTCTGAAGATTTTTTCAGGGCAGGCGAAGGGCACGACGGGCCTGTTCCGGGTGCTGGTCAGCGAATTCCTCGGTGCGGAGCGTGCTCCCGTATCCTATACCAACGAAGGCAAGAAACGCCGGTTGATTGTCGGCAAGGCAATCAAGGGCGAGATCGAACCGGTTCCAGGTGGAAACCCCGACGAGGATATCGTCGTGACCAATACCGAATACTGGATGGGTCCCGACATCACCGTCGCCACGGCCACCCAGGGCCGCGTGCGCGCCTATGGGCGGGTCTGGGATTTCGACGGCCGCAGCGCCGAGATCTGTCAGATCGACTGGTCCGGGCCTGCCGCCGAACAGGCTGCATAGGGAGGTTCCGGCATGCAGGTCCCGGCTCTTTCGATTTCCCGCCGCACGCGCAACACGCCGTTTTCGCGCCGGGTCCAGGCAGCAGGTGTAAAGGCCTACACGGTCTACAACCACATGCTGCTTCCGACGGTCTTCAATTCCGTCGAAGAGGATTACCATCACCTGAAATCCAAGGTTCAGGTCTGGGATGTGTCATGCGAACGGCAGGTCGAACTCTGGGGACCGGATGCCGCGCGGCTGGCGCAGATGCTGACCCCGCGCGACCTGTCCAACATGGTCGAAGGGCAGTGCTATTACACGCCCATGGTCGACGAAACGGGAGGGATGCTCAACGACCCAGTCACCACGAAGCTTGCCGAAGACAAGTTCTGGGTCTCGGTGGCCGACAGCGACCTGCTGTTCTGGATCAAGGGACTGGCGCATGCACTGCGGCTGGAAGTCGATGTCGACGAACCGGACGTCTCGCCGCTGGCCATTCAGGGCCCCAGGGCGGAAGACCTCGTCGCCAGGATCTTCGGCGAGAAGATCCGGTCGATCCGCTTCTTCCGTTACGATTATGTCGACTTTCAGGGTCACAAGCTGGTGCTCGCCCGGTCCGGCTATTCGAAACAGGACGGATTTGAACTCTATGTTGACGGAACGCATCTCGGCGAACCCATCTGGGACGCCCTGATGGCTGCCGGCGAAGACCTGGACGTTCGCGCCGGCTGCCCGAACCTGATCGAACGGATCGAAGGCCAGCTTCTGTCCTACGGCAACGACATGACCCGCAACAACACGCCGCATGAATGCGGGCTCGGCAAGTTCTGCCAGACGCAACAGGCCATCGGCTGCATCGGCCGCGACGCCTTGCTGCGCGTTGCCGTCGAAGGTCCGGTGCGGCAGATCCGCAGCATCGCCATCGACGGTGACCCGGTCCCGTCCTGCGACGACCTGTGGCCGGTTATTGCCGGCGGCAAACAGGTCGGCACCGTCAGCTCCGCCGCCTACTCACCGGACTTTCGCACCAATGTCGCGATCGGCATGGTCAGGATGACCCACTGGGACGACGGCACCAGGGTCCAGGTGGACACGCCGCACGGCATGCGCTCGGCAACGGTCTGGGAAACGGCATTCACCAATCAGAGGGGGTAGCGATGAAAGAACACTACGAAGCGCTCCCGCGGCAGACGGCCAACCACGTGCCGCTGTCCCCCCTGTCATTCCTGGAACGCACGGCGGCGATTTTCCCGGACAGGACGGCGCTGGTCTACAACGACCTGCGTCTGACCTGGCGCGAGGTTCACGAGCGGGTGCGCCGCCTGGCCTCGAGCCTGAAGGATAGGGGCATAGGCCCGGGCGACACGGTGTCCGTTCTGGCCGCCAACACGCCGGAACTCTTCGAACTTCATTATGCCGTCCCGCTGACGGGGGCGGTGCTCAACACGATCAATATCCGGCTTGAGGCCGAAACCGTCGCCTACATTTTCGACCACGGCGACGCCCGGCTGGTGATTGCCGACACGGCCTTTTCCGGCGTCGTCAAGGCAGCATTCGCGCTGAACCGCAAGAGCCTGCCGGTCGTCGACATCGTCGATCCCAATGGGCCGGGCGGCGACAGGCTGGGCACGGAAACCTATGCAGGCTTGATCGAGAAGGGCGATCCCGCTTTCAAATGGACCGGCCCGGACGATGAATGGCAGGCGCTCGCGCTCAATTACACGTCCGGCACGTCCGGGCGCCCAAAGGGTGTCGTCTACCACCATCGCGGCGCCTATCTCATGGCCATGGGAACGCCGGTCGCCTGGGAACTCCCGCGACACCCGGTCTATCTCTACACCGTGCCGATGTTCCACTGTAACGGCTGGTGCCATGCCTGGGCGATGACGTTGATGGCCGGCACCATCGTCTGCATCCGCCAGGTCAGCGGCAAGGCCGTCTTCGACCTGATCGACCGCTTCGGGATCACCCACCTTGGCGGCGCGCCGATCGTGCTGTCCATGCTGGTCAACACCCCGGAGGAAGACCGCCGGACGCTTTCCGCGCCCGTCAAGATCATGACGGCAGGCGCACCGCCGCCCGCGGCCGTGCTCGCGGCAACGAAGGCGCTCGGCTTCGAGGTCATGCAGGTCTACGGGCTGACGGAAACCTACGGCCATGTCGTTCAATGCCTGTGGCGCGAGGAATGGGAAGACCTGTCCGCCGACGAGCAGGCGGAGCTGCAATCCTGGCAGGGGGTCGGCTTCCCGATGACGGAATCCGTTAATGTCGTCGACCGGGACACCGGTGCGCCGGTTCCGATGGACGGCGAGACCCAGGGTGAGATCGTCATTCGCGGCAACACTGTCATGAAAGGCTACTACAAGAACGAGGCGGCGACGTCAGATGCCTTCTCCGGCGGCCATTTCAAATCGGGCGATGCGGCCGTGCGCCATCCCAACGGCTATGTCCAGATCCGCGACAGGCTGAAAGATGTCATCATCTCAGGCGGCGAAAACATTTCTTCCGTTGAGGTGGAAGGTGTGCTTCATCGGCATCCCGATGTCGTGCTTGCAGCTGTCGTCGCCCTGCCGGACGAGACATGGGGCGAAGTGCCGTGCGCCTTTGTCGAATTGAAGGACGGCAGCGCCTTGACGGAAGACCAACTGATCGATTTTTGCCGTGACCACATGGCCGGTTTCAAGCGGCCGAAAAAGATCGTCTTTACCGAACTGCCGAAAACGGCGACAGGAAAGATACAAAAGTTTGTTCTGCGCGAGGACGCCAGGACGATGACGGAAAACACCAGCTAACAGGGCAGTTTGACCATGACTTTCAAAGCACTCCTCGTTGAAAAGAACGACGAAGGCAAAACCTCCGCGTCGGTTCAGGAGCTTGATGACAGCCGCTTGCCCGAGGGCGATGTCACCGTTGCCGTCGAATACTCCACGCTGAACTACAAGGACGGCCTGTGCGTTGGTCCCGGCGGTGGCCTCGTGCGCAACTACCCGCATGTGCCCGGCATAGATTTTGCCGGCACCGTTCTGGAATCCTCCGATGACTGGTACAAGCCCGGCGACAAGGTGGTCCTGACCGGCTGGCGTGTCGGCGAGGTCTGGTGGGGCGGTTATGCCCAGAAGGCCTGCGTGAAGGGCGAATGGCTGGTGCCGCTGCCCGAAGGCATCTCCACCCGCAACGCCATGGCGGTCGGCACGGCCGGCTTCACGGCCATGCTCGCCGTGATGGCGCTAGAAGAGCACGGCCTGAAACCCGGCGACGGGCCGGTTCTGGTTACGGGCGCGGCCGGTGGCGTCGGCTCGGTCGCGACCGCCATTCTCGCCAATCTCGGTTATGAGGTCGCCGCCGTGACGGGCCGCGAAAGCACCTGGGACTACCTGAAATCCCTGGGCGCGAGCACCGTCGTTCCGCGCGACGACGTCAATGAAACCGTCAAGCGGCCGCTGGAAGCCGAAACATGGGCCGGATGCGTCGACGCGGTCGGCGGTGCCATGCTGGCCCGCGTTCTCGGCCAGATGAAATACGGCGCATCCGTTGCCGCCGTCGGTCTTGCTGGTGGTGCGGCGCTGCCCGCAACCGTCATTCCGTTCCTTCTGCGCGGCGTCAACCTGCTCGGCATCGACAGTGTCATGAAGCCCTACGACGCGCGCCTCAAGGCGTGGGAGCGGTTGGCCAAGGACCTGCCGATGGACAAGCTCGAAGCGATGATCCAGCCGGCAACCCTGGAAGACCTGCCCACGCTCGGTGCCGATATCCTGAAAGGCCAGGTCAAGGGCCGCGTCGTCGTCGACGTGAACGCCTGAGGCGGACCGGGCATTCGTCCGGTTTAACCCTTGTCCTGAGGGGCACGCTCGCATGCGTCATGAAGGATCGGCCACCTGCAGATTGTCATCCCGGTTTGCTGCGCGAGCGGCAAGACCGGGAACCGGTCATTCGTGTGGCTCGCATGGGAGAATGACGGTTGGACAAGCGGTTACTGGATCCCTGCCTTCGCAGGGATGACAAAAAACAGGCAGCCCCGTCATTCCGGACAAGTGAGGCTGAGCCGAACGCTGATCCGGAATGACAAACGGAGAAACGGACCAACCCCTCCATCGTCACCCCGGGCGAACATCGTGAGACCCGGTGCAGGAGAACCCGGCGAGCCGATAGACAACCGAATCACCGACGGGTCAGCACCTCCCCGATCCCGGCTTGCACAGCATTTGGCCGGGATGACGAAAAACAGAGAGCCCCGTCATTGCCAGACCTGATCTGGCAATCCATGCCGTTGGCACCCGGCGCCGCAAGACTGTGGAACCCGAAACGCCACGGAATGGATGCCATGGTCAAGTCCACTGCTGTCCGGTTTAACTCGGACTTGATCTAGCGAGGCGATCCCAGCCTATGACCTTGTCATTCCGGCTGAAGCGCAGCGGAAGGCCGGAACCCAGTAACCACCGGATTTTCCGTCTTGTTTCGGTCTCCGGCCGCAACGGGTACTGGGTCCCGGTCTTGCCGCTTTCACGGCAAACCGGGACGACAAATCGGGGGAACAATTCCCTATCCCGATTTGGCGCCGCACGGCACCATGCCGCTTTCTCAACAACATAAGTTCGACAGTGCATTCTAAACCGGACAGCAATGGGTCAAACCATGGCATGACTCGGATGTCGGACTCACGCCTGCTGCGCTTGTCCGGAATGACGACAAACGGAGAGACGGCCCCGCCCCTCCATCGTCACCCCGGGCGAACATCGTGAGACCCGGGGCCGGGGAGCCCCGGCGTGCCGATGGGCAACCGGAACTGACGCCGCAGGCAGAATTTCACCGCAGCTCCGCTTTCAGGAAATCGACCATGACCCGGACCTTTTGCGGCAGGAAGGCCTTGCTCGGGTAGAGGATCCAGGCGGCCGTGTCGAAATCGGTCGCCGCGCAATCATGGTCGGGAAACAGATCGACAAGACGGCCGTCCTTGATATCGCCCCGGATCAGCCAGTTGGCCAGGAGCGCGACTCCCATGCCGAGGCGGGCAGCTTCGCGCAGGGAGAGCGCGCTCGCGATCACCGTCTTGCCCGCAACATCGACCTCGAAGGGCGCGCGGTCCTCCGTCCGGAACTTCCAGCTGTTGCGGAACCCCGGCAGCGCGAAACGCAGGCAATTGTGATCCGGAAGGTCACGTGGCGTTCCAACCGGACCATGCTTTTCAAGATAGGCGGGCGAGGCCACCACGCGATAGCGCGACGAAAACAGCCGGGCGGAAATCAGATCCCCCTTCGGAGCGGCTGCCAGCCGGACCGCAAGGTCGAGCCCCTCCGCAAGCAGGTCCATGTTGTAGTCGGACGGGTAAAGCTCGACCGACAGGTCCGGATAGCGCTCCTGGAACAGCGGCAGCACCGGCATGATGCCCTCCTGCGCGAAGGCGACGGACGCTGTCATCTTCAGTGTGCCTTTCGGCAACGCGCCCTGAGACGCGGCTTCTTCCGCCGCTGTTTCAAGCTCTTCCAGCAGCGGCGCGATCCTTTGCAGATAGCGCCCGCCCTCTTCCGTCAGCGCCAGTTTCCGCGTGCTGCGCTGGAAGATACGGACGCCGAGGTCCTTTTCCGCATTGGCAACGATCCGCGAGACGCTGGAAGCATCGACATCCAGCGCACGGGCGGCCCCGGCGATGCTGCCGATATCCCGCACAAGCAGCAATGTTTTCAGAGATTGAATGTCCATTCGTGCAGTTTATGCACGATTTTGCTGCGCGCCATCGTGTTTTTCTTGTTCAAGCGCGGAAATAGCTTCGGACCTCCCACAACGGAGATCCCCAATGACACTGCTCTTGCGCATCAATTCCAGCTCCCGCCAGACCGGCTCGCATTCCGCCGCCGTGGCCGATCATTTCGAAGCCTGCTTCCGGGAAAAACATCCCGGGTGCCGGGTCATTTCACGGCAGGTGGCCGATGGCTCCATTCCGATCATCAGCCAGAAGACGATCGAAGGCTTTTATACGGCGGCGGACGACATGACCGACGATCTGAAGGCCGCGACCGAACTGTCCGACACGCTGATCCATGAATTGCAGCAAGCCGACACACTTCTGATCACCGCCCCGATCTACAATTTCTGTGTCCCGGCCGCTCTCAAGGCCTGGATCGACCAGATCGTAAGGATGGGCCATACATTTTCCTATCAGGACGGCGCATTCGCGGGCCTCGCCAGAACCCGCCGCGCCGTGGTCATATGCGCCTATGGTGCGGAAGGCTATCTCGAGGGCCAGCCGTTCTCGGCTGCAAATTTCGTCGAACCCTACCTCAGGTTTCTGCTGTCCTTTCTGGGCATCCGGGACATCCGCTTCATTTCGGTTCAGGGCACCACGAGGGACACGGAGACCGTCGCGGCGCGGCTGGATGCAGCCAAGGATGAGTGCCGGCTGGCAGCTTGAACATGTGGTGAAGTGCGCGGACACGACACATATGTCGCCGGGAGGGAAATCTGCCCGGCGACTTTCGAGGGTTTCCGCCCCGAATCCGGTTGCAATCCGCCGAAACCTCCCATATAAGCGCCCGGTCCAGAGTCGTCCGGCTCGTCGTGGACTGGATTTCTGCATGCAAATGCGGATCCTCCCGGCAAAAAAGGGCATGCCGTGTCGGCTCTGAATGCTCCAACAAAAAAGCACCCGCTTCACGCGGATGCGTCAAGGAAAGGATGCAAAATGCCCAAGCTGAAGACGAAATCCGGCGCCAAGAAGCGCTTCAAGGTGACCGCGACCGGCAAGGTGAAAACCGCGCAGGCCGGCAAGCGCCACGGCATGATCAAGCGCACGAAGAAGTTCATCCGCAACGCACGTGGAACGACCACGCTCAGCGATCAGGATGCACGCATCGTGAAGCAGTTCCTGCCCTACGCTTAAAGCCAGCCCCAAGGAGATCATCTAAATGTCACGCGTCAAAAGGGGCGTCACCGCCCACGCCCGCCACAAGAAAGTTCTGAAGGCCGCGAAGGGTTATTACGGCCGCCGCAAGAGCACCATCCGCGTCGCCAAGCAGGCCGTCGAGAAGGCAGGACAATACGCCTACCGCGACCGCAAGGCCAAGAAGCGCACGTTCCGTTCGCTGTGGATCCAGCGCATCAACGCGGCAACCCGCGAGCACGGAATGACCTATGGCCGTTTCATCGACGGTCTGAACAAGGCCGGTGTTGAAGTCGACCGCAAGGTCCTGTCCGATCTCGCCATCAACCAGCCCGACGCGTTCAAGGTGCTGGTCGACAAGGCGCAGGGCGCTCTGACCGCCTAAAGGCCTCAGACAAGAGATTTTTTGAAAGGCGCGGCTTTTTAGGCCGCGCTTTTTTGTTGTGTCCCGGCGGCGATGTTCCACTGCGCTTTCGGGAATGCGCACCTCGCGCTCCGCCCAGAACACCCATAAGCTGCATTTTTAAAAACGTTTCCCTTTTTTATTGCAAATCCTTTCCCGACGCGCCTACGCTGGTAGATCCGGCACGTGGGCACTTGCCGGTGGATGCGCAGCAATGGGGAGCGGGATCCATGCAGTTGTTTGAATCGTTTTTCGGCCTGATCGGCGACCTGACCTGGGGATGGGCGCTCATACCCTTCCTCATCATCATCGGGGTTTTCTTCACCGTCGTGACCGGATTTGTTCAGATCCGGTTCTTCAGGCGCATGTTCAGGGTGCTGTCTTCAAAGAACCAGACCGGGGATCCCAATGCCATCTCGGCGCGCGAAGCCCTGCTGCTGTCCGTCGGCGGACGTGTCGGTGGCGGCAACATCGCGGGTGTTGCCGTTGCCATTACACTCGGCGGCCCTGGCGCGGTCTTCTGGATGTGGGCGGTTGCCCTTGTCGGCATGGCGACCAGCCTGATCGAGTGTTCGCTGGCCCAGCTCTACAAACGTTCGGAGGGCGACGGAACCTATCGCGGCGGCCCGGCCCGCTCGATCATTCACGGGCTTGGCGAAGACTATCGCTGGCTCGCCGTCCTCTATGCGGTCTGCCTGATTGCCTCCTTTGCATTCGGTTTCAACGCGTTTCAGGGCAACACGGTCGCAGGGGCCGCAGAGGAAAGCCTCGGCATCGGCCGCATCTGGACCGGGCTCGGCCTGACCGTCATCACCGGCCTGATCGTCTTCGGCGGCATTCACCGGATTGCGAAAGTCGCCGACATCGTCGTGCCGATCATGGCGGTCGGCTACATTGCCATGGCGCTGCTCGTCATCGTCCTCAACGTCACCGAAATCCCGGCAGCGCTCTACATGATCGTCGCCAACGCCTTCGGCTGGGAAGAAGCCGTCGGCGGCGGCATGGGAGCAGCGCTAGCGCAGGGCCTGCGCCGCGGCCTGTTCTCCAACGAGGCTGGCCTCGGGTCAGCGCCCAACGTCGCGGCAACGGCGGACGTCCGTCACCCGATCAGCCAGGGGATCACCCAGTCGTTTTCGGTTTTCATCGACACGATCATCATCTGCACCTGTACCGCGCTCATCATTCTGCTGGGCGATGTCTATGTGCCCGGCGACGAGGCGGTCGACGGCATCGTGCTGACGCAGCAGTCCCTGGCCTCGCATCTCGGCGGCTGGACAAGCTACTTCCTGACGCTGGCAATCCTGCTGTTCGCGTTCAGTTCGATCATCTACAACTACTATCTCGGCGAAAACGCCCTGACCTCCATGACCGGGAATACGGCGGCCGTTCAAGTGCTGCGGGTTCTGGTGATGGGCGTGGTGTTCCTGGGCGCGACGGCACCGGGCGCAACGGCGGTGTTCTTCTTCTCAGATCCGCTGATGGGCGTGCTCGCCGTCGTCAACCTGCTGGCACTCATGATGCTGTTCCCGACGGCAAAGCGCATCCTTGACGACTTCAAGGAGCAGATCCGCGCGGGCGTCGACCGGCCGGTGCTCAATCCGGACAAGTTCGCCGATCTGGATATCGACCGGACTGCGTGGACCGGCAAGGATCCGGACGCGGCCTGACCGTTCGAAGGCATCCTCGCGAACACTGCCGGCGGCTCCCGGGCCGCCGGTTCCGGCCTCCGGCTGAAACTCGGGCAAGGCGTTAGCCACGCTCGTGCGTGACCGCGGATATCCTCAGCCTCAACCGGAGAGCGGGCGGATCCGCGTTACCCGGAAATCCGCGCTCAAGCGCGCCATATCCATGGGCCCGCGCGCCCCGCGATCACGCGAACTGTCTCCCAAAGCACCAAGCCGTTAACTTTTGTGACCTCGTTTTGGCCGAATTCCGCGGGCAAAAGGTTAACGGATCCCTATATTGGCATGGTGATTGCGAGGTTTCAGGCAAGACGGCACCAAGCGTGCCATTTTGAAACAACGAGGCGTTTTTTAGTGCGAGTGAACCCGGTAAGTGCAACAGGCCGTTCCATTGTGAGGCGCCAGCGTCCCTCTTCGGGAGAGGCTCGGTCCGGCTCCAAGGGCGATTTCGCAGGTTATCTGCCGCCGCCGCCGGAACCGGAGCACCGCAGCGAGCCGGAGACCTTCTTCCGGGACTATCACCCCAATTCGGTTTTCCTCGCCCACCTGCTCGCGTCAGGCGAGATCGAGCTTCAGGAGCGGCCGCGCCGACGTTCGGTCCCCGAGCTCTGCGCCGACACCTATCGCGCCACTGCCGCGTTGCCGAGGCAGCGAGCAGCCGGGCACCTGATCAGGACCGACCGCTGACATTTTCTTGGTTTCCAGAAGTACCACTGGAGTTCCTGGCCCGGAGCATCGCGCTCCGGGTCTTTTTTTCACGTTGCAGGCAAATCTGCGTCAAGTCGGCACATAAGTGATCTCCAGCACATTTGCCGGCTGATTCGATACCTATATTGAACCCAGATCCGGAAACACCGGACCTCCGACACGATGGCCACGGTCTGGCCCAACACGGAGTATGGATTATGATTGTCACACCCGTTCCCGCCGTCCATGAAACGCGTGCGCGCCAAAAGCCACTCGATACGCAGGTAACGCAGATGGAAGATGCCCTGGCGGTTTCTCGCCAGTTTTCCGATCTTCCGATGGTTCCCCTGCATGTCGCCTCCGCCGCGCTGCGCAACACCTATCACGGCACGGACGCGGAATACGCAACGCAGCTGCTGGCGGGAAGCGCGTTTCATCATGAAACAGTGCTGGAACGCAAAGACCATGTCCGGCAATACGCCGCCGCATCCGCCTATGAGGACGACGAGCGCACTCACACGGTGTCCCTTTCGGCCTGACGTGGCATCCGCACTGTCGAACCAACCGCGCCGATCGGCAAGCAGGATCAGGCGCCGCTGCGCTAGTAGCCGGCGGCGTGCCCGTCCTTGCGCGGATCGGACCCTGCGGTCAGGAGATGACGCCCCTTGTCGATCATGATCGCCTGGCTGCCGCCGATCGGTCCGGACGCCGGAACGACCGTATGGCCGCGTGCTTTCAGGCCGTCGACGGTTGAGGGAGGCACGAAGCGTTCCGCCTGGAGGTCGTGAGTGTCCAGATCGAAGAACATGCGCGGAAAATCGATCGCGGCCTGCACATCCATGCCGTAATCGATGATGTTCGTCAGAAGATGCGCATGGCCGCAGGCCTGGTATTGTCCGCCCATCACCCCGAACGACAGGAACGGAGCGCCATCCTTCAGGACCATGGCGGGAATGATCGTGTGCATCGGCCGCTTGCCGCCATCGATCGAATTCGCGTGTCCCGGCGCGGCCCTGAACGATTTGCCGCGGCTATGAAGCAGCACGCCGCTCGCCGGGGCGACGATCCCCGAGCCGAAATCGCTGAACAGAGAATTGATGAAGGAAACCGAAAGGCCGTCCTTGTCGACAACGCTCAGATAGACCGTGTCGGTCTGTGGTGAAAGAGAAGCCTCGGGAAGCGGGGAAATGCGGTTCTCGAGCGAGACCAGGCTCGCGAGCTGGTCGATATAGTCTGACCCGATCAGCCGCGTGTGGCACACATCCATGTAGTTGGGGTCGGTAACAAATTTGTCCCGAACCGCGTAGGCGATGCGCGAGGCCTCCATCTCCAGGTGAAACCGTTCCGGGCCGAGTGGGTCCAGGTTTTCCAGATCGAACTTCTCCAGGATCCCGAGGATCACCAGCGCTATGACGCCCTGTCCGTTCGGCGGAAGTTCGGCAACGGAGTAGCCCTTGTAGTCGCGCATGACGGGGGCGACGGCGGTCGTGTGACATGCGGCAAGGTCGTCTTCGGTCATCAGGCCGCCCTTGGCCTGGAGCGCCGACACGATGTCGCGGGCGATGTCGCCGCTGTAGAATGCGTCCGCGCCGCCTTCCGCGATCCGTTCGAGGGTGTCGGCAAGATGCGGGTATTTCAATATGGTACCGGTTTCCGGCGCCTGACCGCTGATCAGGTAGCGCGCTGCCGAGATTTCATCGCCTGCAAGTTTTGAGACATTTTCCGCCCAGTCGCGCGCAACCCTTGGAGCCACGGGGAAACCGTCGCGGGCATATTCGATGGCGCGTTTGAAGAGCTCCTTGAACGATCGCGTGCCGTGTGCCGACAGCAGCGTTTCCCAGGCCCGCACGGCTCCTGGCACGGTGACGGCATGCGCGGACGTGTCGGTAATTTCCTTCACACCCAGTTCCGCGAGACGCTCGGGCGACGCCGCTTTGGGCGCTGCGCCCGAACCGTTGAAACCGGTCAGGCGGCCATCGGGTTCGGTCACGATCGCGAAACAGTCGCCACCGATACCGGTCATGTGCGTTTCGACGACGCACTGCACGGCAACACCTGCAATCGCGGCATCGACCGCATTGCCGCCGCTTTGCAGAACTTCCAGAACGGCACTTGTCGCCAATGGGTGAGAGGTTGCAGCCGCCGCGTTGCGCGCAAAGACCGGCGAGCGCCCCGGAGCCTGAAAATCACGCTTCACTGAATTCCTCCAACCCGAATTTCACATCACTTGTTCCGTTTCGCCGCAGAAGTTTCTCGGCGAAGCTACCTATTCGCCTGCGCTCTGGTCTGATAGCAAGCCCTGATTGAGGGCAGCACCTTAAGGAGTGACCGGCAAATGCGCAAACATGCAAATGGAGCGCACACTGCCGATCGCGGCTTGTGCCGTACATGGCGCGACTTGAGAGAAGTGTTTGCCCCGCCCCGTTATGAACCTTCAAAAGGACGACATTCAATGGCAAATGGCATTTCACTTTCAACGGCAGAGACCATCACTTCCGCCGCATTTGCAAAAGCGGCCGAACTGGGCCTGAAGCCGCTCACCGTTGTCGTGCTGGATGCGGGCGGTCACACCGTGACGCTGAAGCGGCAGGACGGCTCGTCCAACCTGCGTCCGCAGATCGCGACGGGAAAGGCGAACGGCGCACTTGCGGTCGGCACTGGAACCCGGTGGCTGAACGCAAACGCGGAAACGCGTCCTCATTTCGTCAATGCGCTCAACGGCGCCGCCGGCGGCAACATCATACCGGTACCGGGCGGCGTGCTGGTCAGGAATGATGCAGGTGAAACACTCGGCGCCGTCGGCATTACCGGCGACACGTCCGACAACGACGAAGCCTGCGCCGTGGCCGGGATCGAGACAGCCGGTCTGGTCGCCGATTGCGGATAACGCTCAAAGGTGAAAACACCGCCTGGAAAGTCAACGGCAGGAAGCGGCAACCCGCTTCCTGCCGGCATTCATTCTGATCGGCAACCTTGGCCCGGCGTCAGGATTTGTCCGAAAGCTGGTTGATCTTTTTCTGCATTTCTTCCAGCTGCCGTTTCATGTCATCGAGTTCACCGGGGCCGGACGCGCTTTTCTTGGCATCGGCTGGAGCTGATCCGGCAGTCGAGGAATTTCCCGCTTCACCGGTCGGGAACGGCATGAACATTTTCATGGCACGCTCGAACATTTCGGTGTTCCGCTTCACCTGATCCTCGATGGCATCGAAAGCGGTTGCACCGAAAGCCTCGCTCATTTGCGAGCGCAGCTTTTCCTGTTCCTTGGTGAGCGACGTCATCGAATATTCCAGAAAGCTTGGAACCAGACCCTGCATGCTGTCGCCGTAAAAGCGGATCAACTGCCGCAGAAACGTGACGGGCAGAAGATTCTGGCCCTTGCCTTCCTGCTCGAAAATGATCTGCGTGAGCACCGACCGGGTAATTTCCTCTCCCGATTTGGCGTCGTAGACCACGAAATCCTCTTCTCCCTTCACCATCACCGCGAGATCCTCAAGCGTGACATAGGTGCTGGTGCCCGTGTTGTAGAGCCGCCGGTTGGCGTATTTCTTGATGATTGTAGGCTCGGTTGTCTTAGCCATTCGTCATTTCCGCCTGTCAGCCTTACGGCTAGTTTTCCATGTGACGACAGTGCTTTCGCTGACGTGCCGCCTCCTCCGACTAAGAGACTAAGCCAATCGTATCGGATCGTGCCACTCTTTTTATGTGCGCTGACGAAAGGATTATGCCGCAAATGCGAAAAGACCCCCCGGATAAGGGCTGTTACGGTTGACACCGTATCCCGGGCAGTTTCTAGTCCTCCGATAATTGAGGATCGAAAAGTGCCCCGCAGGCACCGTCCGTCTACGGCCATTCGGCCATCAGTTCTGGAGAGTAGTATGAGCGCTTCCACAGATATCGTTATTGTCAGCGCGACCCGCACGCCTGTTGGATCTTTCAACGGCTCGTTCGCCAACGTTCCGGCACATGACCTGGGCACAATCGTCATGAAAGCCGCCATGGAACAGGCCGGCGTCGAAGGCGGAGACATCGACGAAGTCGTGTTCGGTCAGGTTCTGACGGCCGCGCAGGGACAGAACCCGGCACGACAGGCCGCGATCAATGCCGGCATTGCCGACAGTTCATCCGCCTGGACCCTGAACCAGGTTTGCGGATCCGGTTTGCGCACCGTTGCTATTGCAGCGCAGCAGATCCAGACCGGCGATGCCACCATCATGATGGCCGGCGGCCAGGAAAACATGTCGCTGTCGCCCCATGCTGCGCATATGCGCAACGGCTACAAGATGGGCGATTACAAGATGATCGACACCATGATCAAGGATGGTCTGTGGGACGCCTTCAACGGCTACCATATGGGCCAGACGGCGGAGAACGTTGCCGAGAAATGGCAGATCAACCGCGATCAGCAGGACGCATTCGCCGTAGCCTCGCAGAACAAGGCCGAGGCTGCCCAGAAAGCCGGCAAGTTCAAGGACGAGATCACCCCGGTTACGGTCAAGGAACGCCGGGCCGAGAAAGTGGTCGAGGACGACGAATACATCCGTCACGGCGCGACCCTTGAAAGCGTTGCCAAGCTGCGCCCGGCCTTCAACAAGGAAGGCTCCGTCACCGCCGCCAACGCATCCGGCATCAACGACGGTGCGGCCGCCATCCTCGTCATGAGCGCGGCAGAAGCTGAAAAGCGCGATCTGACGCCGCTCGCCCGGATCGCGTCCTGGGCAACCGCCGGCGTCGACCCGGCCATCATGGGCTCGGGTCCGATCCCCGCTTCCCGCAAGGCGCTTGAAAAAGCAGGTTGGGCCGCGGCCGACCTCGATCTGGTCGAAGCCAACGAAGCCTTTGCCGCGCAGGCCTGCGCTGTCAACAAGGACATGGGCTGGAACCCGGACATCGTCAACGTGAACGGCGGCGCGATCGCCATCGGCCATCCGATCGGCGCATCGGGTGCGCGCATTCTGACGACCCTGCTGCACGAAATGAACCGCCGCGACGCCAAGAAGGGTCTCGCGACCCTGTGCATCGGCGGCGGCATGGGCGTTGCCATGTGCCTGGAGCGCTGACCGCGCGGATTTGACAAGGATCATGGCCGGGACCGCCCGGCCGTGGTCCAAGGACTGAAGTTTTAGACAAAACACTCTGTTGAAGAGCCGGGAGCCAAAGCTCCAAGAGGCCAACTGGAAGTCAGGAGGACGGGGAATGAGCAAGGTCGCACTGGTCACGGGCGGAACACGCGGCATCGGCGAGGCAATCTCGCGCGGGCTGAAGGACGCCGGCTACACCGTGGCAGCCACCTACGCGGGCAACACCGAAAAGGCGGAAGCCTTCAAGGCGGAAACCGGCATTCATGTCTTTAAATGGGATGTCTCCGACCCCGAAGCCTGCGCCGCCGGGATTGCCCAGGTCGAAAACGAGCTTGGCCCGGTCGAGGTGCTGGTCAACAATGCCGGCATCACCCGCGACGGCATGTTCCACAAGATGGACTTCGACCAGTGGCGCGCGGTGTTGTCCACCAACCTGGATTCCATGTTCACGATGACCCATCCCGTCATCAACGGCATGCGCGGACGCGGCTCCGGCCGCATCATCAACATCTCGTCCATCAACGGCCAGAAAGGCCAGATGGGCCAGACGAACTACTCGGCAGCCAAGGCCGGCGTGATCGGCTTCACCAAGGCGCTGGCACAGGAAAACGCCTTCAAGGGCATCACCGTGAACTGCGTCTGCCCGGGCTACATCAACACCGACATGGTTGCCGCCATGCCGGAAAAGGTGCTGGAGTCGATCGTCTCCAACATCCCGGTCGGCCGTCTCGGCCACCCGGAAGAAATCGCCCAGACCGTGGTCTACCTGGCCTCTGACGCCGCCGCCTTCATGACCGGCGCGGTCATGACCATCAACGGCGGCCAGTACGTCGCCAACGGCTGATCGGACGTCTGCGGACATCTTCAAATTTCAAAAGAGCGCCCGCAAGGCGCTCTTTTTTTGCACTCTTCGGCAGCGTCAGTTCAAAGCACCTTCGACCAGATCGGCCGGCCGAAGCCGCTGTCTTTTTGCGGGTCTTTCATGATGCCGTGGATCGAGTACTTGTCGCGCTGCACGATGGTGAGCGGCGCGAAACTGTCGCTGACGCGGAAATTGACGTTGCCTTCGATTGTCGTCAGCTGGCCGCCGTTGACCTTCACCACGAGGAAGTGGTGGTTTTCACCCGGCTTTTTCGTGACCGGGTCCTTGCCCCAGTTCGCGACGCCGTAGTCGCCGGGCTTCACGTCCGACGCCTTCATCACGGTCGTGAACAGCGTTGGCTTTCCTTGTTTTGGCGCCGCTGTGCTCACCATCGGCCAGGACCCGATCTTCAGCCCGGCAAGCTTGTAGACGGCAAAGACAAACGCGCCGCACCACTTGCCGAGATCCATCGGCGGCAGTGCGGCGGCATAGCGCTGGACGTCGGCGTCCGAAATATGAAGACATCGATGCGCCTGGATATCGGGGTTGCCGGTCAGCATGGCGATCTGCGCGAGGATGGCGCCGCCCTGGCGTTCCTTGGTGGCGCTGTCGGCCTGATAGTTCATCGCGATCCTCTGCCGGTCCGCCCCGAGCTGGTCGGACAGCCGCCAGCCATGGCTTGCATGCATTTTGCGCGCGATGTCGACGATGCGGTCGCGCGCGGCCTGTTCATCGGCCGGCGGTGTCAGTGTCTTGATGTGGTTGAGAAATGCCTCGATGAACTTGTCCAGCGCACCCTTCGTCTTTTGTCCGACGATGCCGTCCTTGGCCAAACCGTTCTTGCCCTGGAACTCGACCACCCTCGCATGGGTCTTGCCACCGAAGATCCCGTCCGTCTCCAACTCCGGATAGATCGAGGCACCTGCGTGGTTCAGGCCCCCTTGTACCTGCTCCACGGCCTCGCCTTGCGAACCGATTTTCAACAGCATCATGGCCGGTCTCCCCCAAGGCAGGCGTCAAACCTTACCTTACGATAAGTATACCGACACAATGCGTGCCCCGGCCAGGTTTGGCAATTATGGCGTGGTCGTCGGGATCAAGACCGGACCCGCCTGTGAAGGCGATCCCGGGCACCGGCGCGGAACGTCGCCTCAGGCAAGGATCATGCTGACCCGGTGGTCCAGGTCCTGGCGCATGGCCTCCGCCGTCCACCCGGCGCGGCCACGGAACATGTAGCCTTGCCTGATATCGTAGAGAAGCCGGGCACGCTCGAGCGACGGGAAATCTTCCTGAAGAACCTTGTTTTCCTTTTCCCGCTCGAACCGGGAGGCAAGGCGCTTGTCCGTGTCTTCGATCGCCTTTTCGACCCGCTCCTTGACGCCCTCGACTTCGCCGATGCTCGCCGACACGCTCGAGGCAAGGAAACAACCCTTGGCGCCGCTTTCATGGGCCGTTGCGTAGGTGATCACCTCTTCCAGAAACCCGCGCACCGCAAGTCGGATGTCCGGTTCGCTCTCGAACATGACAACGGGCGCGCAACCGTCGACGTCACCGTAAAGGTCGATGGTCTTGAGGAAGAGTTCCCGCTTGTCGCCGAACGCGGCATACATGCTCGGCCCGCTGATGCCCATCGCTCCGGTCAGATCCTTCAGCGAGGCACCGTCATAGCCCTTCGCCCAGAACACGTTCATGGCAGCCGTCAGCGCCTGCCGGCTGTCGAAAGTCCGTGGGCGGCCCATTTTTTTTGTATCGGTCAATATATATCTCTTGACTCTGTTACGCTCCGATATTTATGTATCGATCATTATATATATCACGGAGCCCTTGATGACAAACTCAAAACCTCTTGTAGGTCAGGCCTTCCCGAAAATCACCCTGTCCCGGCTGGGTGGCGGATCAGTGGAACTCGGCACGCCGGCAGACGGGCACGACTGGCAGATGGTCGTGATCTATCGCGGCAAACACTGCCCCATCTGCACCAGATACCTGAAGGAGCTCGGCGGGATCGCGCCCGAGCTGAGCAGGATCGGCGTGGATGTCGTGGCGGCGTCGGCCGACCCGGAAGATCGCGCTGCGCATCAGACAGGCGAAGCGGGCGTAAGCTTTCCCGTCGGCATCGGCTTGAGTGTCGATGAAATGCGGACGCTCGGTCTCTATGTCTCCGATCCGCGTTCCGCCGAAGAAACCGACCGCCCTTTCGCCGAGCCGGGGCTCTTTGTCGTCAACGGTGCGGGCAAGCTTCAGGTCGTCGACATTTCAAACGCGCCCTTCGCGCGGCCGGCCCTCTCATCGATGCTCATGGGACTGAATTTCATCAAGAACCCGGCCAACAACTACCCGGTCAGGGGGACGCATCATGACAACATCTGAAACGACCACGCAGGAAATCAAGGCCGTCATTCAGCGCCTGATCGAGAACGTCGCCGAAGACAACACCGCGATCCTCGAGGAGATCTATCACGACGACATGCAGGTCATCATGCTCGATCCGGACGATGCGGTCAGCGTGTCGGGCAAGGCGGAGTTCCGGGAAATGATCCGGTCGGCCCTGGAGGCCAACAACGGCACCATCGGAACCTGGGCGAAGTTTCATCATGTCTCGGTCGATGGCGACAAGGCCCACGTCCTGATCTCGCGGCAGAACGAGCTGACCGGACCCGACATGCAGATCACGCTTGGGATCGATCTGCTGCGCGAACGAAACCGCTGGCAGATCACCCGCGAAGTGATCGTCACACGACCAAGAACCAGGGCGGCCTGAACCTGTCTTTTCCGCTGGCCGAAAGACACCTCGTTTCAGAAGATGAATCACGCGAAAGACCAACTGATGTATGTCCGAAAATCTCTCAACAAGCTTGCAGTCGTAACGGCGATTGCCGGCCCCCTTCTTTCGGCAGGCGATGTCCGCGCCGATCCCGTTGCCGAACTGAAACGCCTGAACCACCGCTTCAATGAAGCCGTGGCAGATCACGATGCGGACGCCGTCCTGTCGCTCTACGCGGATGACACGATCTGGATCGAGCAGGGCAAGCCCGCGGTCGAAGGCCTTGCAGAACCCAGGAAACTCTTCGAGTTCGTCACGGCCAACAAGGGAGACGTTACCCATTCCATCGACACGCTCTTCGTCTCCGACGACGGCACACTTGCCGTCATGATCGGCTCTGTCGACGCCAGGATGGACAACGTGGGCATGGATGCGACCGGAACTTATCTCTACGTGCTCAAGCCGTCCGGCGACGGTTGGAAAGTGGTCACGGACATGTGGCATCAGCACGCGAAGTAGCGCCGCGGGCCCGCAGATGCCTAGCGCGTCTGCGGACGCTTGAAGTGGAGAAAGGACCTCTCCGCCGTGCCGGGTTCTTTCTGCGCACGCGGGACGACGGCCGTGACCTGCATCTCGAAGACAGCGATCATCTCCACCTGCCCGTCGATCAGGGTGATCTCCTGCCGGGTCGGCCTGATGTTGAGCGTGCCGACGAGTTCGACCGGTTCGTAGAGGGAATCGGCCGTCCAGTCCGTCGCAAGCGTGTAACGGATCATCTGGTTCGGGTCCGGAGCGGGCGTGTGGGAACACATGCCACGTTCCGGAACGAGATATCCGCTGCTGGAGGGTGCCTTCTCCGCGCCGAGAACGGGAATGACGTAGCCGGGGATCGAGATGCGCCTGCCGTCAAGATCCGGATTGCCCGCCATCACCGCTTCCGCGCGCTTGCGGCCTATTTCCTGCCGGCGGGACAAAAGACCATCGGTGTCGACCCCGGACGCTGCAAGTTTCGCCTCTTCGCGATCGAGTCGATCCGCGGCATCCGCCCGCGCATCACTTTCAAGACCGGGATCCGCAAGCAGCTTGCGCAACCGCAGGACCGTACCGAGAGATCTCAGCTCGGCGAGACCGAGCGCGGCGAAGGGATCATCGAAATCGGCCGCGACCGGGTCGATCAGATCCTGCCAGTTCACCTGTTTCACCGCCCATGCCGGTTGCATGAGGCCAATCAGCAGGATCAGGCAAAGGATTGCTCGCATTTCGAGGACCCGTGTGTTCTTTTCAACTCGATTGCCTGATAGATAGCAGATTCCGGCCAGCAAGGCATATGACATCAGCGCAGGACCAGTGCCATGACCTTTCTCGCAGACGGTTTCAGACAGGTAGACAATGCCGCCAACCGCGCAAAGCTGGAGACCTGCCTGTCATTGATGGAGCGCCTGCCGGACTTCCAGACCTACAAGAGAACCTCCTATGAGGCGCTGGTTCTTGGCCCGGACAGCAGGGTTGCCGACCTTGCCTGTGGCCTCGGCTTCGATCTGCCGCGGCTGAAGCAGCTGGTGCCTGGCGGCAGCGTCACCGGGTTTGATCTGAGCGACAGTTTCGTCAAGGCCGCACAGGGCCATGTCGCCGACGTACTCGGGGCCGCGGACCCGTCCATCACCGTCCGCCAGGGCGACATCCATGCGCTTGGATGCGATCCGGATCTGTTCGACGCGGCGCGGATCGACCGGTCCCTCCAGCACATCCCGGATCCCGCAGCGGCGATCGGTGAAATGGCGCGGATCGTGCGCCCCGGCGGCATTGTCTGTGCGTCAGAGCCGGACTGGAGCAGTTTCGTCATCGGGTCGGATCTCGCCGCGATTTCGCGCCATGCCGAGGACGCCTTCAGAAACGGATTTCTCAATCCGATGATCGGCCGGGAGCTTGTCGACCTCATCGGCGGTCATCTGCCGATTACCCACCACAGCGTTCATCCCGTTCTGCTGAAGAGGCTTTCGGATGCCGAGATCATCTTCGATCTCACCGAAACCCTTCAGCGTTGCGTTGCAGAGGAGAAGATCCCCGCCGCGGAAGCCGGGACCTTTTACGCGGACCTGGAAGAACGCGACAAGAACCATCGCTTTTTTGCTTTGCTGAACATCCATGTGGTCGCCGGGCGGAAACGATAGGTCGGCATCTACTCTGCCGGTTTCAGATCGGGCGCGTCGGCACACTCAACAGTGAACCAGGCCGTACCATCGAATTTGGCGTAGGGAACGAAACCGAACCTGTAATAGCTCCACTCCCACATGTGGCCGTCGCCGGTCACCATCAGGAAGTGGGAATTGCTCGTCCGCTTCGGTGCCGTCAGAAACGTGAACGCAACCCAGCTCTCCATAAGCTTCCGCGTATCGGAGTTCCAGAGGCAGAACGACGCGTCACCGACGGTGTCTTTCACCGCCGCCTGAACTGTCAATGGATACCAGAACCAGCTGCCGGACGTCAGCAGCAGCAGCGACAGGCCGCATCCGAGACATGTCTGACGCAGACCGTCGGCCTCGGTCGGCTTCCGCCAATCCAATGACCACCACACCCAGACCAGCAAGGCCCCGGGAACCGCCAGGCCAAGATGCATCAGCAATGGGAAAGGTGAGCTTTGCATCGACCAGGACAAGGCGACAAAGACCAGAAACGTCAAAGCGGCGGATATGAACAGTCCTGCGGCCAGTTCTGCCCAAACCGGCAATTCTCTCGTACCGCCCGGACAAGGCCCTTCTTCGCCGGAGAGCAGGTGGAGGCCGCCGATGCCGCCCCGAACCAGACTGCTGCCCGCAAATCCGACAATAAAGACAACGGCACCCAGTCCGGCAAGCAGTCGTGCCTCGGAGGTGCCGGGGTTCATCTGCCCGAAAAGCGAAAACCCGAAGACCGCGCAGGCGCAAAGCTTGAGCGCGGACCTCCAGCCGAAGATATGCAGCGGAGCCGTCAGCAAGGCACTGATAGTCAGAAAAAACAGCAAGAAACTCAAAAGGCCATCCATTGGAAACCACAAGACACGCTGAAGAAACGGCTCCGAATGAAGCACGGCCATGTGCAAGCGCCGTGCAGGTGTCCGGCAAGTTGAAAGCAAAAGCCCTGCGTGGCGTGCCAAAAGGCGGTATTCGCTCACTTTTCAACGCAGGGCCGGAAGTATCTGGTCGCAAAAGCTTGACCCGCCTGCCCCCTTGCCCCTATTTCCCGGGAACACCTGATCAGGAGCATCGGCATTATGGAATTGGAACGCGACCCGAACGATCCGACCCGAAAGGAGCTGTCACCGCTCCTGAAGCTGGCGCTTGAGCTGGGTCCGCTTGGTGTGTTCTTCCTGTTCAACTCGCGCGGCGCGCAGATCGCTGAGGCGTTTCCGGCACTTCAGGTCATCGGTGAGCCGATTTTCCTGGCAACGGCCGCCTTCATGGTCGCCATCACGATCTCCCTCACCGTGTCGCTCTGGCTGACGCGCCGCCTGCCGATCATGCCGCTGGTTTCCGGCGTCGTCGTCCTGGTCTTCGGCGCGCTGACGCTGTGGCTGCATGATGAACTCTTCATCAAGCTCAAACCGACCATCGTGAACTGCCTGTTCGGCTCCGTCCTCCTCGGCGGCCTTTTCTTCGGCAAGGCGCTGCTCGGCTATGTCTTCGACAGTGCCTTCAAGCTGACGGACGAAGGCTGGCGCAAACTCACCTTTCGCTGGGGCATCTTCTTCTTCGTGCTGGCAGCGATCAACGAGATCGTCTGGCGCAGTTTCTCGACCGATTTCTGGGTCAGCTTCAAGGTGTTCGGCATCATGCCGATTACACTGGTGTTCACCCTGACCCAGCTTCCCCTGATACAGAAACACGCCATCACTGACGAGACCAAGGACGCCTGACGCAGGATAAGGTTGTCACAGGTGCCCGTCACCGTGCCCGAAGGAGACGTCCCGGCGCGCGCCGGTGATCGAGATCGAAAAGCCTGCAATCACGTCGATCAGCGATATCGCCATCAGAATGAAGAACAACGACGTGGCGGCCTGTGGCAACACCAGAAACTCGACCAGGTAGGCGACGAAAACCAGCACCGAAAACATGTGGTCGAGCAGCGCCGTCGTGCCGATCCGCGTTGCCTTCAGGATTTCGATGAACAGAAAGAACAGGCCGAGCGTGATCAGCAGATCGCTTGCCAGCAGTTCGAACGTCGCGCCGGAAACCATCGCGATCGAGACCATCGGTTCCGACCAGAACAACGGATTGCCGGCGCCCGTGGTGAACGCTAGCGCGTTGTAGATCAGCAGCGAAAAGAGCGTGAAGGGAAGTGCGGAAAATAGGCGCATGGCGCGGCTCCCGGTAGAGGCGGACACGGAGTGCGCCGACCTGACACGATCAAGGGTGCGATTTCAAGGCAAGATTTCAGGGCACCAATTCAGGACAAACGAAAAAGGCCGGCCTGTCGAAACAAGGCCAGCCTCAATCTGGTTTGCCAAGCGGCGATCCACCCTGCGGAAGAGCTTATGCGTCTTCTTTCGGGGAAAGGATCTGACGGCCCCGGTACATGCCGGTCTTCAGGTCAACGTGATGCGGGCGACGCAGTTCGCCCGAATCCTTGTCCTCAACGTAAGTCGGCTGCTTAAGGGCGTCCGTAGAACGGCGAAAACCGCGCTTCATACGCGAGGTTTTTCTCTTTGGAACTGCCATTTTGTTTTTCTCCGTGGTCCATAACCGCGCTGCCCGGACCGGGTCAGCCCGGGGCGTGGCGTCACGCAGCGTGTTGGAATGCGCGGCGTTATACAGGCAACGCTGGCGTTTTGCCACCCCAAACCCAAAAAATTCTCGGTCAATTTCAGGCGCAACCGTTTGATCCGCCTTGTATCAGGGTTAATTGGCCAGAACACAGCCGAAAATCGGGCCAGAAGACCGGACACGGGCGAGATTGGTCGCCGCCAGACGGCGGTGCCCGGCGGACGGATTGGCAGGGTTGCGGCCGAGCGGATTGGGCAGTGCCGTCGCCAGCCGCGCGGCTTCGGTCCGCGTCAGGTTCTTCGCAGGCTTGCCGAACCAGGCCTGCGCCGCGGCTTCCGCACCGAAGATGCCTTCGCCCCACTCCGCGATGTTGAGATAGATTTCCAGCACCCGCCTCTTGGTGAGGATTGCGTCCAGCATCAGCGCAAGCGGCAATTCAAGCGCCTTCCTGACATAGGAGCGCTCGCCCCACAGAAACAGGTTCTTCGCGGTCTGCATGGTGATCGTGCTGGCCCCCCGGGGGCGCTCGCCCTCGCTGAGCGCCTCGACCTGGTCCTGGAGCGCCTCCCATTCCACACCGTCATTGGTGCAGAACCCGCTGTCCTCGGATGTGACCACGGACCGGATCAGGTTGGGGGAGATTTCCTCAAGGGCAACCCATTGCCGGTCGACCCAGAGGAACTGGACATAGCGGGCGAGCATCAGAGTGCTGACCGGAGGAACGACGGAATAGACGATCGTGAGAACGGGCGGCAACAGGATCACAACCAGCAGCAACTGCAACAGCCGCCGCCGGATCCTTTGCCAGAAAGAACGCTTTTTGCGGGTGTCCCGGGAAGAGCCCTTGCTGCTCCCGGCTGCCGCCCTACGTCGTCCCATTCAACTTCCGTTCATTGTCCTGAATGAAATCGCGGATGATCGGTACGGCATCGCGTTCCTTCGACAGGAGCAGCTGGAACACCATGTTCGAGCCGTGCAGAAACCCGAGTTCGACTGCGCACAAATAGAACTCCCACATCCTGCAGAAAGCATCATCGTAAAGCTCGGCCGCCGCAGCGCGCTTCTCCTCGAAACGGATGCGCCAGTCCCGGATCGTGTAGTAGTAGTGCAACCGCAGGATCTCGTTGTCGCAGACCCATAACCCGAGGCGCTCGGTCGATGCAAAGACTTCGGACAGGGCCGGCACGTATCCGCCGGGGAAAATGTATTTCCTGATGAACGGACCCGTCGTGCCCGGTGGCGTCATGCGCCCGATGGAATGGACCACGGCATAGCCGCGATCCGTGAGGCAATCCCTGATCTTGCCGAAATATTCATCCAGGTGGCCGATGCCGACATGTTCCATCATGCCGACCGAGATGATCCGGTCGAACTGCCCTTCGAATTCACGGTAATCCTTGAGCACGAACGTGACCCGGTCCTCCACGCCCGCCGCCCGGACCCGTTCTTCCGCGATCTTGACCTGTTCCGGCGAGACGTTCAGCGACGTGACGCGCGCACCGGCCTCCGCCATCCTGATCGCCAGCGATCCCCAGCCACCGCCGATTTCCAGGACCTCCATGCCGTCCTTGAGGTCGAGCTTGGCCACCAGGTGCGTCAGCTTGGCGTCCTGCGCCGCCTCGAGGCTCACGTCCGGGCCGGTGTAGTAGGCACAGCTGTAGTTCAGGCCCTCGTCAAGAAACAGCCGGTAAAGGTCCGTCGACAGATCGTAGTGATGCCGGGCCTGCTTCTTGGCCCGTTCGACACTGTTTTTCTGCTGATGCCGCCGGATTGCCTTCCACCCCTTGCGCAGGAGGCCCTGCACGGGATGCGCGCCGAGCGGCGCCCTGTTGATCGAGAACAGGAACATGAAATCGTAGCAAGTCGACCCCTCTTCCATCGTCAGCGTGCCATCCATATAGGCTTCGCCGGCGGCCAGTTCCGGGTTCAGGAACAGTGCTGTGTAGAGTTTCTTGTCATGCAGGCGGATGGTCACCGTCGGACCGTCCTCGCCGGAGCCGAACGCGTGAACCTTTCCCGTCACGTCGATGACGCGCATGCGGCCCCGTTTGATGAAGGAGCGCAACAGGTTCGACAGCAGTTTCATGGGCGGGTCTCCAGGTGATGGCCCGATCCGGGCGCGGTATGTGGCTGGTCAAACTAGCCGTTCGATCTATTTTTTGAAATTCCGGTCTTGACGATACAAAGAATTGGTCTCAGGGAAAGCCGAACTTTGCAATTGCCGGAAATACAGTCTGGAGTACCTCGTGACGATTGAGCTCAAGCAGCACCTGACGGAGCAGAGCGCCCGGATTGAAACCGTTCTGAAACGCATTCTGGACCCTGCAGCGCTTGCTGGCGAAATAGCACGGCCACCCCGGCTGGTCGATGCCATGCGTTACGGCGCGCTCAACGGCGGTAAACGCCTCAGGCCCATTCTCGTCGTCGAGACCGCCAGACTGTTCGGCCGTGACGATGACGGTGTTCTGCAGACAGCCTGCGCGCTGGAACTCATCCACTGCTACTCGCTCATCCATGATGACCTTCCGGCCATGGATGATGACGACCTGCGCCGGGGACAACCGACCGTGCACAAGGCCTTCGACGAGGCAACGGCGATCCTGGCGGGCGATGCGCTGCTGACGCTCGCGTTTGATGTCGTTGGCAACGAGACCGTTCACGACGATGCCGCCGTCCGGCTGCGGCTGTCGAGAGAACTGTCGCGGGCAGCCGGTGTCGGCGGCATGGCCGGCGGCCAGATGCTGGATCTTGAATCCGAGCACCGGAACCGTTCGGAAACGGAAATCCGTCTGCTCCAGTCCATGAAGACAGGCGCGCTCCTGCGCTATGCCTGCCGCGCAGGCGCCATCGTCGCCGATGCGCCAGATGACGACATCGACAGACTGACACGTTTCGGCGAGGTGATCGGTCTGGCCTTTCAGCTGGCCGACGACCTTTTGGATGTCGAGGCCAGCCCGGAAGTCATGGGCAAGGCGACCGGCAAGGACGCCGAAGCGGGCAAGGCGACGCTGGTGGGCCTTTGGGGCGCGGACAAGACCCATGCCGAACTGAAGACACTTCTGCAGGAGTCCGAACAGCTGCTGGCACCCTATCGGGAAAGCGCGCGGACGTTATCGGCGCTGGCGGATTTCATCGTCAGTCGGTCGAACTGACGGGGGTCCCGGCCGCGTGCCTGCCGAAATCCGGCGCGTCGGTTTCCTGGCCCGCCTCGATGATCGAGCGCCGGATGCCCCGGGTGCGGGTGAACAGGTCGAACAGCATCTCGCCGTCGCCCCAGCGGATGGCCCGCTGCATCGCGGACAGGTCTTCGGAGAACCGGGCCAGCATCTCCAGGATGGCTTCCTTGTTGTTCAGGCAGACATCCCGCCACATGGTCGGGTCGGACGCGGCAAGGCGGGTGAAATCACGGAAGCCCGATGCGGAATACTTGATCACCTGTGATTTGGTCACGGTGGCCAGATCGTCGGCGGTACCGACGATGTTGTAGGCAATCAGGTGCGGCAGGTGGGAAACGATCGCCAAAACCAGGTCGTGATGCTTGGGCTCCATCAGATCGACGTCGGATCCGCAGCCTTCCCAGAAGGTCTTGAGTTTGGCAAGCGCGTCCGGATCGGTGTTTTCCGGCGGCGTGAGAATGCACCAGCGCTGGTCGAACAGGGTCGGGAAACCGGCATCCGGACCCGAATGCTCCGTGCCGGCGATCGGGTGTCCCGGAATGAAGTGCACACCGTCCGGAACATGTGGGCTCACCTGCTCCACCACCGATTCCTTTGTGGACCCCGCGTCGGTCAGGATCGCACCTTTCTTGAGGGCCGGAGCAATCCATTTGGCAACAGCCTCATTGGCCCCCACCGGCACGCAGAGAATGACCAGATCGGCGCCTTCGACAGCCTCAGCGGCATCCAGCGCGTAATGATCGCCGAGGCCCAGTTCTGCCGCGCGCTGCAGGGTGGCGGCCGAGCGGGTCGAAATGGCGATCTCGTTCACGAGGCCGCGCTGCCGCGCCACTTGAGCGAGCGAGGAACCGATCAGGCCTATTCCGATCAAGGCCATCCGGTCGAATATGGGAGCGCCAGTCATGTGTTCTTGTTCTGCCTTCAGGCCTGTCCCAGGAATGTTTTCAGATGCTCGACGACCGCACGGTTCGCGTCTTCCGAGCCAACGGTCATGCGCAGGGCATTCGGCAAGCCGTAATTTGCGACCTGGCGCAGCACGCAGCCGTGCTGCAGAAGATAGGCATCCGCGTCCGCTGCGCGCTTGCCATCCTGGTCGGGAAAGTGAACGAGCACGAAGTTGCCGACGCTCGGTGTCACCTTCAGACCGAGCTTCTCCAGCTCTTCCGTCACCCAGGGCAGCCATTCGTCATTGTGCTCGACGGCCCGTGTCAGGAATTCTCGGTCCTGAACCGCGGCGATCCCGGCCGCGATGGCCATGCCGGAGACGTTGAAGGGGCCGCGAATCCGGTTGAGCGCATCGATGATATGCGAGGGACCGAAGCCCCAGCCGATGCGCAGATTGGCAAGCCCGTAGACCTTGGAGAAGGTGCGGGTCATGACGACGTTGTCGGACGTCGCCGCAAGCTCGATCCCGCTTTCATAGTCGTTTTTGCGCACATATTCGCCATAGGCCGCATCAAGAACCAGAAGCACGTGTGCAGGCAGACCCTCGTGCAGCCGCTTGACTTCCTCAAAAGGCAGGTAGGTTCCAGTCGGATTGTTCGGATTGGCGATGAAAACCATCTTCGTCTTGTCGCTCACCCGGGCGAGGATGGCGTCGACGTCGGTTTTCAGATCCGTTTCCGGCGCAACGATCGGTGTGGCACCGGCCGCGCGGATCGCGATGTCATAGATCAGGAAACCATGCTCGGAATAGATCGCCTCGTCGCCGGCCCCCAGATAGGCGTAGGCGAGAAAGCTCAGGATTTCATCCGAGCCGGCGCCACAGATGATGCGGTCGGGGTGAAGCCCATAGGTTTCCGCGATGGCATCGCGTAGCTCGTTGGCGGCACCGTCGGGATAAAGCTCAAGGTTATGCGCGACCGTTTCAATGGCAGCCTTGGCCTTCGGGCTCGCACCGAGCGGGGTCTCGTTGGACGACAGCTTGTGCAGCGTCTTGCCGTGCGTGCCCTTGGATTTGCCCGGAACATAGGCGGCAATATCCATGACACCTGCGCGCGGCTTCGGGCGCTCGGGTCTGGTCACGTCTGCTTCACTCATCGTCATCTTCCCGCTCAGTCTTGCGGCTCATCGCCGCCGAACTCGTCGTCGACATCGCTTTCGCCATCAATCGGCGCGGCATAGCCGCCGACCCGGCGCAGCACGTCCGGCCTGGCCCCGGCTGCAGTGCAGGCGGCCAGCGCATCTTCCTCGGTTAGTTCTCCCGATATCGCCAGCAATGCGTCGACACCGCTACCTGATCGGAAAAAGCTAAGAACTTCAATACCCTGATCCATCAGTTTGCCGGGCAGAACATCGGACCAGCGCGCGTCATAAACCGTAACGTCGGTGTTGTCGACCAGGTTGTCCGCCCGCGACAGAACCAGTGCCGGCAGATCGGCCGGGCGTTCATCGAGCATCACGAACGGCAAGCGCGCCCTGACGAGCGCGCCCGTTTCGCTGAGCCCCCGCCACCAGGGCAGGTCCGCACGGTCGTTCAGGGCAACGAGACCGATTGCACTCCCGGATGAAAGACCGACCGCGTCAACGACGTCCGAGGCATCGCTGCAAGGATCAAGCTCCGTTGAAAACCCGAAATAGAACCTGGCCAGGTCGAGCATGTCGATCAGCTCGGCACCGCCGTCCAGATAAATGACGGTTTCGGTTCCCGGCAGCGTGCAGGCACAGATAATATCGCGCCAGATCTGTTCAACCGCGGTGATCGGCAGAGTGCCCCGGTGCCGCTCCAGCATCTGCCGGACACTGTCCGCATCCCGGTCAGGGCGGTAGGTCAGGGCCGTCACCACGGTGCTACTGTCGGCATTCCGGAGGTCGACTTCCGTCTCGGCCCGCTCCATCAGGGCCTCGTGGATGCGCATGTCGATCTCGTCGACGCGAGTGCGCAGATCGACGGTTGTCATGCCATCGTCCGGTGATTGCGGCATCTGGAATCCCAGCCTCGTTTCATGGTGCAGCGGCGCATAGTCATATTCATGTGATCGCCCAAACGCAAAAGAAATCATTGACTCATCGAGCCGCGCACGGCTAGGTCGCTCGTCTGGCTGATTTGCCAGGTTTGAACTTTCGAACCGGATTTAGGGCACGCTCGGTCCTATATAGCACCATTGCCCGCGGTTCCCCGGTTAATACAAGAAGAACGCCCGACCTGTCATGCCAACTGAGAGCAAAAATCCGGAAGCGCTTGACCATGTGAAAGCGAACGAAGCGGAGGCACCGTCGAGCAGGCTTGCGCGTTTCTCGGCAAATGAACCGCTTGAACTGGATTCGGGGGTTCAGCTGGCACCGTGGCAGATTGCCTACGAGACCTATGGCGCGCTCAATGCCGACAAGTCGAACGCGATCCTCGTCTGCCACGCCCTGACGGGCGACCAGTATGTCGCCTCGACCAATCCGGTGACCGGAAAACCCGGCTGGTGGGAACTGATGGTCGGTCCGGGAAAACCGATCGACACCAATCATTATTTCGTTGTCTGTGCCAATGTTCTCGGCGGCTGCCTCGGAACGACCGGCCCGGCGTCGATCAACGCGGAAACCGGCGCTCCCTACGGGCTTGATCTGCCGGTGATCACCATCCGGGACATGGTCCGTGCCCAGGCCCGGCTGGTTGATTTTCTCGGCATCGACACGCTTTTTACGGTTATCGGGGGATCCATGGGCGGCATGCAGGTGCTGCAATGGGCGGCAAGCTACCCGGAGCGCGTGTTCGCGGCAGTTCCCATCGCGGCCTCGGCGCGGCATACATCCCAGAATATCGCCTTCCACGAAGTCGGGCGCCAGGCGATCATGGCGGATCCGAACTGGTGCGGCGGCGGCTATATCGGCGAGGGCATCAGGCCGACAAAAGGCCTCGCGGTCGCCCGCATGGCAGCGCACGTCACCTACATGTCCGATGAATCCCTGCACCAGAAATTCGGCCGGAACCTTCAGGACCGGGACAGGCTGACCTTCGGCTTCGACGCAGATTTTCAGATCGAAAGCTACCTGCGCCACCAGGGGATGACGTTCGTCGACCGCTTCGACGCCAATTCCTATCTCTATGTGACCCGGGCGATGGATTACTTCGACCTGGCGCATGAATTCGGCGGGTCGCTGCCGGCGGCCTTTGCCGGCACCAAAACCCGGTTCTGCGTCATGTCGTTCACATCCGACTGGCTGTTTCCAACCTCTGAAAGCCGCAGCGTGGTCAAGGCGCTAAATGCGGCGGCGGCAAACGTCTCCTTCGTGGAGATCGAAAGCGACCGCGGGCATGATTCCTTCCTTCTGGACGTGCCGGAGATGTTCGAGACCATTCAGGGCTTCATGACCGGCGCGGCCCATGCACGCGGAATACCTGCGCCGCGAGAGGCGAGCTGACATGAACCTTGCTCCCAGACAAAACCGCCCTGGCGAGGTTCGCGGCGACCACAAGGTCGTCGCATCGCTGGTTCCGCTCGGCGGGCGCGTGCTCGACATCGGCTCGGAAGACGGCGCACTGCTCGACTATCTTGCTCACGAACGCCAGGTTGACGGCCGCGGCGTCGAATTGAGCCAGGCCGGTGTGAACCGGTGCGTCGCGCGTGGCCTGTCGGTCATTCAGGGCGATGCCGACAAGGACCTCGCCGATTATCCGGACGACGCCTTCGACGTGGTCATCCTCAGCCAGACGCTGCAGGCGACGCGCGAGCCGAAAAAGGTGATGAGCGAGCTTTTGCGCATCGGCAAGCAGGTGATCGTGTCGATCCCGAATTTCGCCCATTGGCGCAACCGGATGCAGCTCCTGTTCCGCGGGCGGATGCCGGTGACGAAGTATCTGCCCTATGAGTGGTATGACACGCCGAACATCCATTTCTGTTCGCTGCGCGACTTCGTGGAACTCTGCCACGAACTGGATGCGGATGTCGAAAAGGCGATCGCCCTGAGCGCCCAGGGCAACAAGATCCCGGTCAATGCGCCCTGGTGGGTCTGGAACATCGTTGCCGAACAGGCCGTCTTTCTTCTCAAAAGGTGATCCGGCCCGGCCTGGCTTCAAGCCGCTTGCGGCATCACGAGCCTTCCGTCACTTCCCGGTGCAGCATCGTTTTCTGGGACCGTACCGCCCTGACGGGCTTCAGACCCGTGGCAACGCCTTCGGGAATGAACACCGGGCGCAGCACCCTCAACCGGCTCTTCTTGCCGTCGGCGGGAAGGCTCTGAAAGACAACTTTCTCGGCCTCCACGACAAGCACACCGCCAAAGACAGGCCAGATCCGCCGGCCGATCCCTTCCCAGGTACGCGCGGCGCGCAGGATCGTGCGCGCCTTTGACGGCGGCATGAACAACGCTTCCTTGTCGTCGACCACATTGAACTCGCAGCTCTTGAGCAGATCCTTCAACTGGCCGCTCGAATAGGGGCGGCCGTATCCGAACGGCGACAATTCGGATTGCGCCCAGAGGCCGCGCCGGTTCGGCACCACGGCAATCAGCCGTCCACCGGGACTGAGCAGGCGCCAGGCTTCCTTCAGAACCGCTTCCGGTTCCGAGCAGTGATCAAGCGCATGCACCAGCATGATCCGGTCGAAGGAAATGTCCGGGAAGGGCAGGCTGGCGTCTTCGACGAGCGTACAGGCGCTGTCGCGCTCGCGCGGCCAGGGCACGGCACCTTGAGGCGCCGGCATTGCCGCGATCGCGCGTTCCGCCGAATCCAGATAGGGGCGCATGAACGGTCCGGCATAGCCGACGCCAAGAAGCCGCTGCCCGTTCAGCTCGGGCCACATCTCGCGGATCGGCGCCCCGATCAGGCTGCGCAGCAGGCGCCCGAGCGGCAGATCGTAAAAGGCGCGCAAATGAACGACATCGAGATACATTCAGGTCCGAACTGGCTAGAGGCCGTTTGCGTCCCGGCACGGACCGAAAGCGATCGCTTCCCGTCTTGCCCTCCGGCCTCCTGTTTGCCACTGTGACAAACAACAAGTCAATCACTTCGGAAACCTTCGACATGACCTTGAGCGACACAAACGAGATCCACCAGTTTCCCTGCCTTAACGACAATTTTGGCGTTCTGGTTCACGACAGCGAAAGCGGCACGACCATCGCCATCGATGTCCCGGAAGCCACCACATACGAAAAGGCGCTGTCGGAAAAAGGCTGGAACCTCACCCATATCCTGATTACCCACCATCACTGGGATCACGTTCAGGGTCTGGGCGATCTCAAGCAGGCGACCGGAGCAACCGTTTTCGGGCCCGCTCGTTCGCGGCAGAAGATCGCGCAGCTGGACCGGACCGTGGAAGACGCCGATCACATCAGGTGCGGACCGTACGAGATCAAGGCAATCGCGACACCGGGACACACGCTCGATCAGATTTCCTGGTATTTTCCGGAGATCGGAATGGCGCATACCGGAGACACGCTGTTCTCGCTCGGTTGCGGCCGGGTTTTTGAAGGCGACAAGGAAATGATGTGGTCGTCGCTCGAAAAACTCATCCGCGAGCTTCCCGACGACACCAGCATTTATTGCGGCCATGAGTATACGGAAGCAAACGCGAAGTTCGCTCTCACCATCGAACCCGGCAATACCGACCTGCAGGCACGCGCCGAAGAGGTCGGCCGGATCCGCGCACGCGGCGGGGCAACGCTGCCCACGACCATGTCCCTCGAAAAGGCGACGAACCCCTTCCTGCGCGCGGGCGAAGCCTCCGTCGCCGACGCGCTCGGCATGGGCGGAAAGCCTGCGGCTGAAATATTTGCGGAGATCCGGACACGAAAAGACAACGCCTGACGCGGTTTCTTTGCCGAGCGTTCAATAGGCAAAAATACGAGGCTCATTTCTTCGGCGAAAGCCTTATATCGCCGGTTTCCGTCCCCATATGCACCCAATCGTGATCATGTCGGGGCAGAAACCATGACACCAGCAAATGCCGGAACGTCCACCGCACGCACTGCCGAACAGCGCGCCAAGGACGTTGTGCACCGTATCCTGAGCCAGGCCGAGGCGATCCCCATGCACCATGGGGGCGGCCACAAACTGGACATGCAGGTACTCTACGAGGAAGTTGTCGCCGCATTGCGGGAAACCATCGATGACCTTGCCTATTGTACGGATACCAATTCCCGATGAAACGCACCTGAGCGCATCCGTTCGCAACAGGGACTCCCATTGAGATGCAGGACCTTGCCAACATGACGGCCGACGAGGTCGTCGGTCTTTTGAACATGCAGCCGCATCCCGAAGGCGGCTTTTTTGTCGAAACGTTCCGCGATGATATAACGGACCGGAACGGCCGGGCAGCCTCTACCCTGATCTACTTTCTTTTGCCCAAAGGGGTCGTGTCGCGCTGGCACAAGGTCGACGCGGTCGAGACGTGGCACTGGTATGGCGGAGCACCGCTGGAGCTGTCCATCAGCACCGACGGCAAGCTGAGACAGGATTTCAGGCTGGGCAACAACCTCGGCATCGGTGAACGTCCGCAGGGCATCGTGCCGCGCGATGGCTGGCAACAGGCGCGATCGCTCGGAGCCTGGACGCTTGTCGGCTGTACGGTGGCACCGGGTTTTCAGTTCGAAGGGTTCGAAATGGCGCCGGAAGGCTGGGAACCGGGCCAGTAGGGACCGCGGCAGTGGCCTTCATGGCCACCGCCGTCGTCAGGATCAGGCGTTCTGTCAGGCAGCAGCCTTTGCCTGTTCGATCGCCCGTCCCAGATCGTCAGCCGGTGTCGGCGTCAGAATGCTTGGCTGGTGCCGCGTCGTTGCAACCCTTTCGATCCCGACGAGCCCGAACCACCAGTTCATGTAGGCCGAGTGATAGTCTTCGCCGTATTTCTCGTCGGCTCCGGGCGCGAAAACGCCTGAGCTGTAGAAAACATGCGCAGCCTTGTTTTCCAGCAGGCCGAAATAGCCGCGTTCCGGTTCGAAGCCGAACAGGAGACCCGGCTGCGTGATCACATCGATATAGTGCTTGAGCTTGTAGGGGATGCCGCCGTTCCACATGGGAATGTTGAAGACATATTCATCGGCGGCCATGAACCGCCGCGTGACCTCCACCACCTGGTCCCACGCGGTCTTCCCGGCCGCATCCATTTCGCCGACGCCGAAGAAGGACAGCTTGGCGGCATTCTTGTCGCCGTCGAACTCCGGCAGATCTTCCTCCCAAAGGGAAAGGGTATCGACGTCAACGGCCGGCTGTCTTTGCCGCCGCGTGTCGAGATAGGCGTTTGCCAGCTGGGCCGATTGCGACTTCGAACCGCGCGGCGATGCATTGATATGCAGGATCTTGGTCATTCCGAAATCTCCTGGAATTGGGAAAGGATGTCTTGCAACCAACAAAATGCATGTTTGACGGTTACATACAAGTTGAGCAACCTTCAAAACAGCCGTTTGATGGTTTCAAAAACCCGTGAACGTGAAAAGGAAACCGTTTGATAGAACCGGCCGGCACACCGCCCATTCTGATTGCCGATCATCCGGCGCTCGATTTCCTGAATTCCGTCGGCGCGCCGCATGGAACCGAGATCGAGTGGATCGCGGACGGCCCCGCGTTGATCTCATGGATGACGGCCGCAGGTGTTCTGAGCGGCGCGCAGGCGGCGGATGTTGTCGCCCGTATCTCAGCGGACGACCTGCATGAGGCGGCCGCGCGGGCGCGGGAGCTTCGCGAATGGTTTCGGGCGCTTGTCATCCGGCAGGATGGGGGCCCCGACTGGCAGCTCACGGCGGAGGAACTTGAAGGGATCAACAGCCTCATGTCCGCGGGAACCTACCGGTTCCGGCTGCTGCCGGACGACACCGGCAGTGCGGGACTGCGGCTCGCAGGCGGGTATGAAATCAGAACCGCGGCGGATCTGCTGGTGCCGATCGCGCAGCAGATTTCAGAGCTTCTGACGAAGACGGATTGCCGGCTGACCCGCAACTGTGCAGGGCCGGCCTGTACATTCTGGTTCACGGACGTGACCAAGAACCGGAAACGCCGCTGGTGCGACATGAAGCTGTGCGGCAATCGCGCCAAGACAGCCGCCTTCAGGGAGCGAAAGAGGAAAGCCTGAAGCGGGCCGAACCGTCAGACTAGGCCAACCCGGCGATGGCGCTGGCAAAGTCCTTGGCCGAAAACGGCTCCAGATCCTCGACACCCTCGCCGACGCCGATGAAATGCACCGGCAGCCCGTGTTTGGCGGCAATCGCCACCAGGATGCCGCCGCGCGCCGTGCCGTCGAGCTTGGTCATGACCAGCCCGGTCACACCCGCGACCTTGCCGAAGATCTCGACCTGGTTGAGGGCGTTCTGGCCCGTGGTCGCATCCAGCGTCAGAAGAACGGTGTGCGGTGCTTCGGGATCGTGTTTCTTGATGACCCGGATGACCTTTTCAAGCTCATCCATCAGCTCGGCCTTGTTCTGGAGCCTGCCAGCCGTGTCGATCAGGAGCACATCGACTTGCTTCTCCAGCGCTTCCTTCATGGCATCGAAGGCGAGCCCGGCGGCATCCGCGCCCGTATCCCGGGCGATCACTTCCGCACCGGTCCGTTCACCCCAGATCTTGAGCTGTTCGACGGCCGCCGCGCGGAAGGTATCGCCGGCGGCGAGCATCACCTTCTTGTTCTCGGACTGCAGTTTCCGGGAGAGTTTGCCGATGGTCGTCGTCTTGCCTGTTCCGTTCACCCCGACCATCAGGACAACGTGAGGCTTCTTGCCCGTATCGAGATCGAGCGGCTGCGCAACCGGCTCCAATACTTTCTCGACTTCCTCGGCGAGGATTTCCCGGACTTCCTCCGGGGAGATTTCCTTGTTGTAACGCCCGTCCGACAGCCGCTCCGTGATGGCCATGGACGTGTCGACGCCGAGATCCGCCTGGATCAGAATGTCCTCCAACTGCTCCAGCATGGAGGCGTCCAGCTTGCGCTTGGTGAAGATCGACGTGATGCCTTCCGTCAGCGATGCGGACGATCTGGAGAGCCCTTTCTTCAGCCGTTGAAACCAGGTCTGCTTGGGCTCCTCGGGGGCAGGTTCCGGCACGGCCACCGGTTCCGGTTCTGTCCCGTTGTCCGTTGCCGCTGGCTCTTCCGGCTCGTCTGCAAGATCTGTCGAAAGGAATTCTTCAGGCCCGGCAGGAACCTGTGGCGGCGGCATGTCCGGTATCAGCTGCGGCTCCGACCCGATACCGAAAGGCTCGGTGGGCGCACTCATCGAAGCGACCGGCTCGACATACATTTCAACGGATGACGTTACATCGGCGGCATCTTCATCGATCCGCTCCTGAACCTTTTCCGGGGCTTCGGCAGCAACATCCGGCTCCCCCTCCGGCTTGTCCTTCCCGCCGAAAAGCCGTCCCAGAAATCCGCGTTTTTTCTCGCTCATGAAAGTGCCCTAAAACTCGTCCGTCGCGCTGGCTGGTTGCCGGCCGAAAGTCGACAGGATGTGAAACCGAACGCAGACCGCAGGTCACGCGGCCTTCGAAAGGGCTTCGCCCAGAAGATGCCGACCGGTATGACCGATAATTCGGGTTTCGACAATATCTCCGGCCTGTCCGCCCGCGAGTTCCACTTGCGTGAACTGCTCGGTCCGGCCCAGGCCTTCCTTTTCGATCAGGACAGGCCGAACCTTGCCGATTTCGCTCTTCAGATGATGCACCAGCACGTCTTCGCCCTTGGCACGCAGGCGCGCACCGCGTTCCTTGACGATGCTGCGATCCAGCTGCGGCATCCGCGCGGCCGGCGTGCCCGGCCTCGGCGAAAACGGGAAAACATGCAGATGAGTGAGCCCGCATTCATCGACAATGCGGAGTGAATTCTGGAACATCTCCTCGGTCTCGGTCGGGAAACCGGCAATGATGTCCGCGCCGAAAACCACGTCGGGCCGCATCCGTCTGACGTCTTCGCAAAAGCGGATCGTGTCGGCGCGAAGATGCCGGCGCTTCATCCGTTTCAGGATAAGGTCATCCCCGGCCTGCAGCGACAGATGAAAATGCGGCATCAGCCGGGCGTCTTCGGCAATCACCTTCATCAGGTCCGCGTCCGCCTCGATGGAATCGATCGAAGACAGGCGCAGGCGCTTCAGCTCCGGCACCATCTTCAGGATCTTTGCGGTCAGTGTGCCGAGTTTCGGCGCACCGGGCAGGTCCGCCCCGTAGGAGGTGATGTCGACACCGGTCAGAACGATTTCGTTGTAGCCGTTGTCCACAAGCCGCTTGATCTGGTCGACCACGACACCCATGGGAACCGAACGGGAGTTTCCCCGGCCATAGGGAATGATGCAGAAGGTACACCGATGATCGCAGCCGTTCTGGACCTGCACGAAGGCGCGCGCGCGTCCGGTCAGGCCGTCTATCAGATGCCCGGCCGTTTCCTCGACACTCATGATATCGTTGACGCGGACTTTTTCGCTTTCCGAAATGCCGAAGGCAACCACGTCCTGGTAGGATTTGCGTTCGAGCTTTTCCGTATTGCCGAGCACGAGATCCACCTCTTCCATGGAGGAAAAGGTTTCGGTTTCCGTCTGCGCGGCGCAGCCGGTTACGATCACCCTTGCACCCGGATTGTCGCGCTTTGCCTTGCGCACGGCCTGGCGCGCCTGGCGCACGGCTTCATTGGTTACGGCGCAGGTGTTGATCAGGATCGCGTCCTTGAGACCGGCGGCCTCCGCCTCGCGCTTCATCACCTCCGACTCGTAGGAATTGAGCCGGCAGCCGAAAGTCACCACGTCGATGCTCATGAGGCTTCTCCGGCCTCGACAGCGTCCCCGGTCCCGGTCTTGCGCCACTCAAGCGTTTCAAGATCGACCTCGCCCTCGAACTCCACCTCCGTCAATCCGGTCATGAGCACGTGATTGTCGCTCTCGCGCCATTCGATACCAATCGGGCCGC
Organism: uncultured Roseibium sp.; assembly: GCF_963669205.1. Classification (NCBI taxonomy): domain Bacteria; kingdom Pseudomonadati; phylum Pseudomonadota; class Alphaproteobacteria; order Hyphomicrobiales; family Stappiaceae; genus Roseibium; species uncultured Roseibium sp. The sequence goes on from NZ_OY769915.1 coordinate 6,152,286, forward strand.
CGGGAAGATGGACCGTCGTCTTGCGGCCCGTCTTGCTGTCGCGGGCCGCGGCGACACCCACCGCGCAGGCAGCCGTCCCGCACGCCAGCGTCAGGCCGACACCGCGCTCCCACACTTTCAGGCGGATCTGGTTTTCGTCGAACACATGCGCGAGCGAAATGTTGGCCCCTTCGGGGAAGATCGGATGATGTTCGAGCAGGGGCCCGAACCGCTCGAGCTCGTAGCCTTCGACGTCATCGACCCAGAAAATCGCATGGGGATTGCCCATGTTGACGGCAGCCGGTGTGTGCAGCACGGGATCGTCGATCGGGCCGATCTGCAATTCGATGGCACGCGTATCCGCAAACTCCTCGGCCAGCGGTATCTCTTCCCAGCCAAGCCGCGGCGCACCCATATCCACCGTCACGTTGCGCGGCCCCGGACTGTCGAAGGCGTGCAGAAGCCCGGCGCTCGTCTCGATGGTCACGAGATCCTTGCCAACCTCTTCCATCAGCAGGCGTCCGATGCACCGGGTTGCGTTGCCGCAGGCCGAGACTTCCCCGCCATCCTGGTTGTGGATGCGCATGAAGGCATCGACACCCAGCGAAGACCGCTCAACGGTGATCATCTGGTCGAAACCGATCCCGTTCTCACGGTCCCCCAGCTTCGCAATGACGTCACCGGGCAGCCGCAACGGCTGCGCGCGCGCATCCCAGACAACAAAGTCGTTGCCTAGTCCGTTCATCTTCAAAAAGGGTCTGGTCTCGGACGCCATACCGGGTGCACTTCATTCAGGTTCTTGAAAAACGGATCGGTTTTTTGCGATCTGGCGCCTTATATGGCGGAAAACACGGCAAATTACCAGTGGGCGCCCGTTTCAGAGCTGCCATGCGTCCGGCGACGGGGTCGGCATCACGAAACGGTTCTAAAGCTGCGCGGCCTTGAACGTGTCGCAGGCGTCGATCGCGCCTGCCTGAAAACCCTTTTTGAACCACCTTGCCCGTTGCTCGGACGTACCGTGGTTGAAGCTTTCCGGCACGACATAGCCTTGCGCCTGGAGTTGCAGGGTGTCGTCGCCGATCCGGCTGGCCGCGTTGAGCGCCTCGTCGATATCGCCTGCCTCGACAAAACCTCGCTGCCGCGCAGCATAGTGCGCCCAGATCCCGGCAAAGCAGTCCGCCTGCAATTCCACCCGGACCGACAGAGCATTTGCCTCGGTCTTGCTGAGCGTGCGCCGGATCTTGTGAAACTCCGGCAAGATGCCCAGAACATTCTGGATGTGATGGCCGACTTCATGCGCCAGCACATAAGCCTGCGCGAAATCGCCGGGGGCATTCAGCTGGTCTGCAAGCTGCTGGTAGAAGGACAGGTCGATATAGAGCTTGTCATCCGCCCCGCAGTAGAATGGCCCGGTCGCAGCACTGGCATACCCGCACGCGGACGAAACCGAACCGGAAAACAGAACCAGTGTCGGCTCCGGATAGTCTCCGCCAAGCTCGGAGAAAATGGCGCTCCACGTATCTTCGGTATCCGCGAGAATGACGGAAACGAATTGTGCGGTCTCGTCGTTCGCGGCCGATTGCGGCGCCTGCGACTGAAAATCGGGCGCATCGGAGCCGCCGCCGTCGAGCTGGCTGAGCACGGTCAGCGGATTGATGCCCATGAGCCAGGCCACCCCGGCCACGATGATGAGCCCCGTCAGTCCGATGCCGCCGCCGGTGCGCGCGCGCCGTCCGGAAGGCATGCGCAGGCGCGGGCTGCTGCTTCTGCCCCGCCTGTCATCGATGTTGCTGCTGCCACGGCGGCCTTTCCAGCGCATGATTCACGTATCCGTCTGCTGTCCTTGCGTCACCAATAGCAGACCGGGCGTTCGTCCGGTACGTCAAAAGATCCGAGAGCGTCCGGATTGTGATCCCAATTACAGCAATTTGGCGCCTTTCGACGGAGAATGCACATCGTCAGGGCTGCAATTGAAGGACGTTTGAAATGCGCGATGTCACGGAACAGGAAGCCCAACGGCTCATCAGCTTCGCACGCGACCGCCTCGGGCGGCAGGAGGGTGACGGCCAATGCTGGACGCTGGTCAACAATGGCTTCAGCGCGCTCGATTTTCACAAACCCTCATCAACCTATGACTGGGGACGGGAAATCGAACAGTTGCATGATGCCAGGCCGGGCGATGTCTTCCAGTTCACCAGCTTTCGTGTCGACGTGTCGGTCGACAATCCTGACGGTGGTGGTTACGACGAATTCGCCGAACGTGGCACGCCGAGACACACCGCGATCCTTGTCAGCATCGACGCCAATGGTCTCGCGACCTTTCTGGAGTGCAATATCGGCGGCAGCTTCAGCGTCCAGCAGCACGCGTTCCATGTCCGCACGGCCGACTGGACCAATGACGAGGGCCGGCGCACACGCGTTGTCACCCGCGGCTCGTTCACGGTGTACCGGCCGCAGACGGCGGCAGAGTAAACCCGAAGGCGCACACACCCGGAACCTCTACCGTGTGATTGTCATGCACGACCCGGGCGCGGCGCTTTCGAGCAGCAGGCGCATATGCGCGGGCGAGACCGCGACGCACCCCTCCGTGGGTGCGTAGGTCTCGCGCGCAATGTGAAAGAAGATTGCACTGCCCCGTCCCTTCACGGCCGGGTACATGTTGCAGTCAAGCACCACGACGACATCGTAAAGCCTGTCATCGCGCCACATTTTTTCGTGACTAGCCGCAAACGGCAGTTTGACGGGGCGGTTATAGAGACGGTGCCCGGGATCGTCGCACCAGCCTGCATCACATGTGAGCGGCTCGACGGGCAGCACCGTCTTCGGCGGACGCCCTCTGTCGGGTCGGTAGTAGACATGCAGGAGCTCGAAAGAGCCCAGCGGCGTTGCGCCGTCGCCTTCTTTCTTGCGGGTGATCACGCCCGATCTCCCGAGGGCACACGGAACCGTGATCGGACCGAGCCGGATTATTCCCCTGCTCCGGTCACGCGGCAGGGGCCTGACTTCCAGTGTTTCCGCCGGTTTGCCCGAATTAAGCATGAATTGGGTTCCCGCCCTGCGAATGCCGATTGAAGACATTGATAAACCAGACCTAAACCCCGCGTGAAGAAGAATTGACGAATGCCTGCTTGTGCGGCGACTATTTCCCGCGCACATAGAGGCAGGAACACGCATGTGACGTTTGCACAAGTTGGCGTGATCAATTGAAGACACTTGGCGAGGACCGCACCCATGACCGCCCGCACGATCTTGATTGTCGATGATGATACCGAACTGCGCGAAGCGCTCGTCGAACAGCTTTCCCTCTACGATGAGTTCGAGACCATCCAGGCGGATTCGGCGACATCCGGCATCGGTCTTGCCAAGGACGAACATGTCGACCTGCTGCTGATGGATGTCGGTCTTCCGGACATTGATGGCCGGGAAGCCGTCAAGCTCCTGCGCAAGAACGGTTTCAAGGCACCCATCATCATGCTGACTGGCCATGACGGCGACAGCGACACCATTCTGGGTCTTGAAGCCGGCGCGAACGACTATGTCACAAAGCCCTTCAAGTTCGCGGTGCTGCTGGCGCGTGTTCGCGCCCATCTGCGTCAGCACGAGCAGAGCGAAGACGCGACATTCGCGATCGGCCGCTATTCCTTCCGTCCCGCCGCGAAAGTGATGCAGGACGACGCCGGCAGCAAGGTGAGGCTGACCGAGAAAGAAACCTCCATTTTGAAGTTTCTCTATCGTGCCGGTGAAAAGCCGGTGACCCGGGATGTCCTTCTGCATGAAGTGTGGGGATACAATTCCGGTGTCACGACACACACACTGGAAACGCATATTTACCGCCTCAGGCAGAAAATCGAACGGGATCCTTCGAATGCCGAGCTTCTGGTGACAGAAGCCGGTGGATATAAGCTTGTGCCCTGACCGGTATTCAGCGTAAATCTTGGGCATGAGCCTTGCCCAGGACATTGCGATTCTCAAACAAATCCCGATGCTCTCGGATTTTCAGGACGATCAGCTGCGCCTGCTCGCCTTTAGTGCCGAGAGCATGGATTATCACGACGGACAGCGTCTCTTCGAAGAGAACGAGCGCGCTGACGGCGGTCTTGTCATCACAAGCGGAACGGTTGTCCTTCTGAAAAAGAAAGAGGACAGCTTCGAGGAAGTCGACAGGCTCGGCGCGGGCACGCTCATCGGCCAGACGGCGCTCCTGACAGAAAGCAGGCGGCCGTGCCGTGCCGATGCGGTCGGGACGGTCAGCATCATCCGCATCCGGCGCGCGCTCTTCAAGCGCATGATCCAGGAATATCCCGAACTCGCCCGCCGGCTCTTCGAACAGCATTCGCTCAAGTACCGCGCCACGATTGCGGCCCTGCGCCCGATCGGCGACAAGATGGCGGAACTCGAACAGCTCAACGCCGAACGGCGCCTCCGGGATGATGCCAAGGGAGAATGACGCCGCCTGGGCCTGAACGCGCTGCGCACGCTTGGAGCTCCCGTCACGTTGCCAAAGTTTAAGGTTGCCGCCGGTTCGCCGCCACATTTCGTTCCCACCTCCTGATCAACCGCTCATGACGAGCGTTTCCGATGAGAGAGGAGATGACTGAAATGATGAAATCCCTGCTTCCCGCTGCCGTCCTGGCCGGTGCACTGACTGCTGCCCCGGTAGCGTTCGCCGCAAACACCGACACCACTGCAATGGAGGGAACCTACCTTCTGGTGCAGCCCAATGAGAGCCAGCGGCTTCTCGCACTCAATCCCGGCGGCTCCGTCAGCCTCGTCAGCCAGGGCCAGCAGGTCCGCGGCTATACCTCCGGCCTCGGAACCTGGGAGATGACCGGCCCCGACAGCGCCCGTGCGGCGATTATCGATTTCAACGACCCGGCGCGAGAGAGCGACAGCAACGGCGCTTCCCAGATCGTCTACGACATAAGTTTTTCAGGGGAGAACAACGGCCGTTTTGAAACCGTGTCTGGCAGCTTCAAGGGTCAGGCCTTCGCCAAGGGACAGAATCCGCTGGCGGACGATGCCGAGCCGAAGCGCAGGTTCGCCAATCAGTTCGATGGAACGCGATTGACTGTGAACTGAAACCGGAGCGGCAGTTCCACAAAGCCATATGCCTCTCCGCTGGCGCGCTTGTGGAGCTGCCGACATCCGGACGAATCACGTATCAATGGCCATCAGTGACACTTGACCCACCCCGCCGCTTCTCCAAGAAGCCTGGATTTCCCATGAGAGGACCGACGGAATGAACGACACGATTGCCAGCCCGCTGGGTGACAGAGTGGAACGGTTCAAGCTGATGAACGCAAAAATGGCCGGGCAGGTCAGGCGCACCACCAGCTACCGCTGCCTGAAACCCTACCCCCATGCGGGAAAGAACCGGGTCCGGCGCATTGTCCTGATGGGCATGGGGTGTTCCGCGGTGGTCGGAGACCTTTTGCGTCTCTACCTGTTTGCCGAGCACAGCCATGTCGAGGCCCGGGTAATCAATGATTACCGCCTGGACTGGTACTTCAACGAGGACGCGATCGGGGACCCTCACACGGTTTTCGTGCTGTGTTCCTACAGCGGCTCCTCCCAGGAACCGTTGATCGCCTATGATTACCTCTCGAAAAGAACGAAGAACATCGTGGTCTGGTCGTCAGGCAAGGGGGGCGACGAGTTGGAGGCGCGCGCGCTTGCCGACGGCCATGCGGCGTTTCAGTGGCAGTTGAACGAAGAAGACCCGGAATATCCGCTGTTCAGCGCCGTCGAATTCTTTGCCAGCGCGACGGCCATCTGCCGGGAACTCGGCATTCTTGATGATACGAACGAGAGCTTGCTCGACAGGGCGGGCACGTTCCTTGCCGACAACGCAAACCCGGCGAAAGCCGTGGCACTGGCCGAACGCCTGGCCGGGCGCGACATTCTGGTGCTTTCGAACCCGGTGTGGGATGAATCGGTCGTCAAGCTGATCCGGATGTATTTCAACGAAATCGCGATGGTGAACATTGCGACCAATCTCATTCATGAGTTCACGCACAGCCAGATCGCCGCCGTCGGCCCGACATCGCGCCGGCTCGCTATCCTGATCCTGCGCACCCCCGCCGGAAATCCGTTTGAGGAAGATCGCGTCGAGGCGACGAAGACGTTGCTGGCCGGCTGCCCTTCGGCAGCCAATGTCGACATTCACGAGTTCATGGCGCCCGAAGGGCCGCTCCTCGATGCGACGCTGCATACCCTGCATTTCTTCGCAACGGTCGCAGCGCACCTGTCGGAAATCGACGAAAAGCCGTCCTTTGAACTGATTTCCAACGCCTCGGGCAACCCCTGGTACAATCAAGGCTCAATCAGGGACCGGGGAGACCGGACCCGCCTCGATGGAGATGCCTGACCGCGCGGCCGACTGGGGCGAACATATACCCTCCCGCCATGCCATCGGAGCTGGCCTTCGTGTCCTGTTGCTTGCAAGCGATGTTCCGCTTTTCGCCTGCATAGCCGCGATTGAGGAGATCAACGCGGCGCGTAACGGACCCCTTGTGCTCGCCGGTGTCGCCACGGATGCGGTCACGGATCCGAAAGCGCGCATCAGCGCCGGCAAACGGCTTTGGCAGCACTATACGCCGGAACAATGCAGGCTTTCCTATGAACGAACCCGGTCCTATTGCACTGACCGGGGGATCGCATTCTTCTCCGGTTCCATACACGCATCGCCTTTTCGGGACTGGATGGAAACCTGCAAGCCGGACATCATCATATCCGCATTCTACGGACAGCTCGTTCCCGAAGAAGTCCTGCGCAGCCCAAGACTTGGCGCATACAATGTGCACCCGTCGGACACGCAACACGGAATTCGCGGTCCGCGGCCCTTTCTCGACACGATCGAGGCCGGCCTGAAACAGGCCAACGGACATCTTGGCAAGGTTGTCGTGCATGAGCTGGACCCGGGTTTCGACGAGGGCCGCGTCGTCATCGAAACGCCCGGCCTGCCCGTTCATGATTGCGATGGCGTGCTGCCCGCAAACCCGCTTCACATCGGTTTCAAATTCTGTCTTTACGCATACCCCGTTCTCGCAAAGGCGCTGCTCGCAGCCTTGCTGGACAACGGACGCGACTTCGCACCCTTCCAGATTGCCTATTCGGAAGCGGTCGAAATGGAACTGGAAGACTATCGCTACAGCGGGCATATCGGCTTTTCGACTGCGCCCGCCCTGATCCGGCGCATGCGGGATTGTCTTCAGAAAAACAACGTTGGGCCGGACAGGTAGCGTTTAAGGCCGGCACATCCTGACTGCAGATCCGAATTTTCAGGAGAACCGCTGGATTCGCCCTATCCCCGCGCGCTCGGTTCCGGGATGCCAGAATTCACCCCCCGTTTCGACCAGTCGTTGCTGCAGGTCGTCCGCACACATCGGCTTGCCGAAGTGAAACCCTTGCAGAAAATCGCACCCCATGGCACTCGCGAACTGCGCGTGGTTTTCCGTTTCCACGCCCTCGGCGACGATGCTCATCCCGAGGCTCTTGCCGATGCCGATGATGGACGCGACCAGCGCACGGGCGGTCACGTCCGCAACGATCGGCTGGATGAACTGGCGGTCGATCTTGAGCACCGCGGGCTTGATTTTCAAAAGCCCCTGGACGGACGCGTGACCGGTTCCGAAATCGTCGAGCGCGATCGTCACGCCCAGCGCCCTGAGTTCGCCAAGCGTCCACTGAACGACATCGCCGATCCGTTCCAGATAGACCGATTCAAGTATCTCGACGGTCAGTCTCTGCGGATCTATCCCGGAACTCTTGATGTCATGGATGAAGGTCGGGTCCGCCAACCGCCCGGCGGATATGTTGATCGAAACGCGCGGAAGCTCGACACCTGCCCTGTCAAACGAAGCCAGGATGTCCGGAAGCGCCGCAAAGGTGATTTCATCGATCCTCTTGAGGATGCCCATGCTTGCAGCCGTCTCGAGAAATGCGGAGGGCGGCAGAAGGCCGAGCCTGGGATGAACCCACCTGACGAGAACCTCCGCACTCACGATCCTCCCGGTGACAGCGTCGATCAGCGGTTGGAAATAGGGAACGAATTCGCGCTTCTCACAAGCGATCAGCAGGTCCGACACGAGCCGCTTTGTCGCGATCGCCTCGGCATGCATTTCCTCTGTAAAGAAGGACCACTTGCCCTTGCCTTGCGACTTCGCGTGATAGAGTGCGATATCCGCATCCGCGACAACCTGCTCCGGGCTCTCCATTCTTGCATTCGCGATGGCAACCCCGACGCTTGCACTGCAGAAGGTCGACTTTCCCTCGAATGCGAACGGCGCATGCATTTCCTGGACGATCGCATCTGCCAGTCCGCTTATGTCGAGAGCGCTGTCGCCAAGCGGTCTCAGGACAATGAACTCGTCTCCGCCGAGACGCGCAACAAGATCTCTCTCGCCGGTCAGCCGCCGCAGCATGCCGGCCACGGAGATCAGCAAACGGTCTCCGGCATCGTGGCCCAGGGTGTCGTTCACCGACTTGAAGCGGTCAAGGTCGATGTAGAAGACTGCAAAATCCCGGCCACCCTGCTTGAGGGCCGATATCCAGGACTTCAACTCGATTTCAAAGTGCCGCCGGTTGGAGAGCCCGGTCAGTGCATCCTCGTTAGACTCCTTCGCCACGATCTTTGCAAGTTCGTGCAGCCGCGCATTTTCCTTTTCGAGCCGCTCGATCTTCTCGACAAAGTCCGCGAATTGCCCCTGGTCCGGCTCCATCGCGGGATAGGGTCTTCGCCGTGCCAATGTTCGGGGCCGGTCTTCCAGTTCCACCAGGGAGCAGAGCCACCAGCGATTGCCGGTTGCCGCATCTGAAAGAGGCACCCAGCTCATCTTCTGCCAGTACTGTTCCCCATTCCGGCGATTGTTGCGTACCTTGACGGAGAAATGCTCCCAGTTCATCAGCTTCTCGATGATGATCAGGTGATCGCCCTGGTCCATGCTCGACCCGATCAGGATCGTCCCGCGCCGGCCGGCAATGTCATCGAACCCGTAGCCGGTGATCCGGGTGAAGGCGCTGTTACACCATTGCAGCTCCATGATGGCGCCGTCCTCGTCGCAAGCCAGCGCGAGTGCCAGTCCTTCGGTGCACTTGTCGCTAATCTGGTCGAGTATTTGCGCAGGTATCACGTGTGGGCCTCGAATGAACACATAATCAATGGAACACCAAGAGATTAGATAAGTGCTAACCCCGGTTCCCTCAAACGATTCAAGCTTAATTTGACCTGATGTATGTTGCTAGTAAGCAATTTTTCAAAAAATCGGACTCAGAAAGGTCGACAAGGCAGAAGAAATTCAAGCATAAGACAAAATCCTCTCCGCTTTGCATAAGTTGTATATGAATCATAATATCGCTTTGCTTGCATAGATCCGACGAACGTTACGAGAATTTCCGCTTCAACAACACGGGCAGCAGGGCATGGCCCGCTGCAGATTTTGTTGAATCGCTTCGCACAAGCAGGTCAATTTGACGCAAGTGAGCGGAGAAAAACACGTGGAATTGCGGACGGAACAGGGGTCCGCCATGTGTTAGCGTGACACCATCGAATGGAAGCAGATGGGGGCACGAGTGAACGTTCTGATTGCCTATGCAACCACTGAAGGACAGACGGACAAGATCGCCAAGTTCATGGCCGCGGCCTTGACCGAAGAAGGCCACGAGGTGCGGTTTCACAATGTGAGCGATCTGTCCGGCGGACTGACGGTCACCGATTACGACAAGGTGATTGTCGCAGGCTCCGTGCACTCGGGCAAACACCAGCCCGATCTCGAATTGTTTGCCTTTGCAAACCGGGAGCGGTTGAACCAGATGCCCGGTCTTCTCGTCTCCGTCAGCCTCGCGGCCGCATTTCCCGATACGCTCGACGAGGCCCGCGGTTATGTCCGTACCTTTCTTGAAGCCACGCACTGGAAACCGGCGCAGACCATCCTGGTCGCCGGAGCGGTGAAGCCCGGCAATTATGACTGGTTCCAGAAATCGGCCCTGCTGGAAGGCGATCTTGCGGGACATCTCAATGAAGACCTGCAGGAGATGCGCGAATTCACCGACTGGGAGACATTGAAACGGACGGTCACGGAATTCACCGGTTCCTGAATGCGCGGTGTTTCGCGCGCCGGTCATGACCGCAAAAGGTGAACCACCCGCACGAGTGTACAAAAAAACCCTGCTCCCGGTGACGGGCAGCAGGGCTGTTTCGGTCTTGATCGGGTTGCCCGGGTTAGTTCGGGCGCGTCAGCCGGTGCGATGGATCACACCCAGGGGCGGCTTTCGCCAAGGTTGCCTTCAAACGTGTCGATCTGTTCGGACTTGGCCATGGTCAAGCCGATGTCGTCGAGGCCGTTGATCAGGCAGTGTTTGCGGAAATGGTCGATCTTGAAGGCGATATCGCCGCTTTCAAGGCCCCGGATTTCCTGGTTTTCCAGGTCGATCGTCAGGGTGAAGTTTGCGCCGCGCTCTGCCGCGTGCAGCAGCGTTTCCAGTTCGTCTTCGGACACTTCGACCGGCAGAATGCCGTTCTTGAAACAGTTGTTATAGAAAATGTCTGCGAAAGACGTTGAGATGACACAGCGGATGCCGAAATCCAGCAGGGCCCAGGGCGCATGTTCGCGCGACGAGCCGCAGCCGAAGTTGTCGCCGGCAATCAGGATCTTGGCATCGCGATACGCCGCCTTGTTCAGAACGAAATCGACATTCTCGGAGCCGTCGTCATTGGTCCGCATTTCGTGAAACAGGGCGGTGCCGAGGCCGGTCCGCTTGATCGTTTTCAGGAACTGCTTCGGAATGATCATGTCGGTGTCAATGTTCACGATCGGCATGGGTGCCGCAACACCGGTCAGGGTTTCAAATTTTTCCATTGTTCTTTCTCCTGAAGGGTCAGCCGGTCGCGGCCGCCGTGTTTCGGATTCAGGCCGCGAGGCTCGTGGTCTGATCGACGCCGAGCATCAAGTTGAGGTTCTGGACCGCCGCACCGGATGCCCCTTTGCCGAGATTGTCGTAGACCGCGATAATGGCCGCCTGCGCGCGCGCATCGTTTGCAAAGACATGCAGACGCAGCACATTGGTGTCGTTGACGGCTTGCGGATCCAGGAAGTCCGCACGTTCAAGCGTTTCCAGCGGGGTCACCTCGACGAACCCGTTGGCAGCGCCGGCGAAATGATCGGACAGCGCCGCATGCAGCTGCGCGCCGGTCGGAATCCGCTCGAGGCCGGCAAGATTCAGCGGCACAACCGTCAGCATCCCCTTGTAGTAGTTGCCGACCGAAGGCGTGAACAGCGGCGCCGATGCGAGCAGCCCGTAGGTTGTCATTTCCGGCAGGTGCTTGTGATTGAAGCCAAGCCCGTAAGGTACGTGGACATTCGCACTCGTGCCCTGTCCCTCGTAGTCGGCGATCATTCCCTTGCCGCCGCCGGAGTATCCCGAAACGCCATGGTAGGTCAGCGGAAAATCAGCCGGCAGCAGTTCCGCGGCAACAAGCGGGCGAACCGACGCGATCAGGCCCTGGGGCCAGCAGCCCGGATTGGTCACGCGCATGGCGTTTGCAATGACATCCGTCTGACCTGGCTCCATCTCTGCAAAACCATAGGCCCAGCCATCGGCAACCCGGTGTGCGCTGGAGGCGTCGATGACACGCGTGGTGCCGTTCTCGATCAGTTCAACGCTTTCCCGGGCAGCGGCATCCGGCAGGCACAGGATGGCAACATCCGCCTTGTTGAGATATTCGGCGCGCGCCGCCGGGTCTTTCCTGCTCTCGTCCGGAATGGAGATCAGCTCCAGGTCGCGGCGCATGGCGAGGCGCTCGCGGATCTGCAGACCCGTCGTACCGGCTTCACCATCTATGAACACGCGCGCGGCCATGACCCGCTCCTCTCCTCGACTTCAGTAAAATCGAATGCGTCATACACCCAATCGACCGTCTTGTCACCGATTGTCGGCGCGACCAGACTTCAACGCGCCCTTGAGTGATACTCATCATTCGGCCGCATGTCGGTTGCCGCCGCCACCCGGTTGCTCATATTGAAGAAGGCGGCCACGGATGCGATGTCCCAGATATCCCGGTCACTGAAGCCTGCATCGCGCAGGTCCTGCCGGTCGCTCTCCAGAATTTCGGCAGGCCGTTCGGTGAGTTTGACCGCAAAGTCGAGCATTGCTCGCTGCCGGTCGCTCAGCTCGGCAACGCGGTAGTTCATGACCATCAGCTCGCCGAGCACCGGATCGCCGGACAACTCGCGAACAGCAGCACCATGGGCGGTCAGACAGTAGAAACAGCTGTTGACGGCGGATACCGCAACGGCAATCATCTCTCTCTCAAGTTTGGTGAGTCCACAATCCGCCAGCATGAGATCGTTGTACATGTCGGTGAAGGCGCGCAGCTTCGCGTCATCAAAGGAATAGGCCTTGAGCACATTGGGGATCAGTCCGAGCTTCTCCTCGCACAATTGGAAGTAAGCCCTGGTTTTTTCGTTCAAAGGTTCGTTTGAATCGATTAGCAAGGCCGTGACTTTACTTGACAATTTGCCTCTCCCGTCATGAAAACTTTTATGTCGCCGCAATACAAAAACATATCACGCGACGGAGCCACAATTAAGATCGCCTAGGGGGTATGAAATGCCGGACAAACATGACGTCGAGAAACAAAAACTCATCGACGCAGTCCACACTGGTCTGAACCAGGAAAGTCCCGCCCTGGCGGAGTTTGCGGCCGCCTTCTACGACCGGGCAGCCGCCGAGGATCTGGTTGCCTACACTGCCGAAGAGCTGAACGGCTTTGCCCGGAGCGCCTGGCAGGATTTTCAGGACCATGAACTCGGCACCCATCGCGTCAGCATTACCAACCCCTCAACGCAGAACAAGAATCCCAAGATCGACAGCCTGACGATCATCGAGATCGTCAATGACAACATGCCGTTCCTGGTTGATTCGGTGATGGACGAGCTGCAGAACAGCAAACTCGACGTGCATCTTGTCCTCCACCCGATCTTCATTGTCGAACGCGACGAAAGCGGCAAACTGCTGTCTTCGGTCGCCCGGAAAAAGCCGCCCAAGCGTAAGGACCGCCAGGAAAGTTTCATTCATATTCACGTGACCCGGATCGATTCGGATGAAGCCCGCGACGCTTTGCTGACGCGGCTCGACGCCGTGCTGACCTCCGTCCGGTCGGTTGTCGACGACTTCAAGCCGATGCAGGAGCGCCTTGCCGAAGCGATCGACACGTTCAAGACCACGCAGATCCCCGGCAGCAGCGATGATCTCTGGGAAGCCATCCACTTCCTGGAGTGGATGGAAAAGAACAACTTCATTTTCCTCGGCATGCGGGAATACAAGTTCGAAGGCGGCGTCGACGAGGGCGAACTCTCCCCGTCCGAAGGCACCGGACTCGGTCTGCTGACGGATCCCGACGTCCGCGTTCTCAGGCGCGGCTCCGAATATGTCCAGATCACTCCGGAAATCCGTGAATTCCTGAAAAACCCCGAGCCGCTGATCATTGCCAAGGCCAATGTGCGCAGCACCGTGCACCGGCGCGTGCACATGGACTATGTCGGCGCCAAGATCTACGACGATGACGGCCGGCTGTCGGGGGAATTGCGCATTGTCGGCCTTTTTGCCTCGACGGCCTATACCGAGCCGACCAGCACCATCCCCTTTCTGCGCCGCAAGGTTGCCAGTGTCCTCGCGCGCGCCGGTTACGGCTCTGAAAGCCACTCGGGGCGCGCGCTCCGGAATGTTCTTGAAGCCTTCCCGCGCGATGAACTGTTCCAGATCGAACGCGAGCGCCTCTTCGATTTCGCCATTGCCATCCTGCAACTCGATGAACGCCCGCGCATCCGTGTCCTGTCCCGTCCGGACAAGTTCGACCGCTACGTCTCCATCCTGGTGTTCGTCCCGCGCGACCGTTACTCGACCGAAGTCAGGATCAACATCGGAACCTATCTGGCGTCCATCTACGAAGGCCGGCTGTCCGCCTGGTATGTCACCTATCTGGAAGGCCCCCTGGCACGGGTCCACTACATTATCGGCCGCGACACGGGCGAAACGCCGAAACCGGAACAGGAAGAACTGGAAGCCGCCGTCGCCGACATGGTCCGCACCTGGTCGGACAACGTCAGGGACGCTCTGAACAAGGAATTTCCGCCGGTTCAGGCACGCCAGTTGGCCGAGCGTTATGCGCTGTCTTTCCACGGTGGCTACAAGGAGGTCTACAACGCCCAGTCCGCGCTTTCCGATATCGTCAAACTGGAAACGCTGAGCGAACTGGACGACACGACGATCACGTTCCACCGTCCGACCGGATCCAATGGCAACCGCCTGTCGCTGAAAGTGTACCACTGCGGGTCGCCGATTCCGCTTTCCGCCCGAGTGCCGCTTCTGGAAAACATGGGCTTCAAGGTTATCAACGAGCGAACCTACCGGGTCACACCGGCCGACACGCCGATGTCCTACCTGCATGAAATGACCCTCGAGAGTCACTCGGGGGAAGATTTCGGTCTGCCAGCGGAGCTCCAGACCAGGCTGGAAAGCATGTTCATGGCGATCTGGATGGGCCGCGCGGAAAACGACGGTTACAACCGTCTCGTCCTGACCGCCGACCTCGCCTGGCGGGACGTTGCGGTTGTCCGGGCGCTGTCGAAATACCTGCGCCAGGCCGGCATCCCGTTTTCCGAAGACTACATGTGGCGCACGCTGAACAACTATCCGGCAATCACGGCGAAGCTGGTCGAGCTGTTCCATCTCCGCTTCAATCCGGACGTCACGCAAAAGGATCGCGAGCTCGGCTCCGATCGGCTTGCCGGCGAACTGAGCGAGGACCTGGAAGACGTTTCGAGCCTTGACGACGACCGTATCCTGCGGCGGTTCCAGAACGCCATCGGATCTGTCCTGCGGACCAATTTCTACCAGTTGGCCGCAGACGGCCAGCCCAAGCCGACATTCGCGTTCAAGATCGACAGCCGCCAGATCGACGATCTGCCGCAGCCCCGGCCCTTCCGCGAGATCTTTGTCTACAGCCCCCGCGTCGAGGGTGTTCACCTGCGCTTCGGCATGGTCGCGCGCGGCGGCCTGCGCTGGTCCGACCGGCCGCAGGATTTCCGGACCGAGGTCCTGGGACTGGTCAAGGCCCAACAGGTCAAGAACGCGGTGATCGTGCCCGTCGGCGCCAAGGGCGGTTTCGTACCCAAGCAGCTTCCGTCGATCGGTGACAGGGACGCCTGGTTCAAGGAAGGCACCGAAAGCTACAAGATCTTCATCAACGCCCTTCTGGATGTCACGGACAATCTGGATGAAGACAAGATCCTGCCGCCTGAACGGGTACAGCGTTTCGACGTCGACGATCCCTACCTGGTTGTCGCCGCCGACAAGGGAACCGCGACTTTCTCCGATACCGCGAACGGCATTTCGGAAGGCCGCCATTTCTGGCTCGGTGACGCCTTCGCCTCGGGCGGCTCCGCCGGCTATGACCACAAGAAGATGGGCATCACCGCGCGCGGTGCCTGGGAGGCCGTCAAGCGCCACTTCCGCGAGATGAACCGGGACATCCAGAGCGAGCCTTTCACGGCAGCCGGCGTCGGCGACATGTCCGGCGACGTGTTCGGCAACGGCATGCTCCTGTCCAAGGCGACCAAACTGGTTGCCGCGTTTGATCACCGGGACATTTTCATCGATCCGGACCCGGATCCGGCGAAGACCTGGGACGAACGCAAGCGCATGTTCGATCTCGGCCGGTCGTCCTGGAACGACTACGACACCGATCTGATTTCCAAGGGTGGCGGCATCTTCTCCCGTCAGCTGAAGTCCATACCGTTGAGCCCGGAGATCCAGGCGCTGCTCGGCCTCGAAAAAGCCGCGGCAACGCCCCAGGAAGTCATGACGGCAATCCTGAAGATGAATGTCGACCTGTTGTGGTTTGGCGGCATCGGCACCTATATCCGTGCAACAACGGAGACCGATGCAGACGCCGGCGACAGGGCCAATGATCCGATCCGGATCACGGCGCCGGATGTCGGCGCGAAGGTTATCGGCGAAGGGGCAAACCTGGGCCTCACCCAGCTGGCCCGCATCGAGTTCAACAAGCATGGCGGCCGGTGCAATTCCGACGCGATCGACAATTCCGCCGGGGTGAACTCCTCCGATATGGAGGTCAACATCAAGATCGCCCTCGGAGCAGCAGTCAAGTCGGGGAAACTGAACGTCGAGTCGCGGAACACGCTGCTCGCCGACATGACGGACGAAGTCGCCGAACTGGTTCTGCGGAACAACTACCTGCAGACGCTTGCCATTTCCATGACGCAGCTGCGTGGCCTTGAGGACTTCGGCTTCCAGGTCCGCATGATGCGCCAGCTCGAACAGGCGGACCTGCTCGACCGTGTCGTCGAACAGCTCCCCGACGAGGCCACCTTGCGCGAAATGCGAAAGGCCGGACAGCTCCTCACCCGGGCCGAACTGGGCGTGCTTCTGGCCTATGCCAAGATCACACTCTACGACGCGCTTCTGGACAGCTCCGTGCCGGATGACGCCTATCTCGCGCGGGAACTGTTCCGCTATTTCCCCGAGCAGATGGCAACCGCCTACGAGGACGAGATCAACGGTCATCGCCTGCGCCGCGAGATCATTGCGACCATGCTGGCCAACTCCATGATCAACCGGGGCGGCGCAACCTTCCTGACCCGGCTGATGGATCAGACGGGCGCGACACCGACGGAAATCGCCCAGGGATTTGTCGCAGTCCGCAACAGTTTCGATCTCACCGACCTCAATACGGAAATCGACGCGCTCGATACGAAGATCGACGGCGGCCTGCAGCTCGATCTCTACACCGAGGTTCAATCGCTGCTTCTGGAACGCGTGGTCTGGTTCAAGCGCAATGTCCATTTCGACAAGGGCCTGTCGGCGGTCGTCGACCGGTTCAGAAACGGTATTGCCGACCTGCGCGAGCGCCTGGAAAGCCTTCTGCCGGAAGAACCGGCAGAGCTTCTCAACGCCCGCGCTGCCGAATACGAGGAGAAGGGCGTTCCCGCATCACTCGCCCGGCGCATTGCCTGGCTGATCGCGGAACAGGCGATCCCCGACATCGTCATCGTGTCGGAAGAAACCGGCGCTGATCTCGAAACAGCGGCAGAGGCCTATTACCAGGTGGCGCATCACTTCAAGATCGGCAACATGCACGAACTGGCGAGCGGGCTGGAAGTCCGTGACTATTATGACGGTCTTGCGCTCGACCGGGCACGTGCGATCCTGTTCTCCGCCCATCGCGACCTTGCAAGCGCCGCCATCAGGGCCGGCAGTTTCGCCAACTGGCTGACCGAGCATGCCGCTGAAGCGGAAAGCAGGCACGGCGCGGTCAACGAGATCCTGGACGGCGGCTTGAGCGTGTCCAAGTTCACGGTCGCGGCGGGCCTGCTGGCTGAAATCTGCGGTTCTGCATAACGGTCGGCAAAGTGACCTGATAAACTCGGGGCCGGCAGTCATTCTGCCGGTCTTTGCAATCGAAGAAGGACGTTGCGACACGTGACGGATGTTTCCACTGACTTTCCGGACAACACGGATCGCCGCGCCATCTGGTCCTGGGCGCTGTTCGACTGGGCGGCGCAACCGTTCTTCACCCTGATCACGACATTCGTCTTTTCCCCTTATTTCGCCTCCGTTCTGGCGGAAACGCCCGAGGAAGGCCAATCACTGTGGGGGTTTGCAACGGCAACGGCCGGTCTCGGCATCGCCCTGCTGGCGCCGATCCTGGGGTCGGTGGCAGACGCGACCGGCCAGCGCAAACTCTGGATCTTCCTGTTTTCCGTTCCCTTCGTGATCTGCTGCTGGATGTTCTGGTATGCCGCGCCGGGCGGAAGCAACAGCATCACCATAGCGCTCGTCGCCTTCGCGATCGGCACGCTCTGCATCGAAGTGGCAACCGTCTTCAACAACGCGATGATGCCGTCGCTTGTCCCCCATGAGAGGGTCGGCAGGCTGTCGAGCTTCGGCTGGGCAATGGGCTATGTCAGTGCGCTCATCACGCTTGCAATCGCCCTGTTGCTGTTTTCCGCAAATGCAGAAACCGGCAAGACGCTTGCGGGCATCAGTCCCGTTTTCGGTCTTGATCCGGCAACGCAGGAAGGCGACCGGGTCACCGGCCCCTTTTCCGCACTGTGGTACATCGTTTTCGTTGTTCCCATGTTTCTCTTCGTGCCGGATGCGCCCGCAAGACGCAAGATGGCAACAGCCGTGCGCGAAGGCCTGTCGGAGCTCGCAGCCAGCCTCGCCCAGGCAAGGACGAACCGGAACATCTTCCAGTTCCTGATTGCCAACATGATTTTCAAGGACGGCCTGGTCGCTCTATTCGCCTTTGGCGGGATCTATTCCGCCGGCCAGCTTGGCTGGGGATCGATTGAAATCGGCATCTTCGGCATCATTGTCATCATCACCGGGATCGCCGGTCTTGTGCTGGCCGGTCATCTCGATGACAGGTTCGGCGCGAAACCCGTGATCCTCGTCGCTCTCGTCGTTCTGATGATCTGCGGACTGGGCATGATCTCAATCGACAAGACGACGGTCCTGTTTTTCATCAAGACCCAGGCAGCTCCGGAGGGCGCGCAATTCGCCTCCCTGCCGGAACAGATGTTCATCGGGCTCGGCGCGGTCATCGGAGCTGTGTCGGGCCCCCTCCAGGCCTCCTCGCGCAGCCTTCTGATACGCCTCGCACCGAGAAAGCACATGACGCAGTATTTCGGGCTGCTGGCGCTGTCCGGAAAGGTAACCAGTTTCCTGGCGCCGCTCGCCGTCGGCATCGTCACGGCCCTTTCGGGCAGTCAGGCCGGCGGCATGTCGGTAGTTCTTGTGTTCTTCGCGGTCGGCTTCGCCTTGATGCTCAGCGTCCAGGAAAAACGCACCGGATAAATCTCCGGCGCGCAGCAATTTCCAGGTATCGCGGTACTTCAGAGTATCTTGGCTCAGTGCCGGAAATGACGCATCCCGGTCAGCACCATCGCAAGACCGGCCTCGTCGGCGGCCGCGATCACGTCGTCGTCGCGCATGGAACCGCCCGGCTGGATAACGGCCGTCGCGCCCGCTTCGGCTGCGGACAATAGGCCGTCCGCGAACGGAAAGAAAGCGTCGGATGCAACCACGCAGCCCTTGGTCAATGGCTCGCTCAACCCTGCGGCCTCCGTTGCGTCCAACGCCTTGCGCGCGGCGATGCGCGCCGAATCCACGCGGCTCATCTGGCCGGCGCCGACGCCCACGGTGGCGCCGTCGCGGGCATAGACGATCGCGTTCGACTTGACATGCTTGGCGACCCGGAAGGCGAATTTGAGGTCGGCAAGCTCCTGGTCGCTTGGAGCGCGCTTGGTGACGACCTTGAGATCCAGGTCGTCGACAACGCCATTGTCGCGCGACTGCACCAGGAGACCGCCGGCAACCGACTTGACGAACAGGCCTTTCGCGCGCGCATCCGCGAGACCCCCGGTCACCAGAAGCCGCAGGTTCTTCTTGGCGGCAATGATCTCCCGCGCAGCCTCGTCGGCATCGGGCGCAATGATCACCTCGGTAAACACCTTGACGATCTCTTCCGCGGCTTGCGCGTCGAGTGTCTTGTTGAGCGCGACGATCCCGCCGAACGCGGACACGGGATCGCAGCGCAGCGCCTTTTCGTAAGCGTCCCTGAGGTTTGCCCCTTCCGCGACCCCGCACGGATTTGCATGCTTGATGATCGCAACTGCGCACACCCGTTCCGGATCGAACTCGCTGACAAGTTCGAACGCGGCGTCGGTATCGTTGATATTGTTGTAGGAAAGCGTCTTCCCCTGGATCTGCCGCGCGGTCGCAACGCCGGGCCGGTTTTCCCCGGTCTTGTAGAAGCCCGCTGTCTGGTGCGGGTTCTCACCGTAGCGCATGACCTCGGCAAGCGCCCCGCCGACCGCCCGATGCGCCGGTGTCGTCTCGCCGAGTTGGTCCGCCATCCAGTTGGAAACCGCCGCGTCATAGGCCGCCGTGCGCGCAAACGCCTTGAGCGCAAGCCGCTTGCGCAGGCCGATCGGCGCCTGCCCCTGATTGGCATCCAGTTCCGCGATCACGTCGTCATAGTCGGACGGGTCGGTCACCACGGTGACATAGGCATGGTTCTTGGCAGCGGCACGGGTCATGGCCGGCCCGCCGATATCTATGTTCTCGATCCCCGTTGCATAGTCCGCACCCGAGGCGACAACATCCTCAAACGGATAGAGATTGCCGCAGAAGAGATCGATCCCGACGATGCCGTGATCCGCCATCGCCGCCTGATGGTCGTCATCGTCCCGGATAGACAGAAGCCCGCCATGGACATTCGGATGCAGCGTCTTCACCCGCCCGTCCATGATTTCGGGAAAGCCGGTCACCTCGGAAATGTCCATGACAGCCAGTCCTGCATCCGCAAGGGCCTTGTAGGACCCACCCGTCGAAACAAGCTCGACGCCACGTTCGCAAAGCGCGCGCGCAAAGTCGACAAGTCCGGTCTTGTCGAAAACGGACAGGAGGGCACGCGTGACGGGCACAAGCTCGGGAACAGGAACGGCTTTGGACACAATAGCCATGAATTTGCCTCGCAGAAGGGGACGATCGGGGGGTTCGACGACGCCCTAACATGTCTTCGGCAAAATCGGAAGGTCCGCAGGCGCAGCGAAGCGCGCTTATTCTTCCAGCGGCAACTCGTCCGGTTCGTCGAATTCGCTGGTGCCGCGGCGGCTCAGCTTGGCGGTCGCCGTTTTCCTGAATTGCCAGCCGACCGCCGGTTTTTCGAGCAGCGACCCCGTGACGACGATCTGGTCCGTCTTCCGGTGACCGTAGACGTCGGAAAGGTAGATGCTTTCTTCCAGCGACAACTCGCTTCCGGGCGCTTCGAACTCCCACGCCTCGCCGTCCCGGCAGACCATGAGGACAGCCGAGCCGCCTCGCAGCAGGGAAGTCCTGAGACCGGGATAGAGATGAAACCGCAGCGCATAACGGTGCTCGGCGTCGATTGAACCAAGCGCTCTCACGGTGTCGATGCCGTCAAGGACGGTCCCGTCTCCCGAAAGCCGCAGGTCGCGCTCGTGGAAAACGTTGAAGTCCGATTCATAGCCGTCATGAGAGGCGGTGATGCGGCTTCCGGCCATGTCGTCTTCCCGCTCGATAGGGACATAGGACGGACCGGAAAGGATCGGAGAGCCGAGCAGCTTGCCGAACGGCTTTTCAGAGAGGAACCGGCAGGATGATGTGTCCTCGATGGTCAGTGTCGAATGGGCGGCCGTGGACCGGCTGACCTTGCGCCAGAGCGGATTGGAACGCGGCGATACACCGCAATTCACCACGAGCCTGTTGTTGCTCGAGGAAAACTCGAACGACAGGCATCCCGCATGCGCATCGCCGGAAACCGAAAGCGCGGGAACGGGTCCCGTATCGATCAGAACGACGGAACTGCCTCCGCTCAGCCTCTGATAGCCCGAGTGGGGAGCGTTCAGGGGAGGCGCTCCGCGTGCATCGTCATAGGCAAGGATCGTCGCCACAAGATCGCTTGGCGTGGACCCCATGCCATTGAAGTGGCCGAGCGCGCCATCACCGTGCCGGAAGAAGCGGAGCATCGGCATCATGCGATCCACGGACTGAAGCATCGCCGGCGGCATTTCCAGTCCTTGCGCGACGAAGGCCTGCCGAAGCGGCAGGAGATCCGCCAGAATGTCGATCAGGGCGCGCGGATTGCGCGAAACATGTCCGCCGTCTGGGAGGATCTGCCGAGTCAGTTCGTGATCGAGACGCCGGATGCTCTGGCGCGCAAACCGGCCCTGGCCTGCCATTGAGATACAGGCGGACGCGACGGCCATGGAAGCCCGTAGCCGGATCACGCCGTCCTCGGTCTCGTTGATCGTCTGGCGCAGGTAGCGCACCTGTCTTGCAAGCGATTTGACGAACCGCCGGTAAAACTCGTGATCACCGTCCTGGAGAATGAAGGGCGAATGGGCCAGCCAGGAGATGATCCGCTGGGTCACGACCGGCGCTTCCCAGCCGATCGGGTGCCTCCGGCCGCTGTATTTCATCCAGTCTTCGACCAGGACCCGCGCATTCTGCCGAGCGATCTGACTGTCGGCGGCCCTCAGATCCCGCAACCAGCCGAACCCGTGCAGCTCGCGTTGCCAGTCCTCGTGAACGGCATTCATCTCGAATGGGGAACGCCCCTGCGTTTCAACGAGATGCCCGGAAAACAGGAATCTGCCGCCGTAGATGTCGGCGGCGTTCGTCTCGTCGGCGGTCCGCAGATCCTGCGGCGCGATCAACAGGCGCGAGGGCACAGACGAAAACGGCTGCAGGCGGAAGAAGGGTCCGCCATGCATCCATTTCAGGGTACGGTGCCAGATATGCAGGGCCACGAGCCGCCAGACGCGGCTTCTTTCGTTCAGGCTCGCTATACTCACCAAACCATCCCCGAGACTGATGGTTTACGCGCAACTATCGTGAATTCTCCGGTTTACGAACCCTACAGGGCTCTTCAGTTCTGAAACAGGCAATTAAGGTTAGCATTTCATTTAGGGAAACAATGCAAGTGAACGGTTTAAGCTACGTTAAGAGCGCCTGAATCGGGCCGCAAAGAAACCGTCCAATCCGCGGATTTCCTCGCTCTCACCTGCCCTGTGCTGCGGAAGACACCGGAGATATCCCTCTTCGGTTATCAGGTGCGCAAGACCGCCGAGTTCTGCCGCGTCCAGAGGCACAAGATCTACTTTTCCCTGATTGCGCGCTCTGTAGTCATCGGCCTGAAGTTCTCCCTCGGCTTTTTCGAGCGAACAGGTGCAATAGACGATAAGGCCACCCGGCTTGACCCAGCCGAGAACCCTGTCGAGCAGTTCGCGCTGTATATCAGCGAGCTTTTCGATGTCGTAGGGTTTCTTGATCCACGCCACATCCGGGTGCCGCCGGATCGTTCCGGTCGCGCTGCAGGGCGCATCCAGCAGGACGGAGTCGAACGGGGCCTCGGGCACGTAGTTCCGCAGATCCGAGACGACCGTTGCCACGTTCAGCTTGAGTCGGAGCATGTTGTCTTCAAGCCGCTTCAATCTGCCTTTCGAGATATCGACAGCCGTTACCTCCGCACCGGCCGACGCCAGTTGCGCGGTCTTGCCTCCGGGGGCCGCACAAAGATCCGCGACCTTCAGACCCCGGACGTCTCCCAGCAAACGCGCAGGCAGCGATGCGGCCGCGTCCTGAACCCACCAGGCACCTTCTTCATAGCCTTCAAGCGCTTCGACCGCGCCTTTCCGGTCCAGTCTGACGCTTCCGCCGGCGACAATCCGGCCCCCGAGCCGTTCGGCCCAACCCGCCGCATCCGACTTGACGCTGAGGTCGAGCGCCGCCTCGCCCTGATGCGCGGAGGCGATCGCTCTGGCGGTCTCCTCGCCGTACCCCTCCGTCCAGCTTTGCCACAACCAGTCCGGCGTGTTCAGCTGCGGATCGAGATCCGAAACAAGATCCGCCCGTTCGCGTCCAAGCCGGCGCAGCACGCCGTTCACGAGACCCTTGTAGGGGCGTGCCCTGCGGTCGAGTCCGGCATGATCGACAGCCAGTGAGACCGCGGCCCGGTCCGGAACATCCAGAAAAAGCATCTGCGCGATCGCGATATGCAGGATGTCGACCACCCTGCCGGTTTTTTCCGGGATCGGCCGGTCGAGCAGCCGGTCCAGGATTTCGGAAATCTCACCGCGGCGACGAAGCGATGCCCCCACGATCGCCCGCACGAGTGCACGGTCATTTCCGGGAAGCGCACGCAACCCGGAATGTCCTGACGAGGCGTCGAGTTCTCCATCCAGCGGCCGCTTTTTGTGGACGACGTTGCCGAGAATATCCGCCGCGATCTTTCGAGCGGCAAATCCGGGTCTGTCCGGTTGCTCGCTCTCTTTTCCACCGGACGAAGCCGGGCGCCTGTTGCCGCGATTGTTCAAGACATGTTCCTGCTGAGCGTCGCATTTTCGCGACGAAATCGAAGCGCCGCAGACCCGGATCTCCGGCTGCGGCGCGTGTGACAGATATTACGGCGAATACCAAGGCCGGAAAAGAAAATTCTGAACCTCCGGCCGGCGCTTATCCCCACGGTCCTTTCGAACGCTCCGGCGCACTGTCCGCCGGTCGGCTGCCCATTCCGGACCATGGACCCGACCGGGGAGCATTGCCGCCGGTGGTAAAGGACGCGCCTCCACCCGTCCCGAGACCGGAATTCGCCAACTTCCGCAATTCGTCGATCCGGTTCTGGGTGTTCGGGTGCGTTGAGAAAAGATTGTCCATGCGCTCACCGGACAACGGGTTCATGATGAACATGTGCGCCGTTGCCGGGTTGGCTTCCGCATCCGGATTGTGGATGCGCTGCACGCCGCCCGCGATCTTTCCGAGCGCGGAGGCCAGCCACATGGGCTCACCGCAAATCTGCGCGCCCATGCGGTCGGCGGCATATTCCCGTGTTCTGGAAATGGCCATCTGCACGACCATCGCCGCCATCGGCGCCACGATCATCATGAGCAGCATGCCGACGATGCCCAGAGGGTTGTTCCGGTTGCCGCCGAAGAAAAACGCGAAATTGGCCAGCATGGAAATCGCACCGGCGATCGTCGCCGTGATCGTCATGATCAGCGTGTCGTGGTTCTTCACATGCGCAAGTTCGTGCGCCATGACACCCGCCACTTCCTCAGGTGTCAGCATGTTCAACAGGCCCGTCGTCGCGGCAACGGCGGCATTTTGCGGGTTCCGGCCCGTTGCGAACGCGTTGGGCTGCGGATTGTTGATGACGTAGACCTTGGGCATCGGCAGGTCGGCGTTCTGCGCCAACTGCTTCACCATGCGGTGGAAATCGGGCATGGAACGCTCATCGACTTCCTGTGCATGGTGCATGCGCAGCACCATCTTGTCCGCGTTCCAGTAGCTGAAGAGGTTCATGGCCGCCGCAATCGCAAGAGCAATCATCATGCCCGCCTGGCCGCCGATCATGAAACCGATGCCCATGAAAAGCGCGGTCATGGCTGCCAGCAGCATGGCTGTGCGTACGTAGTTCATCGCGTGTGGTGTCCGTTTCCTGTTCTGTCCTGTCGGTATCGGCGGTGCTGCCGGCCTGTCAAAATTCCAGACTGAAGATGGGGATTGCCGTCAATCTTGGCAAGTTCGCGTCTCGCACGTGATGATTGCCCTTCACCAGAGCGGACACCTTTGGAACGCGCCCGGCAACGAATATCCTCGCCGGCTCTCCTTTGGGGCACTTGAATTTGCGGCCAATTCGAGCAGGCGAAAGGCGGTTTCAAAGCCAGCTAAACATATACAACTTTATATTGCACAATCCCAGGTTTAACGGAATCTTCAATCATTGGCGCAACTTTAGGTTTCTGCTTTTTTCCTCTCACGTTCTTCCGTTAGGTCATTCAATTGTCGTCATCCCGCAGTCTTTTGCCCTTCTGGGAATCGCGCGCGATCAGGGCCGGGTTCGGTGGCCCGATCTTCCTGTGGCTGCTCATCATCACCGCGTTCGGAACCCTGGTGTGCCTCCTCAACACCAGAGGCGCCCTCCTGTACCTTCCGTCATCGTTGAAGGATGCCCGGGTCGAGGACATGGCTGCATTCTACCGGGCGTCCGAAATGTCAAATAATAACGCAGCGTCATATATTTACGATCCAATCTTGTTCCGGGAGGGGTTGTCGGAGCGGCTCTCCGATCTGATCTTCCTCAATCCTCCACATGCCTTGCCGGTTTTTCATGTTTTTGCCTGGACCGACTTCACGACGATCAAGATAGCGTTCATCTGCCTTACATTGATCGCGCTCTTCGCAATCCCGCGCATGGCAGGGCAGACGCTCGCCCTTTCTGCCTTGTTTGCCGCCTCTGCAGCGCCCCTGCAAATCCTCTTGAGACTCAACCTGTC
Organism: uncultured Roseibium sp.; assembly: GCF_963669205.1. Classification (NCBI taxonomy): domain Bacteria; kingdom Pseudomonadati; phylum Pseudomonadota; class Alphaproteobacteria; order Hyphomicrobiales; family Stappiaceae; genus Roseibium; species uncultured Roseibium sp. The sequence goes on from NZ_OY769915.1 coordinate 6,178,148, forward strand.
CGTCTTCGTGATAGCGCTGATTGTGTATGCAACCGTACACGCCAGATCGCGCCCGATTCTGTCGGGACTTGCGCTTTCGGTTGCAACGATCAAGCCGCAGTATGGTCTGCTGATCCCGTTCTTCCTTGCAGCGATCGGTGCGTGGCGATGCATCGCCTGGGCGACGATCGGAACGCTCTCGATGTTGATCGTGACGCTACTCATGTTCGGACCCGGCATTTTTGAAAACTACCTGGCGTCGTTTTCGACCCCCCTGTATCAGGCCTACGCCTTGACGGCCTTGCAGTGGGATACGTCCCTTAGGTCGTTCCTCGGGCGATTGGACGTTGCAGCTGATCTGAGGGCCGTCCTGGTCGTGGCTGCAATTCCCGCCGCGGCCGTTTGCGTTTTCCGTCTTCCGAGGGAGTGGCCCTACGATTTGCGCGTCGGCATGCTGCTGCTTCTCAGCACCCTGGTGGCACCATCCTTCATGTATTACAGCTGGCCCTTGTTTGCAGTCGGCGTTCTGTTTATTGCCCGCGCCTTGCCGGATTGGCCGATGGAAATGCAATTCCTCGCGGGTCTGACCTGGATGCAGCCGTTGATCTATATGCTGCTGCTGCCGCTCCTGCCGGCAGTCCTCACGGCGCACGCAGCCGCAGTCTTTGTTCTGACGGCCTCGCTGGTGCTATCCTTCTTCGTGCTTGCACGGCGAAGAGCCTCCAGACCCGCGTTCCGGAGCAGTGGTGTCTTGCAAAGGGCCTGACGCTTGCGCTGCGCTGACGGCAGTCTGTACCGCGTCCCCGATGACCCGGCAGACGATGTCCCGGCAATCTTTGGATAGACAGGACGCCATTTGGCTGCAAAAGCTGGCCGGGTTGCCCTATATTGCATCCGACAGCGCGTCTTCAGCGCATGAACCGAACCTGCCGCAGGCGATCATGAACGACGAACCAGACAATCCGACACACGCCTATCGCCAGAGCGATGTCCCGAGTCTTGCCGCCGATATCGAAGACAGGCCGAAGAAGCGTTTCGAGGACCTGCCACCCGCCGCCCAGCGGGCGCTGCAAGAGGCCGAGGCACGGCGCCGGGAGATCGACGCAAGACAGGACGCCCTGCCGGACGAGGTGAACGGCCGCGGCGGCCTTGAACCCACCCGGTACGATGATTGGGAAATCAGGGGGCTGACCGTCGACTTCTGACGGCAGCAACAAGGCCATCATGCGCGACGCGCTTGAACAACTTGTGTGCGGCTGGGACGGCAAGTCGACGTCCGCACTCAAAACCGCCTACGAGACGTTTCACCAACAGCAGGGTTTCCTGGATCACCTGATCGACCTCGGCGATCATCAGAGCAGCGAACGCGGCGCGACCTGGCTTCTCAAGCATGCTTTCACCCATGGTGAGCCGAAGCTTTCCGCGGACCGCAGTGCACGGCATCTTGCGGCCCTCCCGGGTCTCAGCCATTGGGAAACCCGCCTCCACGTTCTGCAATATCTTGATCACCTGACCATACCCGACGAAGCCGAAATGCTCCTGCAGGCCTTCATTCTCGACGCAGTTGAGGCCGAGAACAGGTTCCTGCGGGCCTGGGCGTATTATGCGCTCGCGCTTCATGCCGAACGATTTCCAGCACATCAGGCTGCAGCTATCGACCGGCTGAACGAAGCGATGACGAGGGAAACGGCGGGTTCAGTGAAGGTGCGCATCCGCAAGGCACTGGAGCGCATAACACCCTGACATCACTCGTCGACGAGTTTGCGGACCTCGGATGCAATCACCCTGGCAAGCTCTGCCTGCGGCGCAGCCTCGAAATGCACCGCATCCAGGGGACTTGGCGACATGATGCGCCCGACATCGAGAAACGCCGTTCCGTACTGCTCTGCAAGTCCGGCATAGACGTCGGCCAGCCGCCTCGACTGCACAGCGCCATGGGCGTTCGAATAAAGGCCCTCATATTCAAGACCCGTGAAATCCCCGAGGGGCGGCGGCGCCATCAGCAGCACTTTCGGCGCACGACCCTCGACATCGTCTGTCGCCTGCGTTGCGGCAAACAGCACCCTGCCCATCGCAAGGCCGATCGCATTCGCATTCATGTTGAAGCGGTCCTGCAGATCATTCGACCCCAGCATGATGATCAGCACGTCGATCGGCATGTGGGTCTTGCGTACCGTCATCAGGTGCGCCAGCCCGTTCTTGTCGCCGCGTGTCGGATCTTCAAAAACGGTGGTGCGGCCGTTCACGCCTTCCTCGATGACGAAGAATCCGGCCCCGAGCTCCTGCTGCAACCGGCGCGTCCAGCGCACATCGTGACCGTACCGGGACTTGTCGGTGGGATTGAACCCCCAGGTGAGCGAGTCTCCGAAGCAGACGACGGAAACGGGATCCTTCTTCAGCGTCATGAACAACCTTTTGCGATCACAATCGGATTTTCTCAGAAGAGCTTAAAAAAGAACGGCACTTCAGGCAATCGGCCATCACGAAAGTCACCATTTGTTCCTTGGTTAATCAGAGATTTACCAAGAGGGCGATAGGGTCGCATCAAAGTACTGCGTAACGACTGCCGGATATTGCATGACTGCCAGCTCTCAAGCCTACACGCGCGGCGCTGTTCTGCCGAGCTCCAATCCTTTTCAGCGCCTTGCCGAACTTCTTGACGGTAAGACCCCCGGACTTGACCCGATCATCATGACGATCGGCGAACCTCAGCACGCCATCCCAGGGTTCACGGCCGAGGTTCTTGCCGAGAACGTGGCCGATTTCAGACGCTATCCGCCAATCAACGGCTCAGACGCTTTCAGGAGCGCGGTCGCCGGATGGCTTGACCGGCGCTACAATCTGGATGGTGCCATAGATCCCAGGGACGGCGTTCTTCCGCTGAACGGATCTCGCGAGGGCCTCTCGTTCGGCGCGATTGCAGCCAGGGACCAGTTGGCCAAGGGGCTGGACCACCCGGTCGTGATCCTGCCGAATCCGTTCTACCAGACCTATGCGGCGGCTGCGCATGTCGCCGACGCGCGCGCCGTGCTTCTCGATGCGGTACCGGGGAACAATTTCCTGCCGGATCTGGACACACTGGATCCGGACCTGCTTGAGGAAACCGTCGCATTCTATGTCGCCTCGCCGACAAATCCGGAAGGATTCCCGGCCGACCTCGCCTTCTGGACCCGCCTGATCGGACTTGCCCGCAAGCACCGGTTCTATATTTTCGCCGATGAATGCTATTCGGAGATCTACCGGAAGACGCCGCCCACGGGCATCCTGGAGGCGGCCAGGGCGCTAGGCGATGGTTTCGCCAACATCATTGTCCTCAATTCGCTGTCCAAGCGCTCGAACCTTGCCGGTCTGCGCTGCGGTTTCGCCGCGGGCGATTCTGAATTTCTGCGAAAGTGGGCGAAATTCAGGGGGCTGGCCGCGCCGCAGGTTCCCCTGCCGGCACAAGCCGTTGCGGTCAGAGCTTATCAGGACGAAGACCACGTCATCGAAAACAGGCGGCTCTACAATCAGAAATTCGAGGCTGCAGAGCGGCATCTCGGCACGATCATGGGCAACGTGACCGCCGAGGGCGGCTTTTTCCTCTGGCTCGACGTCAGCCGCTGGGGCGACGGCATTTCGCTCACCAGCCGGCTCTGGAGTGACTGCGGGGTCAAGGTGGTGCCGGGCGGATATCTCGCATCCGATCAGTCGGACGGCACCAACCCGGGCCGCGACTTCATTCGCGTCGGGCTGACGGCACCGCTCGAGCAGACGGAAATCGCACTTGAGCGGATGGCAAAATGGTTTGGAGAACAGGCATGAGACGCGCCAGCGCAATCCGCGGCAACGGCCGCCGTTCACCCGTCGACTTGTTGGACACCGAAAGCCCGATCAAGCGATTTCTGAGGCGGAACCTTGTCGGCGCTTCCGGATTGGCCCTCATCGCGCTCGCGGCCATGCTCGCGGCCGCTCTGGCAACATGGTCGGTAAACGACCCGAGCCTCAATCACGCCACTGACGGCACAGTCCGCAATGCACTCGGCACGCCCGGTGCGGTTATCGCGGACATCCTCATGCAGTCAATCGGTCTGGCAACCGCAGTTTTCCTTGTGCCGCTGGTGCTGTGGGGCTGGCGGCTCATGGCGGGGCACGCTCTCGGCATCGGACGCAAGCGGCTGGTGTACTGGCTTGTCGGATCGGGCCTCTCCGCCGGCGCGCTCGCGGCTCTGCCGGTCCCGGAAAGCTGGCCTCTTCCGACCGGTCTGGGCGGCTTTTTCGGCGACTCCGTCCATCAGGTACCCGCACTCATCACGGGAAACATGACCTCCGGCGCGGCGACCATCATCGGTGGTCTCGGGCTCGGCGTTCCGGCCATTTTCTTTCTCCTGTCGGCCGCCGGATGGCTGGGTGGCAAGGACGGATACGATGCAGAATCGGATCCGGCAAACGGCACGCGCGCTGCGGCCGCGAAGGGGCATGGCAGGTCTGTCGAAGAGGAACTCGGTCTCGATGACGAAGACGCTGAATCGAGGGTGTCCCTCTTTTTCAGCGCCATGGTTGGACAGGTCGAGCACTGGCGTCTTCAGGGAACCGCCAAACTGCGCCGTTTCACCGGTTTGAACCGTACCCGGCATGTCGACGAAGACGATGACTGGGACGAAGACGGTTTCGGTGAGGACGAGGTTGAGCTCGACGGGCATGACGGCGGCCGGCGCGGCGGCAGGTTGTCTGCATTGCGCCGCGCGCTGACCGGGCGGCTGATGTCCAGCGACGATGACGGTCTGGACGAATTCTATGACCGCGGACGCGACTCCGAAGACGAGGATCCGGATGGCCCGTTCATGGACGAACCATTCGAAGAGGAAGGCGAGGGTTTCGAGCCCGATGACCTGCTGATCGACAAGGGCCCGGTCGCGGGCCAGCAGGCGATGCCGGTCGGCATCGCGGCACCGAACCAGCCCCCGGCCGCAGCGGGACAGCCCGCCCCCCAGGCGCCGGCCGGCCGTGTCATCCCACCCGCTCCCAGGCCGAAACAGAGCAAACGGGCAATCGAGGAAGCCCAGCCTTCCTTCCTGGGCGCACCGGAGGAATACGAACTGCCGCCGCTGCGTCTGCTTTGCGAGCCGAAGGCAAGCGGCAAGGTCCCTGGCCTGTCCGCCGATGCCCTGGAACAGAATGCGCGCATTCTGGAAGGCGTTCTTGAGGATTTCGGTGTGCGCGGTGAAATCATCGAGGTGCGCCCGGGCCCGGTCGTGACGCTCTATGAACTGGAGCCGGCACCCGGCATCAAGTCCTCCCGCGTCATCGGTCTTGCCGATGACATCGCACGGTCCATGAGCGCGATTTCCGCCCGTGTTGCCGTCATACCCGGAAAGAACGCGATCGGCATCGAGCTGCCGAATGCCCGCCGCGAGACGGTTCTTCTGCGCGAGCTGATCGCCGCCCAGGATTTCGAAAAATCCAAGGCCAAGCTCCCTCTGGCGCTCGGCAAGACGATCAACGGTGAAAGTGTCGTCGCGGATCTGGCGCGCATGCCTCACCTGCTCGTTGCCGGTACCACCGGCTCGGGCAAGTCCGTGTCGATCAACACCATGATCCTGTCTTTGCTGTACCGGCTGACACCGGAACAGTGCAAATTGATCATGATCGACCCCAAGATGCTGGAACTGTCCATCTATGACGGTATTCCACATCTTCTGACACCGGTCGTGACCGATCCGAAAAAAGCCGTTGTCGCCTTGAAGTGGACTGTCCGCGAGATGGAGGACCGCTACAAGAAGATGTCCAAGATGGGTGTCCGCAACATCGACGGATACAACACGCGTATCAAGCAGGCGCTTGAAAAGGGCGAGAGTTTCACCCGCACGGTGCAGACGGGATTTGACCGCGACACCGGCCAGCCGATTTACGAGGAAGAGGAACTGCCCCTCGAGAAGATGCCCTACATCGTGGTGATCGTCGACGAGATGGCCGATCTGATGATGGTCGCCGGCAAGGACATCGAGGGGGCGATCCAGCGCCTTGCCCAGATGGCGCGTGCCGCCGGCATTCACCTGATCATGGCGACACAGCGCCCCTCGGTTGACGTGATCACCGGTACGATCAAGGCCAACTTCCCCACCAGGATTTCGTTCCAGGTGACGTCCAAGATCGACAGCCGCACGATCCTCGGTGAAATGGGTGCCGAGCAGCTCCTCGGCATGGGTGACATGCTGTTCATGCTTGGCGGCGGGCGGATACAGCGCGTTCACGGCCCCTTCGTCTCCGATGACGAGGTCGAGGACATCGTCAAGCATCTGAAGGTCCAGGGCACGCCGCAATATCTTGAAGCCGTCACGGAAGAGGACGAAGAAGCCGAGGGCCCCTACGATGGCGGCGGCGGCGGACTTGCCGGCGGTGGCGAGGGCAACGAACTGTACGACAAGGCCGTCGCGATCGTGCTGCGCGACAAGAAAGCGTCGACGTCCTATGTCCAGCGGCGGCTCTCGATCGGCTACAACCGGGCCGCATCGCTCATCGAGCGCATGGAGCAGGAAGGGCTGATCAGTTCGGCCAACCATGCCGGCAAGCGGGAAATTCTGGTGCAAAACGGTGTCGAGGAAGAGTTTTAGGCCGCAAATGCCAAAGCTTTGCCACACAGGCCCATTACCTGGGGTATAGTATTCGCCTCATTTAACGACTTAGGACATTGCATCATGCCGACACGCTTTGCCTCCCGTCTTGCCGAACACCTTGGCCGCTTTTTTCTGGCGGCATCCCTGGTTCTCGCATGTCTGCTGCCGGCGCACGCGCTGACACAGCAGGAGCAAAAGACGCTCAAGGAGCTGAGCAGCTTTTTCAACTCAGTGAAAACGATGCACGGCGACTTCATCCAGTTCGGTCCGGACGGCAGCCAGTCCGACGGCAAGTTCTACATGGCGCGTCCCGGCAAGGTCCGCTTCTACTACAACAAGCCGTCCGTTCTCGACATTGTCGCCGACGGCAAATCCGTCTCCGTCCGGGACCGCAAGCTCAACACACAGGATATCTGGCCTCTGGGTCAGACCCCGCTCCGTTTCCTTTTGTCCGATTCCATAGATCTCGAGAAGGACACCAACGTCACCAATGTCCTTGTCGAGAAGGACCTGATCACCGTCACGATTTTCGACAAGACAAGGTTTAATTCAGGAACGTTGACGCTGATCTTCGACACCGACAATTTCGCCCTGAAGCAATGGACCGTGACCGATCAGCAGGGATACGACACATCCGTTGCCGTCTACAACGTCGTGTCCAACGCCCCGACCAACCCGGATCTCTTCAAGATCGACTATCTGGCCAATGCCAACCAGCGAAAAGGCCGGAATTGACCGGAACGGCGCGGCCGCAAAAAACGGACACAAGCGGCCGATCGGTCGTTTTCGAACTGCTTGAACGTTACTGCGCCGAACACGGCCTCCGTCTGACTGCCGGCGACAGCCGCGGTCATGCCGGCTGCGTCGAAGACGGTCGCGGCAAACGCTGGTTCTTCAAGGGGACACGCTTTGACATCAATCCGCTCGGCAGCGCCGAGATCGCGAATGACAAGGCCTATTCGCTCCACTTCCTTCAACAGGAAGGCGTCCGCGTCCCCGAGAGCCTGCTTGTCTTTGCCCCGGAAGTCCACACGGGCAGTCGGCCGCCCGCATCCGTTTCCAGGTTCGTTGCAGACCACGGCTTCCCCCTCTTCCTGAAACCCAACATCGGTCAGGAGGGGCAGGATGTTGTGCGCATCCACGATGGCACGGAACTGCACGACACCCTGCGTCGGCTTTCACGCACGCACCCGCAGTTGCTTCTGCAGAAGGAGGTTCACGGCCGTGATTTGCGCGTCATCATTCTTGACGGTGAGGTCCTGTGTGCCGTCGAACGCAAGGCAGCCCAGGTCACGGGCGATGGACGGCGAAGCATCACCGCGCTGATAGGCGCTCTCCACAGGGTCGCGCCGTCCGACGGCAGGATCGATGCCACACTTGCCCGCCAGGGGGTCACTCGCGACAGCATACCCGGAGCAGGCGACAGGGTGACACTCCTGTCCGTGACCAATCTTTCCGCTGGCGGAACCGCCGAAATCGTGACCGGTCAGCTTGCAGCCGGGGTCCTGGAGGTCGCGCGCAAGGCGGCCGCCGTGCTGGGCCTCAGATATGCGGGCGTCGACATGATCCTTGCCGGGAGCGGCCCGGACGCCGATGCCGTCATACTGGAAGTCAACGCTGCCCCGGGGCTAACCAATCTTTACAGGCAAGGCTCCAGCGAGGCGGCGATCGTCAGGGACATTTACACCGTGCTTTTCCGCAAGTTGTTTGAAAAATAGATCGACTTTATAAGTAATAATTCTCGAATATAAATAATTTAAAATATAATTTAGATCTAAATTCGTTGTTTGGAACTAAATTTGGCAAGACTTGATCGCAATTCTTGACTTCAACAAAAAACAGCCATGATTCATGTTTCACTTCTCAAGATGCCGCTGATCACCGGCTTTGAGCGCTGCCCGACAAGAATGGGTTTCTGACTATCGAAATCAGGCGGGTGTGCCCAAGGTGATCAGGGGCAGGTGGTTGGGGTATGGCGTGTTTCGGCGAACGGAAGAGTTCGGGCCGGGACCGCTCGTTTAGGAGATCAAGAAGATGTCGAATGTATTGCCGCTCCGGGAGGACAGTTTCCAACTGCACAGGCAGTATCCTTCGCTTTATTTTCCCAGGGATGGGTATGTCTTTGTCGTGGCATTCGGCCGTTCGGGATCGACCCTGACGCAGCATTTGCTGAATTCCATTCCGGGCTATTTCGTGCGTGGCGAAAACTGCAATGCGCTTTTACATCTCTGCCGGTCGGTCACCGCTATCCGCGGCGAAGGAAACTTTCAGCAGCGGCAGGAACCGCAGCGATCGATCACTTCAAGCGAACGGCCCTATTTCGGCAAGATGGTCGGCACGTCGCTCGATCCCTGGTTCGGCATGGAGGACGTCAGCGTCGATGACTATGCGCTGAGCCTCTTCGATACATTCGTCTCCAAGGTGCTCTGTCCGAAAGGGGATGCCCGCGTTCTCGGTTTTAAGGAAATCCGGTATCACAACGATCCGAAATATTTCCCGAAATTTCTGGATACGATCCGAACCTATTTCCCGGGAAGCCGCTTCATTTTCCAGAACCGCGCCTTTGAAAATGTTGTCAAATCGTCGTTCTGGAAAAACATGCAGCCTGGTGATGTTCGCCGGAAATGGGACAATTTCGAGGAGCTGACCGCGGCCTACGCCGAGACGAATACCGAGATCTGCCACCGCCTGAGATACGAAGACTATCTGGAAGGCGCCGGCAAGCTCGAACCCTTGTTCGACTTCCTCAAGGAGCCTTTTGACGCGGTCAAGTTGACCGAGCTTCTGGAGACCCGGCTGAAGCACTAGAGCATACCCTCATAAACCAGGCCGCCTATTGCTCGCCGAGCTTCATGTCAGGTGAATATGTGCCCTGGGCCTCCTTGACCACGGCCTGGCCGCAGATGGTGGTTCCCTTGGCCGAGTCAAACGAAACCGTCGGCGACCCGTGAAGGTCCCAGCCGTGGTTGATTGCCTGGGTCACACGGTGGCAGAAGGCGCTATCATCCGTGCCAGTGATCAGCCTGTAGAGTTTCATGCGTCCATCCTGTTAACCGCGTGCGGCAATGGCATCGGCGATCGCGATAACCCTCTTGCCCATGTCCGCATGTAACCTTTCAACCATCTTCCCGTCTACCTGGATCGCACCCTTGCCGGCATTTTCGGGCAGCTCGAACGCGTCATTGATCCTGCGCGCCCATTGGATTTCCGCGTCCGACGGACTGAACGCGTCGTGGCAAGGCGCAAGCTGTTTGGGATGAATCAGGGTCTTGCCATCCATGCCCATGTCCGCGCCCTGTGCACACTCGGCGGCAAACCCCTCTTCGTCCTGAAAGGCATTGTAGACACCATCAAGAATGTCGATGCCGCCCGAGCGCGCGGCAGCGACACATGTCATCAGCCATGGCATCATGGCCGCCCGGCCCGGCGTCAGGCGCGCGCGCGTTTCCTTGGCCAGGTCGTTGGTGCCCATGACGAAACAGTCGAGCCTGACCTCCGGATCTCTGCCGCAGGCACCGATAGCACCGGCGTTCAGCATGGCTTCGGGCGTTTCCATCATCGCCCATAGCCTCAGTGTCGCTGGCGCCTTGCGGAGCGACAGCATATGCGCGACCCGCTGCAGATCCGCGGCCGAATTTACCTTGGGCACAAGGATTGCGTCCGGACCGGCCTGGATCGCCGCCTGGAGATCGGTTTCGCCCCAGGGCGTGTCAAGCGCATTGATCCGGATCACGACTTCCCGGTCACCGTAACCGCCTGCCGCGACCGCCTCGCTGATCTGCTTGAGTGCGAGATCCTTGGCATCGGGCGCGACAGCGTCTTCGAGATCCAGAAGCAGGCAGTCGACATCAAGGGTTTTCGCTTTCTCCAGCGCCCGGGCGTTGGAACCCGGCATGTAAAGGGCTGAGCGGCGTGGCCTGATTGTTGCGGTCATCGGGTCATCCTGTGGATTTGGACAAGTTGGCGCAGCCTAGAAGATTGTGCCGCGCAGCGAAATTCACCGAAGGGAGAAGAAAAGGCACATGTCAGACGCCGTTTTTCCCTCTGTTTGACTTTGCGAAAATCATGTCCTTGGCGGCGATGACGGCGCCCAGCGTGATCGCGAGGCAGGCGATCAGGACCGAAAGCGTCAGCGCACCGAAGCCGAAGGCAATGAGCAGCAGCGTCGACAGCAGGGGTGCCGAATAGGCTGCGGCACCCAGAACCTGGATGTCGCCGCGCTTGACGCCGATGTCCCAGGTGAAGAAGGCAAGCCCGACCGGAAACAGCGCGAGCGCAACAACGGAGGCCCATTCGCGCCCGCCACCCGGCCAGACCGTTTGTTCCAGCAACAGGTGACAAAGAGCCGACAGGACCGCCGTCATTAGGCAGAACCCCGCGACGGCTTCCGTCGGCACCTTGCCGAGCCGCCTGGACAGAACCGAATAGCTTGACCAGAAAAGGGAAGACACGACCGCCGCGCCATAACCGATGGCATGACTGCCCGAGAACCGGACACCGTCGCCACCGCTGATCAGAAGCGCAGCGCCTCCGAGGCCGAGCACCGTGCCGACAAGATGATGCGCACGCAGCTTCTCGCCCGGGAGAAATGCCGAAAAAACAACGATCAGCAGCGGCCAGGTGTAGTTGATGAGGTTGGCTTCGACCGGCGGCGCATTCCGGATAGCGGTGAAGTAGAAGAAATGAAACCCGAACAGACCGACCGTCCCGAAGATCCACACCCTGAGCGGTTGCCGGAGCAGCCCGAGGCGGCCCGAACAGGCCAGCCAGATCACCGCGAGCGAACCGGAAATGCCGAAACAGAGCGCATTCAGCAGAAAGGGCGGCACGTTTCCCGACCCGGCGCCGAAGACGCCAAGCGTTGCCCACATCAAGACGGCGCTCAAGCCGATTGCCGTTGCCCTTATGCGTCCGTTTTCCACCACACCCCCGCACCTGCTCGCGTATCTCCCGCGCTCTTGGCACGAATCGTCCAATATCGAAAGGGCAACCTGAACCCCCAGAAGAAATTCAATCAGGTCCTTGATCCCGGCTCCCGTTTCGGGACATGTTGGGGCACCAATTTTGACCTGTGAATTCCGGGGACTTCATGACAACTGCGGAAATCAGAACGCTGGGGCAGGACGATGCTCACAAGCTTGCGCCACTCATTGCGGAAAACGCGCAGGCCCTGAAACGCGGCGCGCCACGGCGCCCCGACGACTATTATGCAGAACGCATCCTTTCGGACAGGAACGCGGAAGTGCTCGGTGCTTTTTCGGGCGAGGATCTGATCGGTTTCGGTGTGTATTTCGATCTGCCCGAACTGATCACGGGTCTGCGCATCGGCCAGCTCGACGAGATCTATGTCCATCCTGAACACCGGAATCAGGGAACGGGGCGGAAGATCATCGAGGCTCTCGTGGCCGAAGGAAAAAAGCGTGGCTGGCTTCACTTGCGCTGGATTGTGCCGGGCAAGAACGCACCGGCCGTCGCGCTCTACGAAAAGATTGCGGAACCCGACCATCGCAAGAGCTACGTGATCCCGATCGACCGCATCGCCGGCGACTGAGCAGCGCCCGGATCGCGGCCGGCCTATGTTCCCGCTGCAAACAGCGGCGGGATCCGGCCGAGCGTCAGGAAACCGATCCGTATCACACCCTGATCGATCGCGACAGGAAGCGAGATGGATGGGATGCCGTCGACTTGCGTTTCCGCACCTTTCAGGCTCTGAACGACGCTGCGGACAAGGGAAAAGTTGTTGTCCTGGGGCGGAAACATGGGCTCTATCAGGTCGAGCAATCCATCCGCGTTGCTGATTGTCAGATCAAGCTTGCCGGAGACCGTGCCGTCGCCATTGATCGCAAGATCCCCGGCGGCATGGACACGGCTGTCTCCCAGAACGGTCTCGAAAAGCACCAGTTTCACCGGAAGGCGGCCATCTTGCAGCCGGACCAGCCGCGCGAGATTGCTCCCTGCCAGAAGTGCCGCCCCGCCCGTGACCTGCACGTGCGCGCGCATGTCGATCGTCGCTCCGAATTCCGGCAGTGACTTCAGCTGCAGCGCGTCGACGGACACAAATCCATCCACCGCATCGGCCTTCTCCGGAGCGTTCCGCAGATGGAATTCCGCTTTGTCTGCCGCAAACAGGCCTCTCGACAACGGGTTCTCAAAAGCTGCTTCGGGATTGCTCAAAACGGCATCGAACGCGCCAAGTGCCGAATTTGAGAACTTGACACTCGCGCGCGCGGTGTCCCATCGCATTTCGCCAAGCAGACCGCTGAGAGGTTCCGCTATCGACGCCGGAGCCTTGGCCTCGAATATGATGTGCCAGGGGTTGTAGATCAGTGCGACAGCATTGAGGCCGCCGAGCGACCCCTTGGTGCCATAACGGTCATTGGACGCGAGTTCTCGGCAATAGACTTCGTAGCGGAACGGGTAACCCGCGATGGCAAGGTCCGAGCAGGAAAGATCCAGCCCGTTGGTTTTCATCGCCTGCAGCTGCGTATCGAGCTGATCGGCAAGTACGGACCGCCCGAAGAACCAGGCGCCCGACCATCCGGCAATGACCAGCCCGATGACGCACAGAAGCAGAATGTACCGGCGGCGTGTCGGCTTGCTCGGCTTGGTTTCGTGATCTGACACAGTGTTCATCGCTTTCGGTTCGGGCACTCTCGATCGGGTCTGCGTGCGCACTTCATTGAATCATCGTGCGTGTATTGCTATCTCCCCCGGCGGCACAATGATAGACAGGACGATATGAGCAATTTTTGGGTATTTGGCTACGGGTCGCTGATGTGGAACCCGGGTTTCGACCATATTCGATCCGAACAGGCCCTTTTGAGGGGCGCGCACCGGGCCCTGTGCGTCTACTCCTGGGTTCATCGCGGCACCCAGGAACGTCCCGGGCTTGTGTTCGGGCTGGACAATGGCGGAGCCTGCCGCGGCATGGCCTATCAGGTGGCGGCAGACATCTGGCCGGACACTCTGGAATATCTGCGCGCGCGCGAGCAGACCACGATGGTCTACAAGGAACACTGGCACACCATCGAGATCGGGAGCGGCGAGCAGGTACACGCGCTTGTCTACATGGTCGACCATGGTCATCCGCAATACGCGGGCGCACTCCCGCTCGAGGAGCAGCTTGAAATCGTGAACGGTGCGGTCGGAAAATCGGGGGAAAACCCGGAATACGTCATCAACACCGCCGCCCACCTGGAAGAAATGGGCATCGCGGACACCAACCTGACCTGGCTCGCGGAACGGCTCAAGTCACTCTGACGGCACGGCTTCCGCAGCTGTCTGCCTGGCCGCATCGACATCCATGAGCACCGGCGAAGGATTTGGCGCGTTCCTGGCTTCCTCGATCAGCCTGTCGCTGGCCGTTTCGATCGTCTCCACCAGTTGTTCGTAGAAGACGTCATTCGAAAGTCCCGGCTCGATCGGCGGCAGGATTTCGACGATGACCGTTCCGGGATAGACCTTCCATGACGACCGCGGCCAGTAGAGCCCGGCATTGTGCGCAATCGGCACAACGGGGCATTTGAGATCCCGGTACAAGTGCGTGATCCCGTATTTGTATTTCGGTTCCGCACCGGCCGGGCGGCGCGTCCCCTCCGGGAAGATCATGATCTGGCGCTCTTCGGCAATCGCCTCCTTGGCCGCTTCCATCATCGCCGCCAGCGCTTCCGAGCGTTTGCCCCTGTTGATGGGGATCTGCCTGTATTTGGCTGTGTACCAGCCGAAAATCGGAATCCAGCGCAATTCCCGCTTCAGGATGAAGGTCGGACTTGTGAAAAGCGGGATCAGCGCCACGGTCTCCCAGGCCGACTGGTGCTTCATCGCTGCGATGTAGCCGCCGTCCGGCAGGTTCTCCCGCCCCCGTATCTCCACCTTGATGCCGGCGACCACGCGCATCAGCCAGATGAGTGAGCGCGACCAGAACGGCACGATGGGCCAGCCCCACTTTCGCGGCAACAGCATCACCGGCGAAAACAGGATCATTTCAACGAGGGTCAGCGCGTAAAACAGCACCTGAAAAAGGGTAGATCGCAGAAGAAGCATGGCACCAGAAAACCAGAACAGAGCAGGATCGCCGCTGAGCCAGGTTCCGAGTGAGTTCAGTTCATGGCCCTGACGGTGTTGCGGAGTCTGGCGAGGATATACTTCACATATTCGCGCATGAGAAGCCGGATCGTCGCAGGCTTCCTGTACCAGGTGTCCAGGTCGAGACCCTTGGCAAAAACCGGATAGGCAATCAGATCGACATCGGGCAACACATCGGACAATTCCGCTTTCGCGCGTGGAATGTGATACGCGCTGGTCACAACCAGCAGCGAGTTGAACCCGTTCTTCTGAACCCAGACGGCGGTTTCCATTGCGTTGCCGGCGGTATTGAGGGCAACCCTGTCGAGATCGACGCTCGCCTTCTCAAGAGGCATGGTCGACGACGTCACGACTGCCAGTTGCTCACGCGTCGTGCCCGGGTGAACACCGGATATCAGGAGCCGGTCGGCATGACCTTCCTCCAGGAGGCGCAACCCTTCACGGACACGCGCCTGACCGCCCGTCAGCACCACGATCGCATCCGCACTGGCCGTGTTTGGCACCTTGGCGGTCGAGATCTGATGCGCGAAATAGAGAAATTGGCCCAGAATCCCGCCGGCAAGTGCCAGCAGCATGGTCACAAAGGCAATACGCAGACCGAACCGTTTTTTCCGCACCGCGCCTGATACGGACCGGCCATTTTGTACAGACACGTTTCCCTGGCCGGCACTGCTTTCCTCCGCTGCACCGGCTTCCAGGCCATTCCCAGTGGCCGAATCAAGAGCTGTGTCTACACGCATCATTCGGCAAGTGTGATCTTCGATTGAGCCAATTTCGCGGCATTGACCAATAAAATCAATCCACTTTCGCCAAATGAGCCTTCACGGCAATGCCGGATGTCAGCGCGGTCAGGATCGCGACAAGAAAGACAACAGCCAGCACGCCCAGATAACCCGGCAGACTCACGGCGACGGAGCCGAACAGGGCCGAAAGCTGGTCGGACCCGGCCTGCCCGGAAGCCTGGCGGGTCAGAAGATCCACGATGACGAAACACAGGATCGCTGCAACGCCGCCCGAAACGCCGCCCTTGAGGCCGAGCAGCAGAAAGTGCCGTTGAAACTCCCGTGCGATGAACCCGTCCTCTGCGCCAACGAAATGAAGCACCGACACCACATCCTTGTTGCCCGCCATGGCGGACTGCGTTGCGAACACCACGCTGAGCACCATGGATCCGAGAACGAGGATCATGATCGCCACCCCTCCGGCAACGACCGCGCCGGCCATGGCCGACAGCCGCGACGTCCAGATGGAATGATCATCGACGCTCGCCCCCGTAACCTGCTGCGACACGGAGCTGCGCAGCTGTTGCAGATCGAGAAGTCCGGGGTCCCCGACAGAGATCTGGATCAGCCTGGGGACCGGCAGCCCGTCGAGTTCAAGACCCTCTCCGAGCCATGGCTCCAAGAGAGATTTCGTTTCCGCATCCGAAAGCGCCCGGACGGAGCCGATCCCCGGGAACTCCTGCACCAGGGCGACGGCCTTGTCGATCTCCCGCAGCATGTCGACACCTTCCGTCGGCCGGATCTGGATCGTTATCTCCCGGACAAGATCATTCTGCCAGGCGTCGGCGGCGTCCCAGACGACGGACACCGCGCCGACCGTCAGGCAGGCCAGGAAACTCATGATAGCGACCACGAGCGTCAGCGCCCGGCCGGCAACCGATTGCGGGGGCACGATTGCCGCGGACGGACGGAGCTTGGCGTCATCGCCCTGTTCCGGTTTTACGGCTTTCGGCTTCGGTTTTTTCTTGGTCCGCTTGGGACGCCCCGGCCGCTCCGGCGGTTTGACTTCGACGACAGACGCCTGCTTGTCATCTTCTGTGTCTGGTTGGGCCATTCTGTTGCCTGGTTGTCTGTCTGCAGCCGCACCCCTTGCCTTGACGGGGTTTGTTCAGTCGAAAATCGAAAGGCGTCCGTCCGCCAGCACCATCCGCCGTGCATCCACCTGCTCCAGCAATGCAATATCGTGCGTCGCGATCACCACGGAAGTGCCGAGTTTGTTCAATTCTATGAAAAGA
The DNA here is from genome assembly GCF_963669205.1 of uncultured Roseibium sp. Taxonomy (NCBI): domain Bacteria; kingdom Pseudomonadati; phylum Pseudomonadota; class Alphaproteobacteria; order Hyphomicrobiales; family Stappiaceae; genus Roseibium; species uncultured Roseibium sp. Next base: position 6,194,822 of record NZ_OY769915.1, read on the forward strand.
CGCAACAGACGGCGCGCAAGGGGAGGATCGACATTGCCCGTGGGCTCGTCCGCGAGAAGAACCTCGGGCCTGGTGATGAGTGCTCTTGCAATCGCCGCACGCTGTTTCTCGCCCCCCGAAAGCACGGGCGGCAGGACATGCATCCTGTCGCCGAGCCCGACCCACTTCAGCAGATCTATCACGTCCGCCCGGTAATCGGACTCCTGCTTGCCGACGACGCGCAACGGCAGGGCGACATTCTCGTAGGTCGTCAGATGGTCCAGCAGGCGAAAGTCCTGGAAGACGACGCCGATCTTCCGGCGCAGCCGCGGCAGTTCCTGCTTGTCGATGACGCTCAGGTCCCGATTGAAGACCTTGATCAGTCCGCGCGTTGGCCGGAGCGACATGAACAGAAGCCGGATCAGGCTGGTTTTCCCGGCACCCGAAGGTCCGGTCAGGAACTGAAAAGACTGCGGCTCGATCTGAAAGCTCAGATCGCGCAGGATTTCGGGTCCCATGCCGTATCTCAATCCGACATTCTCGAAGCGGATCACGAATATGTCTCCTGTTGATGGAGCGACGCTATAGCCATGCCGTTAACGGTGCATTAATCATATAAAGGTCCATTAGAATCCGGAAAGCCCATCATCGGAATTGCTGGCATTTGTCCAACATTTCATGCCGGATTCCGCCCGATCGGTCACACGAGAACAACACTTGAGCACGCCATGACGAAAGGTCTTCACAAATGAAGATCACATGTCCGGATTGCAGCACCTCCTACGAAATCAAGGCGGAAGCTGTAGGCCAGCAGGGGCGCAGCGTCAAATGCGCCAAGTGCGGCAACCGCTGGTACGTGTCGGCGGATGATGACGATACTGCCGAGTTCAAGAACAAAGATGCCGGATCGGATGCGGGATTGGATGCCGGGCCGGACGATGACGGCGCCGGTCAGGACGAAGCGCAATGGGAAGCGGACGCGCAGGACGATGCCGGATCATCGGTTGAAGACGCCGGGGAAGACGCCGGGGAAAACGCCGACGACACGTTTGAACCTTCTGATGACGAAGCGGGCTTTGCCGCGGACGAAGATGAGGACAAGGACGATTCGACCTCGAAAAAGGACGAGGACAAGTTTGCCGCCGACCTTGAACACGACGAAGGCGGCGACGGCAACGAGGACATCGAGTCTCAGGCCAAGCGGCCGAAGATCATCGTCAACCCGGACAAGTTCCGGCGCAATCATATCGGTGCGGTCATCGGGTGGTTTGCCCGCCGCAATTTCCGGCGGATCGGCGGTGTCCTGATTTTCGGTGTCGCGCTGGCGTCGGCGGCGTCCTTCGTGTTCCTGCGCGACAGCATGGTCAAACAATCCCCGGATCTTGCGAGTCTTTTCCAGATCATCGGTTTCGAGGTCAATTTACGCGGCCTTGAATTCAGGAACCTTCGCACGTTTTCGGAGATCGAAGGCGGCAAGCAGATCCTCGTCGTCGAAGGATCGATCCGAAACCTCCTCGACGAAACCAATTCGGTTCCGGCCGTCAGATTGTCGATTCGCAATTCCGACGTTCAGGAAGTATACGCCTGGACCGTGGAACCCCGGACCAAGACGCTGAACGGGCTCGACGAAACCCGGTTCAGGACAATACTGGCCGACCCTCCGCAGGACGCCTCCGACATACAGGTTCGTTTCGTCGACCGCGGCCAGCGTCAGATAGTACTTGAGTGACCATGACAACAAACATCCATACGCTTTTCGACGAAGATGCCATCGCCACGCGGGTCGCAGCGCTCGCGCAGGAAATTGCCGAAGGCCGGCCCCGGGATCTGCTTGTCGTCGCGGTTCTGAAGGGCAGCTTCATTTTTGCGGCCGACCTTGTCAGGGCCATGCATCGCGCCCAGCTTGAACCTGAAATGGAGTTCATCCACCTGTCGTCCTACGGGGCTGGAACGGAAGGTTCGGACAACATCCGCGTTCTGCGCGACGTCGAGAGCGATGTGACCAACCGCGACATCGTCCTGGTGGACGACATCCTGGAATCGGGCCGCACGCTGGCCTTCGCGCGCGAGCGGCTCATCGAGCGCGGCGCGCGCTCTGTCAAGATTGCGGCGCTGCTGGATAAACCCGAGCGCCGCAAAGCTGCCATATCTGCAGACTATGTCGGGTTTGCCTGTCCTGATAAGTTTGTCGTCGGATACGGTATGGATATGGGTCACGCGTGGCGGCAGTTGCCCTTTATTGGATATGTTGCGCCTTCGGAAAACGAAGTGGCGGCTGACGGCAAGACAGGAGAGTGAGCATGGCTCGCATTCTTCTCACAGAAGACGATGACGCGGTAAGAAGCTTCGTGAAACGCGCGTTGGAGCTGGACGGACATACGGTCAGCGTCGCCGAGGACGGCGGCGAGGCCGTGGAAGTCCTGAGCGACGAAGACGGCGGTTTCGACCTTCTTGTCTCCGATATCAAGATGCCCGTCATGGACGGCATCGCGCTTGCGCTGCACACCGCGCGCGACTTTCCCGACATTCCTATTCTGCTCATGACCGGCTTCGCCGATCAGCGCGAGCGGGCCAACGGACTGGACGCTCTGGTTCACGATGTCATCACAAAGCCGTTCTCGCTGGCCGACATCCGCAAGGCTGTGCGCAATGCCATTTCCGGCGTTCTGCCGGAGGACACGCGCAGATACGCCTGACGCACTGCACCTGCGCAAACCCGGAAGCTTCGCGCAAACCGGCATGGCCCGCATGGTGGGATCCAAGCCTTGTCGGTCGGACCATGGTGCCGGATTGACGCGCTCGGCCGCATCTTCTACCACGCAGACATGATCATTTTCGCGTTCGCGGTTTTTGCTCTCATCATCACACCCGGACCCGGCGTCCTGTCTGTTGCCGGGGTCGGTTCGGCCTTCGGCTTTGCCCCGGGCGCGCGATATATCGGCGGATTGTTCGTCGGAACCAATCTGGTCGCGCTCGCAGTCGTGTCCGGAATGGCGGCGGTCATTCTCGCGAACGAGAACATCCGGGTGGTTCTGATGGTCGCGTCCGTCGGGTATCTGATGTATCTCGCCTACAAGATCGCGTTTGCAGGTTCGCGCATCGGCTTCAGCGAGGCGAAAAAGGCACCCGGCTTCTGGTCAGGCATCATTCTCCAAGCGGTGAATCCGAAGGCCTACGCGGTGAACACTGCGTTCTTGACCGGGTTCCCATTCTGGCCGGAGAGCCTGTTTGTCGAACTGATCCTGAAGTTCCTGATCATGAACATGATCTGGTTGCCCATCCATTTCATCTGGCTTTATGCGGGCATGGCGTTGCATCGTCTCGACCTGGATCCGCGCGTGCAGCGCCGCATTAATTTTGCGATGGCCGCTTCGCTGCTGGCCGCTGTCGCCCTGGCGTTTCTCGCACAATCCTGATCCCGGTCCAAACCGGCCATTGCGTAACATTTTTGCGTGGAACTGCGCGATTCCGCGTGATCTTGAGGTGTTTCGGCCTCTTGTTATAGACTTCCCGAGGTGCAGGCGATTGCCCGGCATCCGGCCCTTTCGTGATCGATACAGGATCGGGAAGACCGGAGCAGGGTGGTTCGCGCGATTGCGCCATTGATCGGGTGGGGTGATGCGTCGCGTTCTTCTGGGACTGTTCGTGTTGATGTTCCTGGCAACGGCCAAGGGTCTTGCCGCGGAAAAACGCGTTGCCCTGGTGATCGGCAACGCGACCTACGAACATGCCGGTGAGTTGGCCAATCCCCTGAACGATGCAGACGATATTGCCGGAAAACTCAAGACCCTCGGGTTCGAGGTCGTGAAGGGTACGGATCTGGACTTTACCGGCATGCGGCGCACCGTGCGGGATTTCGTGAACTCTCTGAAGGATGCGGATATCGCGCTGTTCTACTACGCCGGACATGGACTGCAGATTCGCGGCAGAAATTACCTGGTCCCCGTCGACGCCCAGCTGCGCTCGGAAAACGATATTGATTTCGAGGCGATGCCGATTTCGCTGGTCATGTCCGCGATGGAGCGCTTGAGCAAAACCAACCTTATTTTCCTGGATGCCTGCAGGAACAATCCGCTGGCCCGCAATCTCGCCCGGTCGATGGGAACCCGGTCCGCCTCCGTCGGCAACGGTCTGGCCCGCATCGGCTCCGGTGTCGGCACACTTGTTTCATTTTCAACCCAGCCCGGAAATGTCGCCCTGGACGGCGAGGGCCGCAACAGCCCGTTCACGGCGGCCCTCGTCGAGCATCTCGGGCACCCCGGAGAGGATATTTCGCAAAGCCTGGTGCGGGTCCGTGTCGATGTACTTCAGGCAACCGGCGGCCAGCAGATCCCCTGGGAAAACTCGTCCCTGACCGGAAAGGTCATCCTGAAGCAGCAACAGACCCCGAAGACCGGCGGAACACCCGACCTGCAGATCGAGCTGGCTTACTGGAATTCCATCAAGGACGCGACCGACGAAGAATATTTCGAGAGCTATCTGTCGCAATATCCGAACGGAAAATTTGCAGCAATCGCGCGTCTGAAACTTCAGGATCTGAAACGTCCGAGGACGGCAGCGAAAGAACCCGCGAAACCCGTCGAGAGCGACCCGACTGCAGACCCCCAGGTCTCGGTTCTCCAGCCGCAGGAAACACCTATTCGGGAACAGGAGCTGCCCGAACCCGGTACCGACAAGGCCCTTGTCCGGTCCCTGCAGGCCGAACTCAACCGCCTTGGCTGCAAGGCCGGAACGGCCGATGGCGTCTGGGGCCGCAAAAGCAGACAGGCGCTGGAAAACTATGCCCGGCATTCGGGCCGCAGCGTCGCCGCGCTGGACGTGTCACCGGATCTTCTGGAGCGGCTCAAACGCGATCCGTCTCGCGTATGCCCGGCCGCCAACGGACCGGGTTTGAACGGCAGCTGGATGCTTGTCCGGATTTCCAGGGGGCCATGCGGCTGGGCGCGACAAAGTCAGATCGTTCAGATCAGGGACGGCGTGATCACCCGCGGCACCAACTGGAAGGGAACGGTCAGCGAAACCGGCCGTGTCGATATCAAGCTCTATTTCTTTCACGAGGGACGGACCCAAAGCAACACGCTGACCGGCACAATCGGCGAGGATGGCGGCAAGGGCACGTTCCGGCACGATCAGGGCAATTGCCGCGGCAATTTCACGATGACCCTGCAGTAAAGTCATCAACTCCGGTTCTCACATCCGAAACCTTACGGACTGTCGGCACGACTGCTTGAGCGGCCGCAAACGCTGCCCCGGCTGCCTGAAATCCGACTGGGCAAGGATCCTCATCGCGGCAGGTCTTCCGGCTTGAACCCGGCTGAGCGCAACAGGTCGCCAAAGCCCGTCTGATCCGTCACCTGCACCCGTCCCGAAGGATCATTTTCCGTGAGGAAACCCAGCGCGTCGAACCAGGCGCCCCGGGAGGCGGCGTCCGCGGCGTCTTCAGCCAATCGGCCCTCACGGCGCTCCACAAGGCCCTTGGCAGGGACGAAGAGGTCACCGGTGTTTTCGTCGGCAAGCAGGACCTTGAACTCGTAAAGCCGCCCCGGTGCCAGCGGCTCGCCGGTCGTGGCCAGGTCGAGAGCGTAGAGCCCGGGACGCAGATCTCCGCGCATTGTCCTTTCAGCAATGGGCGCACCGCCGCTCAGCGGGACGAGTTCGGCGCGCATGACCCCCTGTTTCGGAGCGTCGAGTGACCACAGCAGTGCCGGAGAAGCCGCGAGACTGACCCCGCCGCCTTCCGGTATCAGGATCTGGACAACCCCGGGCGCCGAAAGGATTTCCCGCGTTCCGGCCCCGATCCTGTCTGTAGGCGCGCCGGTCGCAGGCGGCACGAAGACAATTTTTGTGGCAGGCAGATCCTGATCCGGGGCACCGGTTGACCAGATGAACACAAGCGCACCCAAGCTCCCTACGGCTGTCGCGGCGAGCATCAATATTATGGTGCGCAATACGCTTCTCACGGAAATGCCCTGACGAACATGTCTATAAAAGCCCCTTTATCAGCAGGATCCGGTGTTTTCTCTGCCCGTCGTCGTGCAGCAACTCTCCAGCCGGTTCGAGCACGGCAAAGCCATCCAGGAGCTGCGCAAATTCTTCCGAACAGCAGATCGTTACGCTCTCGCCGGCCTGGTCATTGACCGTCTTCCCGAAACTCTCGATTCGGGCGGCGGTATTCACGGTGTTTCCGATAAGATTGTATTTCATCGCGTGCGTTCCGCCAATCGCGCCGCCAAAGACCTCGCCGCAATGCAGGCCGATACGCAGATGGTAAGGCCAGTTTGTTTTGCCTTGCGCATTCAGTCGGTTAATCGTGTCGCGCATCGCAAGCGCGCAAACGCATGCGGCGCGGGCGTCGGCCTGTTCCGGACAATCGACCTGGTTCGGCAGGGGCGCGCCGAATGCCACCAGAATGCCGTCTCCGGTATATTTCTCCACGAATCCCCGGTGCTCTGCCGCATCGGCTCCCAGTGCGTCGAGTACCGTGCTCATCCAGTCCATGAAGTCCTCGGGTTCGGCCCCGCCGCTCACACGGGTCGACCCTGCAATATCCGCATAAAGCAGACTGACGGTCAGCCGGCGCGGAACGGGCTTTCCGCCAATCAGGATCTGCTCCCGCTGCAACCATATTTCCTGCGAAAGCTCCGGCGACAGCTGGCTTTGAAACAGCTTTGACAGCGTGGTCCGCTGGCGGCGCGCCACAATCGCGACGATTGAGAAGGACATCAGGAACGAGACCAGCCAGGCAAGCACCACAGGCACGGCGGGAAGCCACGTTCCCAGGCTCATGGCGCCCGACATCAGGACCAGAACCGACAGCGCACCGCCCAGACTGACGGCGAAGGTCAGGGCTGCATTGCGCAGGAACAGGGCGATCGCTGCACCGATCAGGGCCGCGACGGCAACAAACAGGCTCTGAAGCGGTTTCGGCACATCCTTCAGCGGCTGCAAGTGTCCCGCGGCATGATCGAGAATTTGCTGCATGATCGTCGCGTGCAGCTGAAGACCGTAGACGAACCTAGCCCCAGAGCGCCGGTTCACCGGCGTGACGAAGTGATCCTTGATCGTGTCGCTGATCAGTCCGATCAGCACGGCCTTGCCCCGAAGCGCGCCGGCCTCGATGTTTCCCTCAAGCAGATCGCGTGCGTCGACAACCGGTGACATCGGCAACGTGTGCGGGAACCGTGTCATGACCTGGTAACCCGTTGTATCCACCTCGTCGTAGCTGCCGAACCCGGGGGTCAGGGGCGGGACAGGCATCTGGCCGAGGAGAATGACACGGTTGTCGGCCGGCGAAGGCACCGGGTTCGTACCGCCGAGCATGTTCATGGCGAGTTTCATCGCAAAGGACAGATGCAGGACTTCGCCATCCCTGACGAGCAGAAGGGATCGTCTCGTGACACCGTCGACATCCAGAGGCACATCGGAAAACCCGAAACTGCCCGCCTGCTCCGACACGGACGGCGCCCGGATCAGGATGCTGCCGTCTTCGGCGAGCTTCGTGATCGTGACCACACGACTGTCTTTCAGCGCCGCATCCAGCGCTTCGGACCCGGGCTCAACCGGTCTGTCGCGGTAAATGTCAATGCCGACGGTGGCGGCACCCGCGTCAAGCGCCGCGCTCGTGATCTGAGCAAGCTTGTCGTCCGAAAGCGGCCAGCCCCAGTCGCCGAGATCCGCTTCGTAGATCGCAACGACAACGACATCCTCGGTCTGGCCGCCTTGAGCCATGTAAGACGTGGTGAAATCGTAATGGGCCAGCTCGAGAGACTGCAGCAAGCCCGCATGACGGAGCAAGATCACCACGAGAAACACGAAGGCCGACACTGCAAGCCACAGCGCGATCGACATGTTTCGCGACAGAATCCACCCCGGCATATTCATCCCTGGTCAGCGTGTTTCCAGGGATCATATCCCGAGTCCGGATAAAAGCCACTGCCGCTGCATGCCGGTGTGCGAAGCACAGATCGTTGACGCCGGGCGCACCGCGCATCGCTGTCTGGTTGCCATGTGGGAGGGACGCGTTCCGGCCCGCCGCAGGGCGGTGCCGGCCTGCATGTCGATCAATACCGCTTCAGAAGCCGTTCCAGATAGTCCAGTTCCAGTTGCGGCCGGGACGGGTCGGAGAAGCGTCTGCGCAGCTCCTCCAGGATGCGGCGCGCCCGCTGCACGTCGATTTCGTCCGGGATCTGGACGCGGTTGTTGAAATCAGGCCCTTCGGTGCGCCGTGGGCGTCCAAGCGGGTCCTCGTCGAGCGGTGAGGGTCCGTTGGGGTTCCCCGCGCCTTCGCCCTGTCCCATCATCTGCTCGGTCATGCTCTGGGCACCGCGCCGGAGCGCATCAAGCGCATCGCCCTGTTGCCCGAGGGCCTGCTGGCCCTGTCCCTGTCCTAGCGACTGCTGGGCATCCCCCATGGATTCGCCCGCCTGGCCGAGCGCCTCGTTCTGGCCCATGCCGTTTTGTCCGAGCTGGTCCATCAGCTGTTGCAGCTGCTGCGCCAGGTCGCCCTGGCCCTGCTGCAGCTGCTGAAGCATCTGTTCGAGCTGCTCCTGGGTCAGTTGCTGTCCCTGGCCCTGTTGCCCTTGTTGCTGCTGGCCCTGCTGCTGATTGCCGCGCTGACGCTGCTGGTCCTGGTTGAACCGGTGGGTTTCATCCATCAGCTGCTGCTGTTGCTGGATCATCTCACCAAGCTGGTTGAGCATCTCCATCATTTCGCTGTTCATGCCTTCCGGCATCATCTGCGGCCTGCCGGCCTGGAGATTTTCCAGCATCTGCTGCATCTGTGCCAGAAGTTCGCGCGCGGCATCGCGCGACCCGGTCCGGGCAAGTTCCTCGATCCGGTCCAGCATCTCGCTCAGATCCTGCTGATTGAGCGTCTGCTGGTTTCCGTCGAACGGCTGCATCGCCTGCGGGTTCTGGCGCATCTGTTCCGCCAGTGCCTGCATGTACTCGTTCAGTGCCTCGCGCAGCTCCTGTGTCAGCTTGGCGATTTCCTCGTCGCTCGCACCTTCTTCCAGAGCCTTGCGCAGAGCTTCCTGGGCATCCCTCAGCTTCCGCTCGGCCGCGGACAGGTCGCCATCCTCGATCGACAGCGCCAGATCCCACAGAAGCGGCAGCATCGCCTTGAGGTCTTCATCGGTTTCCGCGCTTGTCAGCTCACCATAGGCAAACCGCATGCCCAGATAGTTGCGCGCCCTGAAATCGAACAGCTCGGGCGCAAGCATCAAGGCGTCCATGGCCGTAATGACCTGCGCGTGGTTCTGCGCGTCGAGGGCGAGATTGCGGCGCTGTTCGACGATCGCCCGCGCCAGCGGCTTCGCGAAGCGGCGTTGCGGCAGCGTAATACGGTAAGGCGGCGACAGACCTTCCTGCGAGGCCTGGTCGCGGGCAAGGAGGGTCAGATCGACTTCGGACCCCGCCCAGGGGTGCGATGTCAGGTCGCGGATGGTCTCCGCCGTCTTGGCCGTTCCGGAACGCGGCGGCAGGGACAGCGGAAACTGGGGCGCCTCGACGAGCGGACGCGGAACCCGGTCCTGATGATCCGGATTGGGCAGGGGCGTAATCCGCGCCTCGGCGGCGACAACGCCATAGTCGTCATTCACGAGATAGGAGAACTTGAGCGCGCCGCTCAGCTGCGCTTCCGGGTCATCGGTCAGACGGATCTCAGGCGCATCGTCCGGCTTGACCGCGAACACGAACCGCAGGAAGGGCTCTTCGGGAGCGTCCGTGTTCGAGAGTTCAACGACACCGGTCGTTTCAAGTGTCAGTCGCCTTTCGACAGGCAGCAGCTTGGCAAGCTCGGCGTCGGTTTCATCCCCGAGGGCCTGGTCCGGCTCGATGACGGTCGGCTCGGCGTCATCCGGGCCGGCAAACGTCATGCTGATTTCCTGCGACCCTTGCGAGCGCACCACCAGAACCGAGCCCTCGGGCACGTTGACCGGCGCTCCGGCGTCGCGCAGCTGCGCACTCTCGCCGGTAAGATAGACCGGCGGCTCGCTCGTATAGATCGGTGGCGTGACCCAGGCATCCAGACGGCTCGGCGGCTCGACGGTCTTGAAAGGGTTCTGGAATGCGGATGTCAGACGGCCCATATGGTCGCCCTTGGCAGCGGCAAATCCGACCACGAGCAAACAGGCGGCCAGAACCCGGAGCGCCCAGGGATCCCGGCGGAAGGCCTGCGGATCCGGTGCTTTCGAGCGGATCGACGCGACGGCCTCGGCGGTCCGCCGCTGGTGCAGGGCCCAGATTGCCCGGCTTTCCGCATTGTCGGACCCGACCGAAAGATCATCTTCGAGCGTCGTTAGTGGCCGGTGCTTGTAGCCTGATGTTTTTTCAACACGCTGCAGCGCGTCGTCACGCGACGGCCATGTCAGACGGAAAAGGTCCTTCGACGCCCAGACCAAAGCAGCGGCAAAAGCCGCAATTCCGGCCAGTCCGATCCAGACGGGCAACATCGTCCACAGCCCCAGCCAGGACAGGCCGACATAGATGCCGACGACGACAAGCAGGGGCAGCAACGCGCGCCACAAGCGTTCAACGAACAGGGAAACCCGGCTTTGGCCGATCAGCGTTTCAAGGCGCGACTGGATGAAGTCCCGCCAACCGGATGCCCCGGCATCTTTCGAATTGCCTGTATCCTGATCGCTCTCTATCCGGCTCAAAGGCACCTCCGGTTCGTATCCCGAAGCCGAGGCAACCGCAGTTACCGGCGTCAGGATTGGCCCACCACCCTATAAGGTGAGGCATAAGGAGCCATCCGGCAACCTGTCGGAGCAACTAATTCCGGGCCGATTGCGTCACGAAGCCTTGAGCCAATCCGGCATTTGATCGAGGCCGAGCAGTTCGTCATAGGAAAGCCGGGGCCGCACGACAGCAAATTGATCTGCATTTACGAGCACTTCCGGCACGAGCAGACGCGAATTATACGTGCTGGACTGCACCGCGCCGTAGGCACCGGCCGAATAGATGGCCAGGATATCCCCAGCCTCCACTTTCGCCATGTCGCGATCCTGCGCGAGAAAATCCCCGGTTTCGCACACCGGTCCGACGATATCTGCCCTGATTCGGTCAAGATCACCGAGATCTTCCTTCATCGGCCGAACCTCGTGATGGGCTTCATAAAGCGTTGGCCGGATCAGATCGTTCATGGCCCCGTCAACGATAACGAAGGTCTTGTCGGCGCCGTCTTTCACATAGATCACGCGCGTCACCAGGATGCCGGCATTGCCCGCGATCAGCCGGCCCGGTTCGAACATGACGGTACAGTCGAGCTCACGAACGTGTTTCTTGACAACCTGAGCGTAGGCATCGGGATGCGGCGGCGGATCGTTGTCGCTGACATATGGAATGCCGAGCCCGCCGCCCAGATCGACGTGATCGATCTTGTGGCCCTGGCCACGCAGGTCGGATATCAGCTCTCCGAGACGGGCAAAGGCGTCATCGAACGGTCCGAGTTCCGTGATCTGGGAGCCGATATGCATGTCGATGCCGGTGACCTCGATGCCCGGAAGTCTGGCCGCATGGGCGTAGACCTCGCGTGCGCGCTGCCACGGGATGCCGAACTTGTTCTCCGCCTTGCCGGTGGCGATCTTTGCATGGGTTTTCGCGTCGACATCCGGATTGATGCGCATGGAAACCCGGGCGACGCGACCCATCTCGCTCGCGACGCGGGAAAGTTGCTGCAGTTCCGGTTCGGACTCCACGTTGAAGCAGAGGATATCCTCTTCCAGGGCATAAGCCTGCTCGGCCTCGGTCTTGCCGACACCGGAAAACACGATCTTGCTGGCGGGAACGTCCGCGGCCCTCGCCCGGCGCAACTCGCCTTCCGATACCACGTCCATTCCAGCACCGAGCTGTCCGAGCGTTTTCAGAACGGCCTGGTTCGAGTTCGCCTTCATCGCGTAACAGACCAGCGACGGAATATCGTTGAAAGCGGACGCGAACACCTGGTAGTGCCGGGTCAGCGTGGCGGTCGAGTAGCAGTAGAAGGGCGTGCCGACCGCGCGCGCAATCTCCTCGATTGCGACATCCTCGGCATGAAGCGCGCCGTTTTTGTAGTCGAAATGATGCAAGACTGCCTCGCTGAGCTGTCTGAAAACCTCGTGAAAACCGGGATGCCCCCGCGGTCCTCGCTGCAGTTGGTGTCAGTTGATCAGGAAATCCAGAAAGAAGGACCTGTCGTCGGTTTCCGGCTCAAGTTCCGGTGGCGCCGGCGCTGTCGCGGGATCAACCGGCTCCGACAGGGTGTTTTGCTGTTCCACCGGTGTCCCGGGAACATCCAGATCGCCCTTCCGGCCGCATGCGGCCAGGGTTGTGCTCAGACACAGACAGACCACCGCCAGAGTTCTGATCCGGATCACCATGCGACATTCGCCCTTTTCGGAATTCACCTCGTTCGTTCTTCTCCTCGCACGGCAAGAGCCATTCGGCAAGACCATAGGATTGAATGGGCGTTGCGCGAGGAGAAATTGGAGCGCTGCTAGTCCCTGGAAAGGTCCTTCAGCCAGCGGCGCGCCTGCTTGCGCACGTTGACCGGTGACGTTCCGCCATAGCTCGTGCGGCTGCGGACCGACTTGTCCACGGACAGGACCGAGAACACTTCCCCGGTGATCTTCGGATCGACCTGCTGCATGTCCTCAAGCGGCACCTTGTGCAGCTCGACGCCCTTCTCCACCGCAAGACCGACAATGCGGCCGGTGACATGGTGGGCATCGCGAAACGGCATCCCGAGCACACGTACCAGCCAGTCGGCAAGATCGGTCGCGGTGGAATAGCCTGATCCGGCCGCCTTCTTCATCGACTTGGTGACCGGTTCCAGATCGCGCACCATGCCGGTCATGGCGGCCAGGGCAAGCGAAACGCTCGCAAGACCGTCGAAAGCCTGCTCCTTGTCTTCCTGCATGTCCTTGGAATAGGCCAGCGGCAGGCCCTTCATCATCACCAGCAGCGCCTGCAGCGACCCGTAGATGCGCCCTGTCTTGGCGCGCACGAGTTCGGCCGCATCCGGATTTTTCTTTTGCGGCATGATGGACGAACCCGTCGAGAACTTGTCCGAAAGCTTCACGAAGCCGAACTGGGCGGAGCACCAGACGACGATTTCCTCGGCAAGACGCGACAGATGCATTGCCGTCAGCGACGCCGCCGAAAGCGCCTCGATGACAAAATCCCGGTCGGACACCGCGTCCAGCGAATTGGCGGTCGGCCGGTCGAAGCCCAGCGCCTCGGCGGTCATCTTGCGGTCGATCGGAAAGGACGTTCCGGCAAGGGCCGCCGCCCCGAGCGGGCATTCGTTCATCCGTTTGCGGGCATCACGCACGCGGCCACGGTCGCGGGAGAACATCTCCACATAGGCGAGCAGATGGTGCCCGAACGTGACCGGCTGCGCGGACTGCAGATGGGTAAAGCCGGGCATCACGTCGGCTGCATGCGTCTCGGCCTTCGCGGCCAGAGCCTGCATGATCTCGCCGAGCTGCTGGTCCAGCGTGTCGAGCGTATCGCGGACCCAAAGGCGGAAATCCGTTGCAACCTGATCGTTTCTGGAGCGCGCCGTGTGCAGGCGTCCTGCCGCCGGGCCGATGAGTTCCGCAAGACGCGCTTCCACGTTCATGTGGATGTCTTCGAGGGCGCGCGAGAACTTGAAATCGCCTTTTTCGATCTCTGACAGGATTGTGTCTAGACCCTCGACGATCTTGTCGGCATCGTCCTGCGTGACAATCTCTTTTTCAGCGAGCATGCGCACATGGGCTTTCGAGCCGTCGATGTCCTGCCTATATAGCTTCCGGTCGTAGTCGATAGAGGCATTGATCTCCTCCATGATGGCGTCCGGTCCTTCGGCGAACCGGCCGCCCCACATGCGATTGCTCATGTCCTGTCCTTTAAAGAGGCGCCCCTTGCGAGGTGTGAACGAATGAATAAGCCAACCGAACCCGTCAAGAGCCCGAAGCGCGGCGTGATCCTGGCCGGTCTCGCGGGTGCGGCAGCTGCTGTAGCGGCTCTATACGTGATCGCCGGTCCGAATGGCAACATCGCCAGTGCGCAAAGCTGCACTGCAGCCCTTTCGGCCGCCGCCGCGGCAAAGCCTCATGCAAAGGGGGAAGTGGCCGCATTCCTGCCGGCCAGCGAGCCGCTGGGCCTCAAGACGCTCGCTTTCAAGGGTCCGGACGGTCAGGATCTGACCATGGAAGACTTCAAGGACAAGACAGTCCTGCTCAACCTCTGGGCCACCTGGTGTGCGCCCTGCCGCGAGGAGATGCCGGCGCTCGACCAGCTGCAGGCCGAACTCGGGGACGACAGCTTCGAGGTCGTGGCGGTGAGCCTCGACCGCGGAGGTCCGGAAAAACCGAAAAAATTTCTCGATGAGATCGGTGTCGAAAGCCTGACATTCTATCAGGACAGTTCGAACGGCCTGTTGAAGGACCTGCGCAGGGTCAGCCGGGCCACGGGTCTGCCGACGACAATTCTGATCAATGAAGAGGGATGCGAAGTCGGCACGATGTACGGACCTGCCCATTGGGCGTCCGGCGAGGCGAAGACGCTGATCCGGTCTGCACTCGGCAAGGAAGGCGCCTGACACTCATACCAACCGTCATAGATAGAAACCCATTTCATGGCATCAAACCGGTCCACTCGGTCAGGCGTGGTGCGCAGCGCGATGCCGGTGCATCGGGCAAGCGCCGCAACACAGCCGATAGCCGGTTTCATGCCACCGGAGGCCGGGTTCTTTTGCCCCAATGCCGCGTTGCGATTTGCTTGAAGTGCCGGCGCATCGGGCAAGCGCCGCAACGCAGCCGATGGCCGGTTTCATGCCACCGGAGGCCGGGTTCTTTTGCCCCAACGCCGCGTTGCGATTTGCTTGAAGTGCCGGCACTAGCGCGCAAACCGCGCCTTGCCTTGTGGCATAATAATCCCGGTGAAATGGGTTTCTATCTATGACGGTTGGTATCAGACCGTGACGTCGACAGCTTCGCCGAGACCGGGGATCTTCCGGTTTTCGCGGCGCTCTTCTTCCTGGGTTGCCTGAGCATCCTCGAGCCGGCTGGCGACCTGACGCTCCTGGTCCGCCTGGTCCTTGACCGCATTGATCGCAAACTCGTTCCGGATCTTGGCAACGTCATAGGACGCTGAGGGGCTGTCTGAAACTGTCGTCATGCCTGCAGGGCCTCTTGTCTGGCGGGTGTTAGATCGAGATATCGAGCCTGTTGCCCAGTCCGTTTTCCGGACTGCGGTTCTGCGCCCGGTTTTCAAGCTTTTCCGCCTGATCGCTGAGAAACTCGGCGCGGCTCGTACTGAACGCGGCCTGTCTCTGAACCGTTTCAGCGGCCGCTTCGGACTGGCGCGCGCTGAGCACCTTCACCTGCTCGGCGGTCTTCTCGATACGAGACGCGCTGAGCGAAGGCTGAAATGCCTGCGTTGATGTGCTTGCGATTGCCTCAGACATCTTTGGTCCAAACACGGGTTTCAAGTTGAAGATCAGTCTGCATCATCTACCTGAATTAAAACGTAAAAATCAGGTTGTTCCTGAGTTCTTGCTCAAGACCAGCCTAAATAAATCGGAAGCATTAATTTAAAAGTTTACTTTTTTGACGCCAAGTGCCTGAAACAAGGAGCAGCTTTTACGCCGGGCACCTTGCAACACCGGACCCGACGCCGCACGCGCCTCGACACGACCGCTACGCCCGGGTGCCGTTTCCCGGCCGAAAGCGATGGTGCGGATTAACGATTGGGAATGCCGGAAGGCCTTCAGGCCGTCACATCGACCTGCGCGCCCAGTCCCGGGGGAGGGGCGCTTGCGGCCGTTTCGAGATTGGCGGCACCTTCCTGCAGCAACGCAACCAGATTTGCATCCTGTTGCGCAGCGATCTTGAGCATCTCCGACTGCAGCGCCTGCTGCGTCTGCGCCTGAGACGTTGCGGCGTATGTGCTGGCAATGCCGACGCTGTCCATGAATGCCTTCTCTGCTGCTGCCGTCAAGGAGCGAAATCCTAGCTGCACCGGCCTTAAGCCCGCGTTAACAAAGCCCTAAACGAAACCAGGGGGTTTTAATTACCGGCAGTGAGTGCCTTGCGCCGAACCTTGCCTGTGCGGGTACGCGGCAGTTGCTGCAACGCCTTGTAGATCCGGGGCCGCTTGTAATCCGCAAGCGATGCGGCAGCGAAGGAAGCCAGATCGTCTTCGTCGAACCGCTCCGGGTCATGCGCAACGATGAAGGCGGCGATCAGGCTCACACCCGGCCGGATCTCCTGTTCCGTGACCGCGGCTTCCTGCACGTTCGGGTGGTTCAGCAGCACACGTTCCACTTCTTCCGGAGCAACCCGGTAACCGAACGCATTCATCAGGTCGTCGGCCCGGCCTTCATACCAGAAATAGCCATCGCAATCCCGGCGCATCCGGTCGCCGGTCACAAACCAGGGACCCTTGAAGGCCGCCCGTGTTTCCTCCGGTCTCTGCCAGTAGCCGAGCATCAGGCCCGGTTCGTCCCGGTGAACGCACAAGAGGCCCGTTTCGTCCGCTTTCGTCTCGGCCATGCCCGTGTCTGTTTCCTGCAGCAACGCGACCTTGCGTCCGGGTTGCGGTTTTCCGGTTGCGCCCGGTTTGACCGGGACGCTCGGACCGCTGGACAGATATGTCGAGACTTCGCTCATCCCGAGTGCCTCATAGAGCTCCCGTCCCGTGCTCTCGCGCCAGTGCGCATGGAGATCGGCCGACAGGCCCTCGCCGGCGGTGAGACCGTGCCGCAGCGCCGGAAACGCGGTCTTCGACACGTCGCCGTATTTCAGGATCCTGCGATACAGGCTCGGAACCGCCGCGAACAGGGTTGCCTTGCTGGCCTCGAGAACTCCGGGCCAGACCTCCGGTTCGCGCGGGCCCCTGTAGATCACGCTGGTCGCGCCCTTGATCCAGGGATCCATCAGGCCGACGGTGAGCGTGTAACTCCAGTTGAACGCACCCGAATGAAGCAGGCGGTCAGCGGCGGACAAGCCGATCCAGCCGACATGAGCCGCAAGGCGGGCAGTGGCGGAGCGGTGCGCGTGAAGGACACCCTTGGGTGTTCCGCTCGTTCCGGACGTGTAGATGAGAAAGGCGGGGTCTTCGTCCTCCGTCACGGCGAATTCACCGGGTGCGGACGTCTTGAGAGCATATATCTCCGCGGGACCGGCAAGCAATTCCCCAATCGCCTCCGGGACGGCGCTTGAGCCGTCATGAAGAACCAGCGAGGCCCCGCTGTCTTTCAGGATGCCCGCGACCTCACCTGCCGTGAGTTGATCCGAGGTCGGAACGGGGACGAAACCGCCGGCAATCGCCCCGAAATACATCAGCGGGAAATCGCTGCTGTGACCGATGCGCAGCAGAACCCGGTCGCCCGGTTTCAACCCGCGGGCCCTGAGGCCCGCAGCCACCGACAACACGGCGTCTCTGAGATCACCGAATGTCCAGCTTTCCTCGATGGCACCGCCCGGTCCGATGACCTCCAGCGCCGTCTTGGACGCATCGGCATTCGCTTGCGTCAGACAGAACTCGGCGAGATTCATGCGGTCTAGCGGGTCGGAACCGGCGTTTCTCCGCGGTAGTCATAAAAGCCGCGCTGGGTCTTGCGCCCGAGCCATCCGGCCTCGACATACTTCACCAGAAGCGGGCAGGGGCGATACTTGGTGTCTGCGAGACCTTCATAGAGAACCTGCATGATGGAAAGGCAGGTATCGAGACCGATAAAGTCCGCGAGCTGCAGCGGTCCCATCGGGTGATTTGCGCCGAGCCGCATCGCCTTGTCGATCGATTCCACCGACCCGACGCCTTCGTAAAGCGTGTAGATCGCTTCGTTGATCATCGGCAACAGAATACGGTTGACCATGAAAGCCGGGAAATCCTCGGCCACGGCAATCTGTTTTCCGAGCCGCACACAAAAGGCCTTCGAGGCTTCAAAGGTCTCGTCTTCCGTTGCAATGCCGCGAACCAGTTCGACCAGATCCATGATCGGAACCGGGTTCATGAAATGGATGCCGATAAACCGTTCCGGACGGTCCGTTGTCGCGGCAAGACGGGTAATGGAGATGGATGACGTATTGGTCGCCAGGATCGCTTCCGGCTTCAGGATCGGACAGAGTTGCGCAAAGATCTTGCGCTTGACCTGTTCGTTCTCGATCGCGGATTCGATCACCAGATCAGCATCGGCGAGAAGGTCCAGTTCCTCGACCGCCTTGATCCTGTCAAGCGCAGCGGTGCGCTCGTCTTCCGCTATCAGCGACTTGCTGACTTGCCGTGCCATGTTGCCGTTGATCGAGGCCAGCCCCGATTCGATCCGCTCCATCGACATGTCGCTCAAGCCTACGTCGAACCCGGCGAGCGCACATACATGCGCAATCCCGCTGCCCATCTGACCCGCGCCGATCACGCCGATTTTTTTGATTTCGACTGCCATCCTGAACTTCCGTCTGAGAGAAACACCCGGCGAACCGGTTTGCGGTTATTCTTGGCAAGTCTTGAGCCGAACAGCAAGAACCCCGGAGCGAAAACTCGCATTCGCACCGGGGTTCGTGATCAATTTGCCGCAGGTGTTACTCCACTGCAGCCTTCAAATCCGGCAGAACGTCGAACAGATCGGCAACGAGCCCGTAGTCCGCAACCTGGAAGATCGGGGCTTCCTCGTCCTTGTTGATCGCAACGATGACCTTGGAGTCCTTCATACCCGCAAGGTGCTGAATTGCACCGGAAATTCCGCAAGCGATGTAGAGATCGGGGGCAACCACCTTGCCGGTTTGCCCGACCTGCCAGTCGTTTGGCGCATAGCCGGCATCGACCGCGGCGCGCGACGCACCGACCGCGGCGCCCAACGCATCGGCCACGGGCATGATGACTTCCTGGAATTTCTCTTCCGAGCCGAGCGCACGGCCACCGGAGATGATGATCTTCGCGGATGTCAGCTCCGGACGGTCGGATTTGGAGAGTTCCTCACCGACGAATTCCGAAAGGCCCGTGCCGTCGGTCCCAGCGATGCTCTCGATCGCAGCCGGTCCGCCCTCTTCCGCTGCCGCGAATGTGGACGTGCGGACGGTGATCACCTTTTTCGGATCACCCGACTTCACGGTCTGGATCGCGTTGCCCGCATAGATCGGCCGTTCGAACGTTTCTGCGTCGATCACCGCGGTGATGTCGGAGATCTGCATCACGTCGAGAAGGGCCGCGACGCGTGGAAGCGTGTTTTTGCCGTTGGCGGTTGCCGGCGCGACGATCGCGTCATAATCGCCGGCCATGCCGACAATCAGGTCGGCTGTCGGCTCTGCAAGCTGATGCTCAAGCGCGTCGCTTTCGGCCACAAGGACCTTGGCGGCACCGGAAAGCTTGGCGGCTTCCTCGGCAACGCCCTGCACGCCTTTGCCGGCCACCAGGATATGCACATCCGAGCCGAGCGCCGCTGCCGCGGTGAGGGCTTTGGCTGTTGCGTCGTTCAGTGCGCCACCGGCATGTTCTGCCACAAGAAGTGTTGTCATGAGTTTGTCCTCCTGCAGCGCGTCCTAAAGGACACCGGCTTCGTTTTTCAGTTTGTCGACGAGTTCGCTCACCGACGCGACCTTGATGCCCGCCTCGCGGCCGGCCGGCTCGGTGGTGGTGACCACGGTCAGCCGCGGCGTGATATCCACACCGAAGTCTTCCGGTGTTTTCTCGTCGATGGGCTTTTTCTTGGCTTTCATGATGTTCGGCAGGGACGCATACCGTGGCTCGTTGAGGCGCAGGTCCGTGGTGACGATTGCCGGCAGCTTCAGCTTGACCGTCTGCAGGCCGCCGTCGACCTCACGCGTGACATCGGCGGTTCCGTCGCCGAGATCGACGTTGGAAGCGAAAGTACCCTGGCTCCAGCCGAGCAGCGCGGCAAGCATCTGGCCTGTCTGGTTGCAGTCGTCGTCAATCGCCTGTTTTCCGACGATTACGAGGCCCGGCTCTTCCGCTTCGACGATCGCCTTGAGAATCTTGGCGACCGCAAGCGGTTCGGTGGTCTCATCGGTCTTCACGAGAATGCCGCGATCAGCGCCCATGGCAAGCCCCGTACGGAGCGTTTCGGTGGACTGCTGCGGTCCGACCGATACCACGATGACCTCGGTGGCCTTGCCTGCTTCCTTCAGACGAAGGGCTTCTTCAACGGAGATTTCGTCGAACGGATTCATGGACATCTTGACGTTGGCAAGATCGACACCCGAGCCGTCCGGTTTGACACGAACCTTAACATTGTAGTCGATGACCCGCTTCACGGGCACGAGGATTTTCATTTGCTCTCAACCTCTTTCAGGGCGGTTTACACCGCTCCGCATTGCAAAGCCCGTCCACCGATGTAACTCGAGGTCACAAACGGCGGAAACAAGCCAATCGTGGCGCATGGCGCGGGACGGTACTTACCAGCAGGTCGGCTGTCAATTGCGCTATAGGGCGCAAGGCCGAAAATTGCCGGGCTTGGAAAAACATGCGTCGCAATGATGATAGTTCGGGCCAAAAAAAGGCGGCGGGCGCATCGCCCGCCGCCGTCATTCCGTCGCCTTCAGGAGCGGACTAGATGCCGGTTTCGTCCCGCTGCGGCGTGAACTTGTCGGAAACCGGTTCTGCAAACACCGTCGTCCAGGTGCCGTTTTCGTCCCGGCATGCCGTGCCCTGGATCGTCAGGTCGCGTCCGCTGAACGTCGTCTGCCGCACATATTCGCGGCACCAGTGACCGCTCTTGCTCTTGTAGGTCTTGATCGGCGTGAGAACATCCGTCCGGGACCCTTCCTGACCGATATAGACCGTTTCACCGCTGACCCGTGTTTCCAGTGCTTCCTGAACGGTTTGCGCCAGCAAGACGCGCTCCGTTTCCATGTGCGCAGCAAGCGATGCCACTGCATCATCCATGCGGGACTGCATCCAGAAAGCCGTGAACATGAACGTACCGGCGACCAGGACCACGGCGGCGGCAACCTGTACCATCGGGCTTGACCAGAAAGGCTGCGCGCGTGCGAGCGGAACAACGCCCCGCTTGTCGAATTCGCTATCTATGACGCTCTGGAACCGCATCAATGACTGATCGGGCACGGGCGCTGACACCGCGCTCTGAAGCAGCGCATTGTCCGCTGCAATGTTGTGCAGCAGCTTTTCAGCGTCTTCGACATTCGAGATGGCTTCCTTGAGCGCAGCGGCTTCCGCCTCGCCCAACTCGCCATCCAGAAGTCTGCCGATATCTTCCGCCAGCAAGATCTGCTCGCGTTTCCTGTCGAATGTCATGACATACCCCCTGGCATGGTGCGCAGCGTAACCCCCGGCGCAGTATCCTTGGCCTCGAGAAATTCCCTGAGCTTCAGGCGTGCGCGGGCAAGCCGGCTCGTGACCGTTCCGATCGGCACTCCAAGCTCCTCCGCAACGTCCTTGTAGCTTTGCCCCTCAATTGCGATTTTCAAGAGAACCTCGCGGTTGTCCGCATCCAGTTGTCCGATAAAAGACTGAACCTTCTGCAATTCCAGACTGCTCGCGGCAGCCTTGGCGCCATCGTAGCTGTCTTCGAAATCCATCATCGCCAGATCGAAAAGCCGCGCCCGATTGGCACCATCCCTCACGGAATTAAAGTAAAGGTTTTGCAAAATTCTGAACATCCAGCTATCGAGACGCGTTGCGGGATCAAACTGATCCAGAGAGCGTATCGCGCGTTCGCAGGTCGTCTGGACAAGGTCGTCAGCCTGGTCCGGATTCCGGCATAGTCGCAGCGCAAAACTCCTCAACTTGGGGAGCAAACGGATCATCTCCGTTTTCAATGCTTCGTCAGACAAGAAGTTCTCCGCAAAACTGCTCTCAAGGGGACAACACGCGAACCTGCCTTTCAATCCCCACTTTTTTTGAATTATGTTGCGGAAGAAGAGAGGCCACCACGTGTTATGGGTGCGAGGGGAAAAAGTCCATTCCCGAATTTTGTCATCATAGCAAACCGCCGAAGAGCTGAGACCGAATGAAACGCACTCGCCAGAATTCATTGCAAGACCGCCTCTCTGCGATGTTCCGCATTCTGCCGAGTGTCGCGGCCTCGGCGTTGGTGTTCTCTCTTGTCTTCTTCAGCCCCTTGTTTGACCTGAAAGATACCATCGCCGCGGCTGCGCAATCCGGAGACGGCGGCAGCGGCAGTGGTGGCGGCGGCGGCGGAAAAGGTGGCGGCGGCGGCTCCGGCGGCGGTTCCGGCGGAAGCGGCGGCGGGTCCAGCGGAGGCGGCAGCGCATCCGGCGGCGGCGAGGACTTCGCGGACGAAACCCGCAAGAAAGCCGAAAAGCAAGCTCAACCGAATTCCCCGGGAAATTCGAACAAATCTGCCTCAGAAAAGTCTAGATCTGACGATCTCTTAGACCGTATCATCGGGCGTCGTCAGTTCCAGGGCGACAGTGAGCCTTCCGGCGGACCTTTGTCCAGGAATCAGGAAAGGGAGGCGATACAAAACGGCTGGCGCTAGATCCAAGAGGCAGGATCAAATTGGGAATATACTTCAATCTGCAGCCTGCAAGGCTTGTGCTTGCGGTGACTTGTCTGGCAGCAGCACCTTCATGCACAGTGATAACAGCCCAGGAGCAGACTGAGCCCCTCGTGCCTGCGGTCGCCTCTTCGCTTGAAATGTCGGACAAATCCCTGGCGAACAAGCAGCTTCAGACAGCTCTGGAAATGTCGGTGTCTGGCCAGTCGACCCGCTGGCAAAATCCCGCAAGCGGTGCAAGCGGCACGGTAACGCCGCTCAAGACCTGGAAAACGGCGTCAGGCACCTATTGCCGCTCCTACAACGAGAAAATCGTTCTTGCATCTGGCAAATCGCTGAATCGGCAAGGCGTTGCCTGCCGGGCATCCAATTCGAGATGGGAATCGGCGTAGGCGTCCGCTCATCCCAGATCCCGGTCGAAAAGCTGGACACCCGGGCGGCGCATGAACAACACCAGGACCGCGCCCGCTGCAAGACCCGCCACATGCGCGATCCAGGCAACCTGGCTTTCCTCCGCAAACACGAGATTGCCGATCTGGAACAGCACCCATGCTCCCAGCAGCCATTGCGCCGTCAGGCGCAGCGGAATCCGGCCGAACACCAGAACCCATACCTTGACGCGTGGATGCAGCATCAGATAGGCGGCCACAACGCCCGAAACAGCGCCGGATGCGCCGATCAGGGGCGTGTCGGAATTCAGGTCCAGAAGGGCGTAGGCCAACCCCGAAAGGATCGCGCAGGCCAGATAGAAGATCAGATATCTGGAATGCCCCATTGCATCTTCGACATTGTCGCCGAAAACCCACAGGAAAAGCATGTTCCCGATCAGATGCGTGAAATTCCCGTGCAGGAAGGCGTAGGTGACCAGCGACATCCAGTCCGGCAGCACCTGAAATTGCGGCGCCAGGTCCCTGATGTCGAAAAGAACGACCGGGATGAGACCATGCGAAACGGAAGACGCATTGATGGCCCTGTACTCGCCGGCGTCCTGAAGCACCAGAAAGACCAGAACATTCACTGCGATCAGCGCCAGATTGACGTAGGGCCTTGCCACATGTTCAAGACTGTTCTGATCGTGTAGCGGGATAAACACGTGTCAATCAGGCCCCGGTTTTCGGCAAACTCATGGCGTCAGCGGTTCTGACCCGGAACCCAGAGGACATCTTTTTCTCCCTTGTCGTTCAGGTAGCGGGAAGCAACAAAGAAGTAGTCCGACAACCGGTTCATGTAGCGCACCGCGGCCGGGTTTATCGTCTCCACAGCCGCCAACTCGACCATGAGCCGTTCGGCGCGCCTCGACACGGTCCGGGCCAGATGCAGATAGGCCGATGCCTCACTTCCGCCCGGCAACACGAAAGAGCGCAAGGGCGAAAGATCGGCGTTCAGTTCGTCGATCGCCGCCTCGATGGCGCTCACCTGGCTCTCGGAGATACGCAACGGTTCATAGCCCAGATCCTGATCCGTCTCCGGCGTTGCCAGATCCGCTCCAAGGTCGAAAAGATCGTTCTGGATACGGCCGAGAACATCATCCACAGCTTTTTCGTCCGGGCCCGCATGAAGCCTGACGAGACCCACGACGGCATTGGTTTCGTCCACCGTTCCGTAGGCGTCAATCCTCAGATCATTCTTGGGGCGGCGTTCTCCCGTTCCCAGCGCGGTCGTGCCGTCGTCACCCGTCTTCGTGTAAATCTTGTTCAGAACAACCATTTCTTCTTTCTCCCGGAAACAGCTTCAAATCCGCGACCTCAGCCGGAACCGAAGAAATAGAGCCCACTCATCACGAGAACAACCACCAGAAACTGCAATCCGACTCGCCAGCGCATCAACATCTGCGACCGGTTCGAGGGGCCGTTCCGGAACATGTTCCATATCCCGAGAAGCAGGACGATCGCCACCGCGGCCATGCCGATCGGGACAAGTATGTTGAAAATCTCCGCCATTTTTTTCCTCGTGAGGCTCAAGCCTCTATTCTGGAATACAATCTATTCTTCGGCGTCGGCCGCCCTGATGCAAACCTTGTCCAGCAGACGAGTCGGAAGCACGCGCTTTGCGACCGACATGAGGGACGTCGGCACCGTGACATGATAGCGCGCTTTCGGCCGCCTCGCTTCCAGCGCATGAATCAGTTTCCTGACAACCGCACTTGCCGGAAGCTTGAACGGTCCGGGCTCTCCGGACTCCATGCGGATGCGCCGTTTCTCATATGTTTCCCGAAAGATTGACGCTTCCATTCCTTGCGCGCCTATCCACCGGTCGAAATTGGCAAGCGTATTCTGTGTGAACCTGGTATCGATCGGCCCAGGTTCGATCAGAGAGACATGCAAGCCGCTCCCTTGGAGCTCCTGACGCAGTGTATCCGTATACGCCTCGACCGCGAACTTGGATGCGGTGTAGGCCCCGCGAAACTTCAGCGCGACAAATCCGAGCACGGAGGAACACTGCACGATCCGTCCCGATCCGTTGGCGCGCATGGACGGGAGGAGTTGTCGCGTCAGATCGTGCCAGCCGATGAAATTCGCCTCGAACAGGGCCCGCATTGCCTCTGTCGGAATGTCCTCGAGCGCGCCGGGAACCGCGTAAGCGCCGTTGTTGAACAGTGCGTCCAGATTTCCGTCGGTCAGATCGAGAACGGCATCGGCGGTCGCGCGAATGCTGCCGGCATCCTCGTAGTCCAGGTAAAAGGCCTCGAACCCCTGTGCCGACAGACGGTCCAGGTCTTCCTGCTTGCGGGCTGTCGGAAAGACGCGCCAGTTCCGCCCACGCAGGATATGCGCCGCCTCCGCGCCGATACCGGACGAACATCCCGTAATCAGGATCGAGCGAGGCTTGCTGTAACCCTCTGGCGTATCAATCATGCAGGGCTGGTCCAATCACGTCGAAAGCAGGAATCAGGCCGACGCAGCGGCAATTACTGAAGTCCTATCAGATTGGCTCCCCGGAAAGCAATTTCGGAACCGGTCCGGCAAATCCGGCCGCTTCCTTGATGAACATGCTCTTGAGCCCCGGCATGCGATCCACCAGACCGAGCCCGAAGTCACGCACCGCCCGCAATGCATCGTTGTCATTCGAGAACAACCTGTTGAGCACGTCGGTGACGACGCCCATCTGGAATGTGTCGAACCGCCGCCAGCGCTGGTACCTCTCAAGCACGTCGAACGCACCGACATCCTGACCGAGGCGGCGTGCATCGACCAGGACCTCGGCCAGCGCCGCGACATCCTTGAACCCGAGGTTCAAGCCTTGGCCGGCAATCGGGTGGATGCCGTGGGCGGCATCGCCGATCAGTGCAAACCGGGGCTGCACGTAGTCGCGGGCAAGCTTCAGGCCCAGCGGATAGGCCCGCCGTGGTCCGTCGACTTCAAGCTTGCCCAGATGGTGTCCGAACCGCCGTTCCAGCTCGATTTCGAATGTAAACTCGTCCGAACGCACCAGCCGGTCCGCATCCGCGGTCTTCTCCGTCCAGACCAATGAGGAGCGATTGTCGGGCAGCGGCAGGATGGCAAACGGCCCGGCCGGCAGAAAGTGCTCTTCGGCGCGCCCGTTGTGCGGCCGTTCGTGTTTCACCGTGGTCACGATGCCCGACTGGCCATAGTCCCAGTTCACCGTCCTTATGCCGGCCAGCTCCCGCAGCCTTGAACGGACACCGTCGGCAGCCACCAGCAGCCGGCTTTTCAGCAGCGTGCCGTCTTCCAGCTCGATTTCGCTATGGTCCGCAAGCGTGCGGAACGTGTCCACCGTGGACGGTGCGAAAAACGCGACCCCGAGCGATTTGGCGGCCTTGAAAAGCGCCGGCATCATGACCCCGTTGGGCATCATGTGGGCGAACGGTTCTCCTTCCGTGGCTTCACCGTCAAACGTGAGGAAGACAGGACGCACGGCATCGCGCAACTTGCTGTCCGTGACGATCATCTCGGCGATCGGCTGGGATTTTTTCTCGATCCGGTCCCAGATCCCGAGTTGCGTCAGCATGCGGGAGGCGGCGGCCGCAATGGCCGATGCCCTCGGATCCATGTGCAGCTGGTCCATGGGTTTCGGATCGACGACGGCGCAGTTCAGGCTCGGATCCCCTTGCTTCAGCGCCACTGCAAGTGACAGGCCGACATATCCGCCGCCGGCGATCACGACGTCGAACATGTCCGTCGATTTTGGTTTCTTGGCCACTTGAATACTCCCTGCCCCGAGCTTCCCCAAAGGCATCTTGACTTTAACGTCATCTCCCGTCCAAGAGTGCTGGCCGGGCAAAACAATTTCGACAGCGACATGGCTGGTCCACGCAAAGGAATACACCGATGAACACGGCCATTGACAGCCTTTTGCAGATACTTGACCTGGAAGCGCTGGAAAGCAATCTGTTCCGTGGTCGCAGCCCGCAGGTTGGCTGGCAGCGGGTTTTCGGCGGTCAGGTCATTGGCCAGGCGCTGGTCGCAGCGTCCCGGACGGTCGTCGAGGATCGTCATGTCCATTCCCTGCACGGGTATTTCCTGCGCCCCGGTGACCCGCAGGTTCCGATCATCTACGAGGTCGACCGGATCAGGGACGGCGGCAGCTTCACCACGAGACGGGTCGTTGCCATCCAGCACGGCGAGGCGATCTTTTCCATGTCCGCGTCTTTCCAGCTGCACGAAGACGGTCTGGAGCACCAGTTCGACATGCCGGATGTACCGAAACCGGATGAATTGCCGAGCGACCGGGAACTGAAGGAAAAGTTCCTGGCTGTCGCACCGGAGAACGTCCGGCGCTACTGGGAGCGCGAGCGGCCGATTGAAATGCGCCCGGTCGAATTGACCCACTATTTCAGCAAGAAACCCTTGCCGCCCCGTCAGTATGTCTGGGTGAGAGCAACGGGAAAATTGCCCGACGAGGAACGCATTCACCAGTGTGTCCTCGCCTACGCATCCGACATGACGCTTCTCGACACCTCGCTGTTTCCCCACGGCACGTCGGTCTTCAGTCCGAAAATCCAGGCGGCCAGCCTGGATCATGCCATGTGGTTTCATCACCCGTTTCATGCGGACGAATGGCTTCTTTATGCAACCGACAGCGTGTCATCATCCGGTTCCCGCGGCCTGAACAGGGGCTCCTTTTTCACAATGGACGGAAAACTCGTCGCCTCGACGGCTCAGGAGGGACTGATCAGGCTGCGCAGGAAAGACGAGTAAGCACCATCCACGCCCGGAAACGCTGCGAAACGGCGTTACGGCGCAGAAGCTTTGCAGATTGCCGGCTGATACGCGCTAGTCACCTGAATTTGAAGCTCGCTTCGGAAACAGCTGCAGCAATGATGCGAACTTCAAACTCACCGCACTAGCGCACGGGGCTGGTGAATCCGGAAACGGCGAGCGGATTGTCCGTCAGCGCCTTGTGATCCGGCGTGTCGGGACGCAGCGCGCCGGAAAAAGCCTCGAACATCTTCCGCACGAAGCCTTCGGGCAGGTCCTTGGTGATGAACACCATGCGTGTGCGCCTGTCGTCATCCGGCCACGCTTCGAGCGTCGCGGGCGGATGGAACACATGCTGGACACCGTGGATGACCACCGGCCGGTCAGGATCTTCAGCAAGCTGCACGATCCCCTTGACCCGCAGGAGCTTGGGGCCGTGCGCCGAGCGAAGCAGATCGAGAAACATCTCCAGGGCCGATGCCGGCACCGGCCGGTCGGTCGCGAGCGTGAACGCCCGTATGGCGTCGCTGTGCCGGTTGATGTCATGCGCATGGCCATGTTCGTGAGCGTGGCCGTGATCGTGGTCATGTCCATGCGCATGGTGGTGGTGGCCGTGTCCGCTCTCCGCGTAGGCTTCCTCGTTCAGCCACGCCGCGACATCCGGTATCTTGCTTTTCGGATCATAAAGACCTGCATTGAACAACTTGTCCGGTGCGGCGTCACCGGACTGGGAATCAAGTCGCAACGCGCCCGGATTCAGGGCCTGAAGGCGATGCGTCAAAGCATCGAATGCCTTGTTCCCGGCCTCCGCGGCCAGGAGGTCGGTTTTCGTGAACACGATCCTGTCCGCAACGGCGGCCTGCTTGCGGGCTTCTTCGTGCTCATCCAGTGTCGAAAGACCATTGACCGCGTCGACCAGCGTGATCACGCTGTCGAGCCGGTAACGCATGACCAGGTAGGGATGCAGCATCACGGTGTGCAGGATGGGCGCGGGGTCGGCGAGACCGGTGGTCTCGATGATCACCCGGCTGAGCCGTTCCGTGCGTCCGTTGTCCAGGTGCCGCAACAGATTTTCCAGCGTCGTGACGAGATCGCCCCGGATCGTGCAGCACAGGCAGCCGGAAGACAGCTCGACGATCCCTTCGCCAGCCTGATCGACGAAGAGGTGATCAAGTCCGATTTCGCCAAACTCGTTGATGATGACCGCCGTGTCGGCCATCGCGGGATCCTTGAGAATTCGATTGAGGAGTGTGGTCTTTCCGGCTCCCAGAAATCCCGTTAGTACAGAAAGCGGGATGGGAGGTTTCGGCCCCTTTTTCGGAGCGGATCCGGACTGTTCGTGGGAAGCCATGATACGCGACTCCAGTTGTGATACCGGAAGCCCGTCGCATCACACGTAGGAGCATGGCGCGTCGACAGGCCCGGGTTCGGGGCAGGCCGAACCGCTAGCATCCTTTCCGGGAAGACGTCAAAGGGAAATGTAACTTTGTAACTGTTCTAGCTGGCGTTGAGAACCGTCTCTTCCGGCTCGCTTTCTTCCGCTTCGTCGCTTTCTTCCACGCCTTCCGTGCCAAGATCCATCGGTGTCAGGTCCTGGACAATATCCGTGTCGGTAAATGCGAAGGTCGAATCGTCCTGTTGATCCGAATCAATCACATCCCGCACCGCTTCCGCGGCTTTTCGAAGGGTGGCGATAACTTCCTCGACCGAAGTGCCGTCTTCCAGCTGGTCTGCTGAAAGTTCCGCGAGGCTCGCAAGTGCCCTGATGGTTGCTGTGGATCTCGGTTCAATCATCATGCGAATTCTCGATCTGGTTAAGGACCGGCATTCCAATGCCTGACGGAGTGCGCTTCCGGTGCCGGGCGCTTTGACGGCGTCGCGCGCATCGACAGCACATTTCTTACCGCAGTGTTAAGGAAGTCGGTAAACAAAGTGTTAACTGATCAAAACGGCTGTTCCCGGCCGCAGGCGCGAACCAGACCTACTTGCGCGGACTGGGCGCAGGCACGGGCACGGTGAAATCGAGGCCCTTGCGGAAAATTGAGCCAGGCGCAGCCTGCGCGGTATCGCCGGCTCCCTCCGCACTTGCCGACGCGGCCTGCGTTATGCCGCCGGCTGCGCTGCCTTGCGCCGTATTCTGAAGTTTCGCCCGCATTTCGATCTCGGCCCGGCGCAGGGGATTCGCGGGAGGGACGGGAACGTCCGCAGCAGGTATCTGCGATCCGGCAATGCTGGCTGCAGGTTTTGGCGTGCCAGTCGGTTTTCCGAGACTCACCTGCAACGGCTTGTAGGCGATGCGCCGCGGACCGAGGGTCCGGTCCAGTATCTTGGCCCAGTCGGGTTTTCCGTTCGCAAGCGTGAACCCGCTTTCATCGACCTGCTTCAACTGCTTGTCGCTTGCGCTCCTGAAGAACAGGAAGCCGCCTGACGGCTCGTTCTTCATGTCGAACCGCGCCATGTAGGCCTTGGCGCCGGGGCTTCGGTTGCGCCGGCAATATCCGTTCGCCGGCGGATTTCCGGAGGAACCGGTCATGCTGGCGACTTTTTTGCCGCCGCCGCGTTTCTTGAACCCCTTGTCGAAAAGCTGGCGCGCAAACGCGGTCCTCTCCAGCCCGGAGCCGGCGCCAAGAATGATGGCAATCAGGGTCCGTCCGCGGCGCGTGACGGAGGCCGCGACGTTATAGCCGGAATTGCAGATGTAACCGGTTTTCATGCCGTTCGCGCCGGGAACGCGCAAGAGGAATTCACGGTTCGCCGAACGCAGCGTCTTCTTGCCGAAGCGCAGTCCCGGATGATTGTAGAAGTTTTTCGATTCCGGGAAATCCCGCCGCAGTGCCATGGCGAGGATGGCCATGTCCCGGGCCGTCGTGACCTGCCCGTTGTCCGGCAGCCCATGCGGATTGGTAAAGCGCGTATTGGTCATTCCCAGGCGCCGGGCTTCTGCGTTCATGGCCGCGAGGAAAGCCGATTCCGACCCGGAAACGGCTTCGCCGAGGGCCACGGCCACATCATTGGCCGACTTGACCAGGATGATCTTCAGGGCGGTGTCGATCGTGAACCGCGTTCCCACCTTGAAGCCCATTTTGCTTGGCGGCTCCGACAATGAATTCTTGGACTGCACGACCGCCGAATTCAGTGTCGCACGGCCTTCCCGTATCGCCTTGAAGGTGACGTAGGCCGTCATCATCTTTGTCAGCGAGGCCGGATACCATTTCCGCGTGGCGTTTTTTTCTTCCAGAACCTTGCCTGTCTTGGCATCGACGAGAATGAACGCACCGATATCAGCGCGCGCGGACCCGCCGCTCAGGGCCGCAGCACCAAGGAAAAGGGTCAGAAAAAAGACTGTCAGGCGGCCAATTGGGCTTGAGAACACGTGTATCCCTCGCTGGTCACACCGCTATATGAACGCACACTGGTTAAAGACTGTTTTCCGTCTTGCCGTTCCTATTAAAAACCGGATCATGTCGCGCAGGGCAACCCCCCGGCCGAAATCACCGCCTGATTGCACTTTGTGCAATCGCCTAACTTTTATGCAGACATACCTTGCGACGGCGCTGCAAGCAGCGCAATTCCGCGACCGCGCGCGCGGATTCCGGCACTCTGAGCAAATTGAACTTTTTTGGCCCGGCCCTTGCTAATATGCTCGCAACCGGAACCGGGGAACGTCACCGACATTCCCGGCCAGAATTCGGAAGAAATGCGCCGGCATCAGCCGGACCGGCAAGATCCAGGGGCGGAGAAAGCATGTATGATGCTGCAATGGCATCAGATTCAGGCCTGCAGGAAGAAACTCTGCAGCGAGTTTCCGGCACGGCGCGCATCCGCTTCGCGAACACCGAAGGGCGCACGCGTCTGGCGGACCTCTACCAGCAGGGATCCGCGAAGATCAGATTGCCCAAGGTCTATGACAGCACCGCCACCGCGGTCCTGATCAACACCGCTGGCGGTCTCACCGGCGGCGACAGACTTTCCTATGATATTGCAATTGACGAGAGCGCACACGCGATTGTGACCAGCCAGACCGCCGAACGCGCGTATCGCAGCAACACCGGCTCGGCAAAAGTGACAGGCTCGCTGCGGGTGGGTGCCGGCGCGACCCTGGAATGGCTTCCCCAGGAAACGATCCTGTTTGACCGGTCCGGACTGACACGCGCCCTGAACGCCGATCTCGCTGCCGACGCAAGGCTGATGCTGCTGGAAACGGTCGTGGTCGGCCGCACGGCCATGGGCGAGACCGTCAGACGGGTTGACTTCAGGGACCGCTGGAGAATACGGCGCGAAAACAGGCTCGTTTTTGCCGACGACGTCCGCTGCCAGGGCGATCCGGCAGATTTCCTGGGCGGCCCCGCGACCGCGCGCGGTGGCCATGTGGTCGCGACCTTCGTGGATTGCACAATCGATGCCGAGGAGCGTTTGCAGCACGCGCGCGCCTGCCTTGAGAGATACTCGGCGATATCGACACATGGGGCGGCATCCGCCTGGGACGGCTTGCTGACGGCGCGTTTTGTGTCTGATGATGGCCGTGACCTGCGCAACGCGCTCATTTCGTTTTTGACCGGTTACCGCTCGGCTGATCTGCCGCGCGTCTGGTATTGCTAGTTTGGAGGATTTGCCGTGAACCTTACTCCGCGCGAGAAGGACAAACTGCTCGTTTCGATGGCCGCAATGGTTGCCCGCCGCCGTCTTGAGCGGGGGGTCAAGCTCAATCATCCCGAAGCCATCGCCCTGATAACGGACTTCGTTGTTGAAGGTGCAAGAGACGGGCGGTCCGTTGCCGATCTCATGGCCGCCGGGGCAACGGTGATCACGCGAGGCCAGGTCATGGAAGGCGTGGCCGAGATGATTCACGACGTTCAGGTGGAAGCAACTTTTCCAGACGGAACGAAACTCGTGACCGTTCACGAGCCGATCCGCTAAGCCTTTCTGTCCTCCAGGATATCAGGAGTTTGCAAATGATCCCGGGCGAAATCTTTCCGGCTGAAGGTGAAATCGAGTTGAACACCGGGCTTGAAACCGTCGAACTCGACGTCTCCAACACCGGGGACCGGCCTGTCCAGGTCGGCAGCCACTATCACTTCGCGGAAACCAATAGCGGCCTTTCCTTCGATCGTGAAAAGGCCAGGGGCATGCGCCTGGACATTCCGGCCGGCACCGCCGTCCGGTTCGAACCCGGTCAGACGAGATCCGTGACCCTTGTGCCGTATCGCGGCAACCGGACCGTTTACGGCTTCAACCAGAAGGTCATGGGCCCGCTATGACCGTCGCGGCCAACCCGGACCCGGATCCACGCCGGCGAACCGGAAGAACCTGCGGGGGCCTCGGCAGATGATGCGCCTCTTGCTCGCAGCAACCCTCTGCACCTGCCTGACCCCTCACGTGGTCGCGCAGGAGAACATCGACTGCGGCTATCCGCTCAACAACAACGAGCGCACCTACTGCGCCGAAAAGGCGCTGGCCGAAGCCAACACAAATCTCGACACCGTTTACCGGGACCTCCTCGCGAAGACCGTTCAGATGGATGACGCCCTGCCGGATCACCTGAAAGGCGCGCCGGCGGCACTTGAAGAGGCCCAGGCCGCCTGGGTCTCCTATCGCGAACTCGACTGCAAGGCCTACAGCTTTCCCTTCATGGGAGGCACCCGGGGCAACGACCTTTACCGGAACTGCATGATCGTCATGACGATGCAGCGCATCGACGATCTGACCGCAACACTTGAAGACTACGGCAACTGATCGCCGACAGGAGCAAACATGGCCTACAAAATGCCACGTGCCGCCTACGCGGACATGTTCGGACCGACAACCGGCGACCGGATGCGCCTTGCCGATACCGAGCTGATCATCGAGGTGGAAAAGGATTTCACCACTTACGGCGAAGAAGTGAAATTCGGCGGCGGCAAGGTGATCCGGGACGGCATGGGCCAGTCACAGGCGCCCCGGTCGGCGGGCGCAGTCGACACGGTCATCACCAATGCCCTGATTGTCGATCACTGGGGGATCGTGAAGGCGGATGTCGGACTGAAAGACGGCCGCATCGTCGGCATCGGCAAGGCGGGCAACCCGGACGTCCAGCCCGGTGTCGACATCATCGTCGGACCCGGGACCGAAGCCATCGCAGGCGAGGGCAAGATCCTGACCGCCGGAGCCCTCGACGTGCACATCCATTTCATCTGTCCGCAGCAGATTGAAGAAGCCCTGATGTCCGGTGTCACGACGATGCTCGGCGGCGGCACCGGACCGGCCACCGGCACCAACGCAACGACTTGTACGCCCGGGCCGTGGCACATCTCGCGCATGCTTCAGTCGGCCGACAGCTTTCCGATGAACCTGGCCTTTGCCGGCAAGGGCAACGCGTCGTTGCCCGCGGCCCTTGAAGAACAGATCATGGCCGGGGCCTGCGCCCTGAAGCTGCACGAGGACTGGGGCACGACACCGGCAGCAATCGACACCTGCCTGTCGGTTGCCGACGAATACGACGTTCAGGTCATGATCCACACCGACACGCTGAACGAGTCCGGCTTTGTGGAAAACACGACGGCGTCCTTCAAGGATCGCACGATCCACG
Source organism: uncultured Roseibium sp. (assembly GCF_963669205.1). Taxonomy (NCBI): domain Bacteria; kingdom Pseudomonadati; phylum Pseudomonadota; class Alphaproteobacteria; order Hyphomicrobiales; family Stappiaceae; genus Roseibium; species uncultured Roseibium sp. The sequence continues at coordinate 6,228,987 of NZ_OY769915.1, forward strand.
CATTTCACACGGAAGGCGCGGGCGGCGGGCACGCGCCGGACATCATCAAGGTCTGCGGCGAGCTGAACGTGCTGCCGTCCTCGACCAACCCGACGCGGCCCTACACGGTCAACACGCTGGAAGAGCACCTGGACATGCTGATGGTCTGCCATCACCTGGACAGCTCGATCCCGGAAGATGTCGCCTTCGCCGAAAGCCGCATTCGCAAGGAAACGATTGCCGCGGAAGATATCCTGCACGACATGGGTGCGTTTTCGATCATCGCGTCCGACAGCCAGGCCATGGGCCGCGTCGGCGAGGTGGTGATCAGAACGCTTCAGACAGCCCACAAGATGAAGGTCCAGCGCGGCCGTCTCGCGGAAGAAACCGGCGAGAACGACAATTTCCGCGTGAAGCGTTACATGGCCAAGATGACCATCAACCCGGCCATTGCCCACGGACTTGACCAGCATGTCGGGTCCGTGGAGATCGGCAAGCTGGCGGATCTGGTGCTCTGGGATCCGAAATTCTTCGGGGTCAAACCCGACATGGTACTGAAACTCGGCACCATCGCGGCCGCGCCGATGGGAGATCCGAACGCGTCGATCCCGACGCCGCAACCGGTTCATTACCGGCCGATGTTCGGCGCCTTCGGCAAGGCCATGACGGAAAGCCGGGTGACCTTCGTCTCCCAGGCGGCTTATGACACGAACATCAAGCAGAAGGCCGGGCTCGACAGTCTTGTGTTGCCGGTGAAGAACGTCCGCGGCGGTATCTCCAAAAAATCGATGGTTCTCAACGATGCGACCCCGGACATCGAGGTACACCCGGAAACATACGAAGTGCGCGCCGACGGCGAACTGCTGACTTGCGAACCGGCAGAGGTCCTGCCGATGGCGCAGCGATACTTCCTGTTTTAAGGTCCGAACGAACACTCGTTTGGGAGAAGACAATGTACAAGATCGTCGGATTTCCGAGGACCCGGGCCATGCGGGTGATGTGGCTGCTGGAGGAACTTGGCGAACCTTACGAGATTGACCCTGCGCTGCCGCAGTCGGAAGACGCCCGCAGCTTCAATCCGAGCGGCAAGGTGCCGATCCTGATCGACGGGGAGGCGGCCATCACGGACTCCGTGGCCATCTGCACATACCTGGCCGACAAGCACGGCCGGTTCACCTTTCCGGCCGGAACTCTAGAGCGCGCGCTGCAGGACAGCTTCACCCAGTTCGGCATTGACGTCCTGGAGGGCGCGCTTTGGACCGCCTCGAAGAACACGTTCATTCACCCGGTAGAGATGCGGGTTCCGGAGATCAAGAAAGTCTGCAACATGGAATTCCAGACCGGATTGGAAACGCTCGAAAAACGCGTTGGCGCAGGCCCCTACGCGATGGGAGAGACCTTCACGATCGCCGATATCATCATCGGGCATTGTTCCGGCTGGGCGGTTGCCGCAAAGTTCGACCTTCCGAAGGACGGACCTGTCTACGACTATTTCAAGCGCTTGCGGCAACGCCCGGCGTTCAAGGCCATGAAGGCGAAGGTCGACGCAGCATAATGATACGTGTCCAGAAAATTCATCCCGCCGGTGGCTGGAAAGGTGACCCGTCAGACCGGATAACACTCGATCTCGATGACCGGTACCGGCGGCGCGCCGTCCTGAGCGGAGAAACGGGCCTGACCTTTCTGCTCGACGAGCCAAACGCGGTGCACCTGCGGCACGCCGACGGCCTTGAGCTGGAGGATGGACGGATTGTGGAGGTGGTGGCGGAGCCGGAGGATCTTGTCGAAATCGAAGCCGAAGACACCGCGCATCTCATCAAGATCGCCTGGCATCTGGGCAACCGGCACCTGCCGACGCAGCTGATGGGCGAAACCCTCAGGATCCGCCGCGATCACGTCATCGAGGACATGGTGGCAAAGCTCGGCGGACGATTGAAACCGCTGCAGGCGCCTTTCGACCCGGAAGGAGGCGCTTACGGACACGGCCGCACGCACAGTCACGATCACGGGCACCGTCATGTTCCCGGGCATGATCACCATCACGGCCACGGGCACGGCCATGACTGAACAGATCTCGCCCGCCGCACTGTACCGATTGATGACCTTTCTCTCCCCCGCCTTCCCGGTCGGCGCCTTCACCTACAGCCACGGACTGGAGCAGGTGATCGAACAGGGTGTGGTGACGGATCGCCTCGAACTCGAACGATGGCTGCAGGATGTCCTGCGTCACGGGGCAGGGCGCACCGACGCGATCCTGCTTGCCGAAACATGTCGCAATTTTCCGGCAAACGACAAAAACGGCGTTCAGGATCTTCGCGAGCTCGGCCTTGCGTTGCAGCCCTCCCGGGAGAGACGTCTGGAAACCACCGCCCAGGGCACGGCGTTCATCCGGACCGTGCAAAAAAGCTGGAGACCGCAGGGCAGCGGGTCGGCCGCTCGCTTTCACGAACTTGTCGACGCCGATCAGGACGACTGGCCCTATCCGGTCGCGGTCGGCCTAGTCTGTGCGGCACATGGGATCCCGGCCGGGACGGCGGTCACGTCCTTTCTCCAGGCGTTTGCCGCCAACCTTGTTTCCGCAGCGATCCGGGCTGTACCCCTCGGACAGAATGACGGGCAGCTTGTCGTCGCCAACCTGGAAGCGGTCATTTTTGGCGTTTCCGAAGAGGCGCTCCGGTCAGGGCTCGACGATCTCGGCAGCTCAACCTTCCTCGCGGACATCGCCTCAATGGCGCATGAAACACAGTATTCGAGGCTTTTTCGCTCATGACATCACAGTACGGTCCCTTGCGCGTCGGTATCGGCGGCCCCGTCGGTTCCGGCAAGACCACCCTGACCGACCGTCTCTGCAAGGCGATGCGCGACACCTTTTCGATCGCCGTCATCACCAACGACATCTACACAAGCGAAGACGCCGAAGCCCTGATGCGGTCCCAGGCCCTGTCCAGCGACCGGATACGCGGCGTGGAAACCGGCGGCTGCCCGCACACGGCCATCCGCGAAGACGCCTCGATCAACCTTGCCGCCATTGAAGATCTGACACGATCCATTCCGGACCTCGATCTGGTTTTGATCGAATCGGGCGGCGACAATTTGGCCGCCACCTTTTCCCCGGAACTCGCGGATCTCACCCTTTATGTCATCGACGTTGCCGCAGGGGAGGAAATTCCCAGAAAAGGCGGCCCGGGCATCACCAGGTCGGACCTGCTCATCATCAACAAGACCGACCTTGCACCTTACGTTGGGGCTGACCTTGATGTGATGGAACGGGACGCGACGCGGATGCGCAAGTCACGCCCGTTTGTCTTCGCCAACACCAAGGCGGGAGACGGGCTTGACCGCGTCGTGGACTTCATCATCCAGAAGGGCGGGCTCACCGCCTGAGCGGCCTGAGGCCGGATGCGCGCAGAACAACATCACGCTTGATCTTTCAACCGTTTCCACTCACCCTGCATCCTCAAAAATGCGGAGGGCAGAACCATGATGTTTGACGGTATCAATCTCTTGGCTGTGGCGGTTGCCGGCGTGGCATCGTTCATATTCGGATCGATCTGGTACGGCGTGCTGGGCAAGGCCTGGATGGCGGCGGCCAGCCTGAGCGAGGAGCAGACCAGACCGGACCCGGTGACGCTCGGCCTGACTTTTGTTTGCCAGCTGGTGATGGCTTTCGTGTTCGCCGGCGTGATCTACCACGCCGGTCAGACATCGATCCGCGCCGGACTGATATCCGCGCTGATGATCTGGGTCGGCATAGTCATGACAACGCAGATCATCAACCACCGCTTTCAGGGCAAACCCTGGAGCCTCACGCTGATCGACGGTGGTCACTGGCTTGGCGTGCTGATTGTCCAGGGTGTGGTGATCGGCTGGTTCGGCTCCTGAAACCGCACGCGCACGGAGCAGTCAAAGTCCGGGTCAACCACGAGACTTACGCCTAAATCACTACGTATTTGAACGCATTAGACCAAGGACTCGGCGACTAAAGGACTAAAGTTTGGTTCTGGACGCCCATGGGGGCGATCAGCATAATGGCCCCGGCAAACAAACTGGCAGCGGGGAGGATGATGTGTGCCCGCGCCGGTTCATATTGTTTCGGGAGGTTCTCATATGTCAGACTCTGTTTTCCCCGTTCCGGCGGAGGTTGCCGCACGGGCGCATGTCGACAACGCCAAATACCTGGAGATGTACCAGCGCTCCGTGGAAGACCCTGACGGGTTCTGGGGTGAACACGGCAAACGGGTCGACTGGATCAAGCCCTATACGAAGGTCAAGAATACCTCCTACGACTACCACAACGTCTCGATCAAGTGGTTCGAGGACGGCACGCTCAATGTTGCGGCCAACTGTGTCGACCGGCACCTGGCAACGCGCGGCGACCAGCCCGCTATCATCTGGGAAGGCGATGACCCGGGCGAGCACAAGGTCATCACCTACAACGAGCTTTCCAGGGAAGTAAACAAATTCGCCAACGTTCTGCACGGTCAGGGCGTGAAGAAGGGTGACCGGGTCACCATCTACCTCCCGATGATCCCGGAAGCTGCCTACGCGATGCTGGCTTGTGCGCGGATCGGGGCGATCCATTCCATCGTTTTCGGCGGCTTCTCTCCCGACAGTCTTGCCCAGCGTATCGAAGGCTGTAAGTCCGAATGTGTCATCACGGCGGATGAGGGCCTGCGCGGCGGCCGCAAGGTGCCGCTGAAGGCCAATGTCGACAAGGCAGCGGAAAAGGCGCCGGTCAGATCCGTCATCGTGGTCAGGCGGACCGGCGGCGACATCAGCATGACGGACGGGCGGGACGTCTGGTATCACGACGAAGCCGGGCGTGTTTCCGACCAGTGCGACCCGGTCGAGATGAACGCCGAGGATCCGCTGTTCATCCTCTACACCTCCGGCTCGACCGGACAGCCGAAAGGCGTCCTGCACACGACGGGCGGCTACCTCGTCTATGCATCCATGACCCATGAGTATGTCTTCGATTATCACGAGGGCGATATTTACTGGTGCACGGCGGATGTCGGCTGGGTCACCGGTCACAGCTACATCGTCTACGGCCCGCTGGCCAACGGCGCGACTACGCTGATGTTCGAGGGTGTCCCGACCTATCCGGGTCCGGGCCGCTTCTGGGAAGTCTGCGACAAGCACAACGTCAACATCTTCTACACCGCGCCCACCGCGATCCGCGCGCTGATGGGCGCAGGCGACGAATACGTCACGAAGACATCCCGCCGGTCCCTGCGCCTGCTCGGTTCGGTCGGCGAGCCGATCAACCCGGAAGCCTGGACCTGGTATCACAATGTGGTCGGTGACGGCCGCTGCCCGATCGTCGACACCTGGTGGCAGACCGAGACCGGGGGCATCCTGATTACCCCGCTTCCGGGCGCAACGGATCTGAAACCGGGCTCCGCGACACGGCCGTTCTTTGGCGTCCAGCCTGCCGTCGTCGATGCGGAAGGCAAGTTCCTCGAGGGCGCGACCGAAGGCAATCTTGTCATCAAGGACAGCTGGCCGGGCCAGATGCGCACGGTCTACGGCGATCATGAGCGGTTCGTGCAGACCTATTTCGCGACCTACAAGGGACTATACTTCACCGGTGACGGCTGCCGGCGCGACGCGGACGGCTACTACTGGATCACCGGCCGCGTCGACGATGTGATCAACGTATCCGGACACCGCATGGGAACGGCGGAAGTCGAAAGCGCCCTGGTGGCGCACCCGCAGGTGTCCGAGGCGGCCGTCGTCGGTTACCCGCACGACATCAAGGGGCAGGGCATCTATGCCTATGTCACGCTGATGGAAGGCGAGGAACCGACGGAGGAGTTGAAGAAGGAACTGGTCAAGCATGTACGCGCGGAGATCGGTCCGATCGCGTCGCCCGATCTCATCCAGTTCGCCCCTGGCCTGCCGAAAACCCGTTCGGGCAAGATCATGCGCCGCATCCTGCGCAAGATCGCCGAGGACAGTTTCGAAAATCTGGGAGATACATCGACGCTGGCCGATCCGGCCGTGGTTGACGATCTGATCGACAATCGCCAGAACCGCTGATGAAACCCGCACCCTGAATACGGAAAAGCCCGCCGGATCGGCGGGCTTTTTTTTGAATATCGGCGCCGAGTTATTGCGACAGGAAGACCTGCTGGATCTTCTTGGCAATGTTCGAGAAGGCTGCGATCAGGTCGTCGGACGATGTCGCGACGTAGTATTTGCCTTCATCGGCACATTCTTCCATGACGCGCGCCTGGCTCGAAGACGTGGCGGTTCCGAAATAGACCGTATAGATCGTGATCCCGGCATCCTTCATCGCCGAACACAGCCGCAGGGCGCGCTGCGAGGGCTGACCGGAATAACCGCTCCCGGCCTTTTCGATCCAGTAGTCATTCGTTCCGCCGTAGCACGGCCCGTAATACCTGCTGAAATCGTCACACTCGGAGTAGGTCAGCGTGTGCTTGTCATAGTAGGTGTTGAACGCACCATCGGTCATGATCAGCGCGAATTTCAGCACTTCGCTGTTCGAATAGGCCGCAGGCTCCGATTCGGTCGGCCAGAGGTCTTTCCAGTTGGGCGAGAGCGTGTACCAGCCGATGCCGATGCCTGTCTGTGCAGCCGTATATCCCTCGGTCTCCAGGTTCTCAATCGCGGTCAGCAGGGTATCCCGGTTGTCCGTCAGCGGCTCCAGGACCGAGTCCGAGCAGTCCTGGCTCCGGCGCGTTCCCGAGCCGTCACCGGCCGGTTCAACCGTGTAGCTGGCATCGGTGTATTTTTCGTCGCCGTCACGCTCGGTAACGCATCTTGTGCTGATACCCCCGGTCGCAGCCGACGCGTAGCTGTCCATGTTCACACCCACGCTGTACGGAACCAGCGAGATCTTGACCTTGCTTTCCTCGCCGTCTGCAGGAATGAGGATGTTGACCACCGATTCAGCTGCGTCCTTCAGATCGTTGAGCGCCCAGCCCATCGATCCGGTCACGTCGACCACCATCGCCATTTCAACGTCGAAGCGCGAATAGGTCACCTGTGAATTTGTTCCGAAGGTGAAGGTCTCGGGACCGAACGCTGTCTGACCGTAACCGCCGAAGTCGATGAAGAGATTGTCCATCGTGGCGGCGGAACTGACGGTGATCAGGCCGTTGTCGCTATCCACGGTGAAGGAAAGATTTTCGATCGCTTCATCGAGGAAGTCGGCGTCTGCAAGGTTGGCGTTGAACGAATCCGTGATGACGTCCTTGATCTGGTCGTTCGTCATCTCCTGCGTCGACAGGTCGGTGGCTGCGGCAAGCGCCGCCGCATCAAGCGCGTAGGAAAGTTTTTCGCGCGCGTTCACAACCCTGGACACGTCCACCGCAGCACCGGCCATCACCACGATGATGATGATCATGATACCGAAGAGGGGAATAATCGCGCCGTCCCGATCTTTGCGGAACCGCCGGATCAAATTGTAAAAATACGGAATTTGTTTATTGCTCATGACTGCCTCACAGCTCTCATGAAACAGTTATTACATAAAAGTACCTAAATTCTTAAATGGACCTTCGAAAAGAAGTAAAAGATCTCTTAATTCGAACGGCAAAATGCAAACAATCAAGTTCTAGGCGGATTAAAACCCGGCGCGAACTCTGCGTATGTTACGGTTCGAGTTCGGTATCCCAATAAAGAAAATCCATCCAGCTTTCGTGGAGGTAGTTTGGCGGGAACCCGCGTCCGTTGTTGTGAAGATCCTGGATCGTCGGCTGAAATGGCATGTGCATCGGCCACATGTTGAGCTGTTTGCACGATTTGTTCGACTTGCGCAGGTTACAGGGCGAGCAGGCCGTGATCACGTTTTCCCAGGTTGTCAGGCCACCCTTTGATCTTGGAATGAGATGATCGAATGTGAGTTCGTCTTTCGAGCCGCAATATTGGCACTGAAATTTGTCGCGAAGGAAGACGTTGAAGCGGGTGAAGGCGGGATATCTGCTGGGTTTCACAAAGGTCTTGAGGGAGACGACGCTCGGCAATCGGAATTCAAAGCTCGGACTTCGGACTGCCGCATCATATTCGGCAACAATATTCACGCGATCAAGGAAGACCGCCTTGATCGTGTCCTGCCAAGACCACAATGACAAGGGATAGTAACTCAAAGGCCGGTAATCCGCATTGAGTACCAACGCCGGATGGGCTCCCGGCGAAACCGCAATCGTCACCTTCCGCTCCTCACACCTGCTCAGTTCTTCCGGTGTCCGGTCAATCGGACAGCGGAATATGTCCTTTTGTGACGGGAGTATTGTAGTGCCGAGGTGACAGTCTTGTGAAGCCCGTGAAATTCATTTCTGGAGACTGTCGCCGAAACGTGTTTTGCGCCCCGAGGTTTTTCTTAAAACTATGAATCAGTTAGACAAATCTCGCATATCCGGGGAAAAATGTTTGATTTCGGCGAAAAACAACAAGGGCGCCAATGGCGCCCTTGGAAACGATCCGTGAACCTTGCGGACAATTCGAATCAATTCGAGGTCCATTCACGGATATCGACGAAATGACCTGCAATCGCCGCTGCCGCCGCCATGGCAGGAGAGACAAGATGAGTGCGTCCCTTGTGGCCCTGTCGTCCCTCGAAGTTGCGGTTCGAGGTCGAGGCACAACGTTCGCCCGGCTTCAGCTTGTCGGCATTCATGGCAAGACACATGGAGCATCCCGGCTCGCGCCAGTCGAACCCGGCTTCCTTGAAGATCAGGTCGAGACCTTCCTCTTCGGCCTGCTCCTTGACCAGACCGGAGCCTGGAACCACCATCGCGTCGACATGAGACGCCACCTTGTGATTTCCGATCACCGCGGCCGCGGCGCGCAAGTCCTCGATACGGCCATTGGTGCAGGATCCGATGAAGGCGCGGTCAATCTTGATGTCTGTGATCCTGGTGCCCGGCTCGAGCCCCATGTAGTCCAGAGCGCGTTTCTTGGATTCGCGGCGGTTCTCGTCGTCAATCTCTTCCGGATCAGGAACAACCCCTTCAACCGAAACCACATCTTCGGGAGATGAGCCCCAGGACACGATCGGAGGCAGGTTGGCGGCATCCAGTTCGACAACCTTGTCGAAATCGGCGTCCGCGTCTGAATGCAGCGTATGCCAGTAGGCCATCGCCATATCCCAGGCTTCACCCTTCGGCGCCTTGGGCCGATCCTTGACATAGGCGAATGTGGTCTCGTCCGGAGCAATCAGCCCGGCCCGCGCGCCTGCTTCGATCGACATGTTGCAGACGGTCATCCGGCCTTCCATCGACAGCGACCGAATGGCGTCGCCGGCATATTCGATGACGTAGCCCGTTCCGCCGGCGGTTCCGATCTTGCCGATGATCGCAAGAACGATGTCCTTCGCGGTCACACCGGCCGGTATCTGGCCATTGACCCTGACCAGCATGTTCTTCGCCTTCTTCTGGATCAGCGTCTGCGTGGCCAGAACATGTTCCACTTCCGAGGTTCCGATCCCGTGTGCCAGCGAACCGAACGCGCCGTGGGTCGAGGTATGGCTGTCGCCGCAAACGATTGTCATGCCGGGCAGCGTAAAGCCCTGTTCGGGTCCGACGATATGAACAACGCCCTGGCGCATATCCAGTTCGGAGTAATATTCGACACCGAATTCGCTTGCGTTTTTGGCAAGTGTCTCGACCTGGAGAGCCGATTCCGGATCATCGATGCCGTGGCGGCGATCGCTTGTCGGCACGTTGTGGTCGACAACGGCGAGCGTTTTTTCCGGGCTGCGGACCTTGCGGCCATGCATGCGAAGGCCTTCGAAGGCCTGAGGGCTGGTCACCTCGTGGACAAGGTGCCGGTCGATATAAAGCAGTCCGGTTCCATCCGGCTGCATGTCGACAACGTGATCATCCCAGATCTTGTCATAAAGCGTGCGCGCTTTCGCCATCGATCTCTCCTCGTCTGTTTCCGGTGCGGTTCCGCCCGCGTCAGGGCGTCCGCCTTCGGTTTTCTTGTCGGGCGACACGCCCGGCTTCAAGCGTTTCGTTCAAATCTGGCTAGTCATCTGGATATGAAGTTCGTCTCATTGTGCAGCCTGCTCGGTGCGAGCTTCAGATACAAAAAGATGACTAGCAAGTTTATGTTTCTAGTGTGGTTTTCAAATTTGAAATACGCTCCGGTGTCTGCTGAGAAAATGAGGCGCATTTCAAATTCACCACACTAGTGAATGACCCAGGCGCACGAAAACGTCAAGCGCCACCGGGTTGAGCTGAATTCAACTGAGATTGACCGGTGGCCCGGCAAATGAAAAAGGCGGCCCCATGGACCGCCCTTTCGAAACTCGTGCGCCGCGCCGGATTATTCCGCAGCGTTTTCTGCAGCCGCCTGCTCAGCCTTCTTGGCTTCGGCCTTTGCAGCCTTGACGGCAGCGGCTTCGGCACGGGCCTCCTCGTTGAGGCGTTTGGAGCGGACGTTCGTGTTCTCGGTGATACGGGCGGATTTGCCGCGGCGGTCGCGCAGGTAGTACAGCTTCGCGCGGCGAACCTTACCGCGGCGGACCACTTCAACACCTTCCAGCATCGGGGAATAGATCGGGAAGACACGCTCGACGCCTTCGCCATAGGAAATCTTGCGAACCGTGAAGCTCTCGTTGATGCCGCCGCCGGAACGGGCAATGCACACGCCTTCATAAGCCTGGGTACGGGTACGGCTACCTTCGGTGACCTTCACGTTAACGCGAACCGTGTCACCCGGCGAAAATTCCGGAAGCTTGCGTTGAGCTTCGATTTTCGCCATTTCTTCAGCATTGAGCTGCTCGATGATATTCATGGCGTTTTTCCCTTTTCAATTACAAAGCGGCCAGAGCGTTTCTCTTTAATCAGGAAACGGAATTCGCCGACTTTGGGCCATGTTGCATATCAGCCGGTTTGCCTTGGAGACCGGATAAAACACCGGGCCTTCAGGCCCTGACGTCGAATATCAGGAGATGCCTTCACCAGCTTCCGCGGGCGTATACAGCAAAATACGGGCAATGTCATGCGGTTTTTGCAAATGGCTTCCCCGAGACGGGTACGACCGTCTCAAGCATTTCGGAACACCCGGTAAAGATCATTACCGCTTATCACTGTCCAAAAGTGCAATAGTACAGACGCGGACTAAATGCTCGTATTGAAAAGAAAAGCAGCGGCACGAGTGCCGCCGCTGATGCTCAGCATTGCCTAAAGTAATTTTTGTATTGTTTCTTCAATTTTTTACAACTGAAGAAACAACTTTGGTTGCAATGATCTTTGTATAGCACATCCTTAAAAAAATGTCACGCTGGCTTTTACTAATTTAATGTTTTAGGTTTGCACGTTACGGTAAAGTAAGGCGTCCTTACCTTTAGGAAATATCAATCGATGAGGGATCACTCCGGTTTACTACATAAACTCTATAGTGGTGCTTTGCTCGAAGGGGGACTTACTAGTGTACTTTCGGATATTGCAACCCTTTACCCCGATCTGCCGATCTCCTATCAGGCCCAATGCGTTTACGAGAACAAGCATTATGATTGCGCGATGTTCAATCACGGCGAGGGCGCGGAGTTCAGGCTGAGCCGTGCGGTCTCGGCCAATCCGTTCCCGCCGATCGCGTTGCAATGCGATCCCTCCGATGTGGTGTACACGGGCGATTTCATATCCACGTCGGACGTCGAAAAAACGGACTTCTATCACGAATTCATGAAAGATCACGGTGAGATCAACAGGGCTTTCGGCGTCATTTTGCATCGTCATGGCAAGGACTCCGCCTTTGTTGCGGCCAACCTGCCCAGGTCGATGAAATTCCGTGAGGAGGAACATGTCCGCCACCTGTTCGGATTTCTTCGACCGCATCTTCAGAACGCCTTCAGACTTTTGCTGGAACTGGCAAAGCGCGACACCGTGCCGGCCAATACCGACTTCTGGCTGAACCGGATCCCCACGGCGGCCCTCCTGGTTCTACCGGACGGCAAGGTCACGCATTACAACGGACAGGCGGAAACATTCCTGCGGACCAGCCAGTTGATCTATACCGATCGCACGGTTCGCCTCGCTGCACGAACGCAGGGGTTGCAGAATCAGCTGCACTCCGCCCTGAAAAAAGCGTCAGACACGTCACTTCCCGTTGGTCCGATACCGATGCAGGCGACAGGCAATTGCGGGCCATTCTTTTTCGTCATGCCTGTCCGGCACAAGGATCAGATACACCCTGGCCTGTCCCCTTTCCTGACCCCGGCCATGCCGCTGCTTGTGACACTGTTCGACCCTGCAGATGCTCCCAGACGCTCGGAAAAGATACTGTCCGCCGCGTTCGGCCTGACCGAACGGGAGTGCCTTGTCATCCAGCAGCTGATTTTGGGATTTTCGCTGAAGGAGGCGGCGGACGCGTTGCAGATTTCCTACAACACCGCCAGGAATCATCTGGCCAGCGCGACGTCCAAAACCGGAGCACGCTCCCAGGCGGACATTGTCCGCCGCGGAACGCAACTACTCGCCAAGCTTGGGAACGGTCCGCTTTAGGGTCCACACCTGGTCACCTGAATCTGAAGTTCGACTCATTTGCAGCGAGCCTCGAACGGACTTCAGATTCAGGTGACTAGTCGACGTCATCTTCATCCGCCATGTAGGCGTCCCAAAGATCCGGCCGGCGCTCCCGTGTCAGGCGCTCTGCTTCGGCCATGCGCCAGTCGTGGATTTTCCGGTGGTTTCCCGAGGTCAGCACATCGGGTATTGCCGAACCTTCGAAATCGGCAGGACGGGTATAATGCGGATGCTCCAGCAGGCCTGTTTCGAAACTCTCCGTATCGGCGCTTTCCATGTTTCCCATGACCCCTGGAATGAGACGGATGATGGCGTCCAGCATCGTGAGTGCCGCGATTTCACCGCCCGAAAGGATGTAGTCGCCAACGGAAACTTCCTCGAGCTGCCTGCTGTCTATGACCCGCTGGTCGACACCTTCGAACCTGCCGCAGACAATGATCGCGCCGGGCCCGGAAGCCAGTTCATGCGCACGCTCCTGGCTGAACGGACGCCCGCGCGGGCTCATCAAGAGCCGCGGCCGCGGGTCGTCTTCGGGTGCGGCACCATCGATAGCCTTCGCCAGAATGTCCGCACGCAGCACCATTCCGGCGCCGCCGCCTGCCGGCGTGTCGTCGACGCTGCGATGCTTGTCCGTCGCAAAGTCGCGGATCTGGCTGGTTTCGAGCTGCCACAGGCCTTTGGCAAGAGCCCGACCCGACAGACTGTGCCCCAGCGGGCCGGGAAACATGTCCGGATAGAGCGTCAGGATCGTGGTCTTAAAGCGCATCAAGACAACATTAACCTAGAAGATCGAAAATTGCGCCCGCCCGGCGGACAAAAACGGCATGGAAAGGACTGATTAAGCCCGAGCGCTCATGCTGGCAAGAGCGTTTCAATCAGGTCTATTGCCGTGTTCCAGTTTCCCGTTCTGCGTTTGAGAATACCCGCCTTTATCCAGACCAAGGTCGATCAGCATTATCTCGACATTTCGATCAGCCGTGTCGTCCCCCTCATGGCGCTTATGACGTTCGGTATCCTGGTCGGGCTGGTTTTCGAGACCGGTGTCGGGCACCCGTATGACAAGGTGATCCATATCGGCTTTTTCGCCCTTCTGACCCTGTCCATACACGCACTTTTCTGCTGCCGTCTCAGGATCTCGGCCGTGGTCGCGTTTGGCATGGGGATCGCCGGGGAACTTGTGCAGGGATTCCTGCCGCATCATGCGATGTCGTTGCCCGACCTGGTGGCGAACGGTATTGGCGTGGCACTCGTCGTTGCGCTCATTGCGCTGCTACGCTCCGAGGTCACGCAGGCTGTCGAAGATCCCGAGGAGGATTTGAACCTCGGCCGCATGGGATTGCAGCCAATGCCGGTCCGCTACTTGTCCGGCGAATCTGCATCCGAAGAATCCGAACTTTCATCGGAAAAGTAATCCTCGGGAAGGCGGGCCGTCACCTGTCCCTGCGACAGGGACACGTCCGGAACAAAGTCCTTCGTGAAGGGAATGTAGAAAGTGCGCCCGCGCTTCGGGCGAATTTCCAGAAGATCACCGGCGCCGAAGTCCTGCACGGCGACGATTTTTCCGAGGCTGTTGCCGTCCTGGTCCACAACGCTGAGCCCGTTGAGGTCGGAATAGTAGAACTCGTCCTCTTCCGGTTCCGGCAGCTGATCTCGCCGGACAAAGAGTTCCACGCCGTTCAGATCTTCAGCCTGGTTCCGGTTGTTCACGTCCCGGAACTTGGTGACGACCACGGTTTTCTGGACGCGCGCCCTTTCGACTTCGAACGACGTCGCGCCGTCCTTGCTGGTCAGAACGCCGTAGTCGGCAAAGGAGAGCGGATCGTCACCAAACGGCTTGACCCGCACCTCCCCGCGTATGCCATGCGCGGCACCGATCTTGGCCATCAGGACCCTCTGACCGTCATCTGAAGTCATGTCAGCAAGCCCTTTCCGGATAAATCAGCGCCACCCGGATCCCAAAGTTATTCGGCTGCCGCTTCTTCCGCAGCACCTTCGCTCGCAGTTTCCGAAGCTTCTGCAGCAGCTGCAGCGGCGTCTTCCTCGGCCTGACGCTTGGCTTCAAGGCGTTCCTTGGCTTTCGCGCCGAGTTCCGCCTTTTTCGGGTTGTTGCGCGGCTCGCGCTTCAGCAGGCCGGCAGCATCGAGAAAGCGGTGCACGCGATCGGTCGGCTTCGCACCGTTGCCGAGCCAGTACTGGATGCGCTCGACGTCGAGCTTTACGCGATCTTCGGAATCCTTCGGAAGCATCGGATCATAGCTGCCGACTTTTTCAATGAAGCGGCCATCGCGCGGCGAGCGGATATCGGCAACAACGATGCGGTAGTACGGGCGTTTTTTGGAACCGCCTCGAGCAAGGCGAATTTTCGTAGCCATTTTGGGTCTCCAGTTTCTTCAGTTGCCGGCTTCTGCGGCAATGGCTTCATGGTGCCGGATCACTTCGCGAACGATGAAGTTCAGGAATTTCTCGGCAAAATCAGGATCGAGATTGGCTTCTGCGGCAAGCCGCCGAAGCCGCTCGATCTGAATCTTTTCCCGCGCCGGGTCAGCCGGCGGCAGGTCGTTGGTGGCCTTCAGAACACCCACTTTCTGGGTGCACTTGAACCTTTCGGCGAGCATGTTGATCAATGCCGCGTCGATATTGTCGATGGACGATCTGAGAGCCTTCAGTTCGTTGACCGCCTCGCTCCGGCCCAGCTGGGTTTCGGCGTTGCTCATCGCTTCTTGCCTTTCCCCATGCCCGGCAGACCGGGAAGCTTCGGACCGCCAAGGCCCGGAAGACCCGGCATTCCAGGTGGCAGGCCCGGACCGCCCAGGCCGCCCGGCATGCCACCGGGCAATCCTTTCGGCAGATCCATTCCGCCCGGAAGCTGGCCTGACTTGGCCATTTCCTCAAGCTGCTTCGGATCGACATCCGGCATTCCGCCGCCGAGGCCACCCATCAGCTTGCCGAGCATGCCCTTGCCCTTGCCCATCTTTTTCATCATGTCCGCCATCTGGCGGTGCATCTTCAAGAGCTTGTTGACCTCGGCAACCTGAACACCGGAACCGGCTGCAATCCGTTTCTTGCGGCTTGCCTTCAGAACATCGGGCTTCTGCCGCTCGGACGGGGTCATCGACTGAATGATGGCGATCTGGCGCTTGAACATCTTGTCGTCGACATTCGCAGCCTCGATCTGTTTCTTCATCTTGCCGACGCCCGGCAACATGCCCATCATTCCGGACATGCCGCCCAGCTTTTCCATCTGCTTCAGCTGTTCGGCGAGATCTTCCAGGTCGAAGTGACCTTTCTGCATCTTTTTCGCCATCTTCGCGGCTTGTTCCGCATCGATGGCCTCCGCAGCTTTCTCGACAAGCGATACGATATCGCCCATCCCGAGAATCCGGTCGGCGATCCGTTTCGGATGGAAGTCCTCCAGCGCATCGGATTTTTCACCGGTACCGATGAGTTTCACCGGCTTGCCGGTCACCGCCTGCATCGACAGCGCCGCACCACCGCGGCCATCCCCGTCCATTCTCGTCAGGACGATACCACTGATCCCCACACGTTCGTCGAAGCTCTGCGCCAGATTGACGGCGTCCTGACCGGTCAGGCTATCGGCGACAAGCAGGATCTCGTGCGGCTGCGCGGCGGCCTTGACGTCCGCCATCTCGATCATGAGAGGTTCGTCGATGTGAATGCGTCCGGCGGTATCCAGAAGGACGAGGTCATAACCGCCGAGCTTGGCCGCGGACATGGCACGATTGGCGATCTCGACCGGGCCCTGTCCCTCGACGATCGGCAGGGTGTCTACTTCGTTCTGCTCACCGAGGACCTTGAGCTGTTCCTGCGCTGCCGGCCGGCGCGTATCGAGCGAAGCCATCAGCACCCTGAGCTTGTCGCGCTGGGTGAAGCGGCGGGCGATCTTGGCCGTGGTTGTTGTCTTACCGGACCCCTGCAGGCCGACCATCATGATCGCCACCGGCGCGGGCGCGTTCAGGTCGATCGGCTGCGCTTCCGCGCCGAGCATCTCGATGAGCTGGTCATGGACGATCTTGACGACCATCTGACCCGGCGTGACCGACTTGACGACTTCGGCGCCGACCGCCCGGCTCCGGACCTTGTCCGTGAAGGAGCGCACGATCGGCAGGGCAACGTCAGCCTCGATCAATGCGCGGCGAATCTCGCGCATTGCTTCATTGACGTCGTTTTCCGACAGCGCACCACGGCCGGTGAGCTTGTCGAAAATTCCGCTTAGTCGATCGGACAGGCTTTCAAACATCAAAGGGTCCTTAGGTCATCGGTTTCGGGAAATCTCCCGAACCATATGGTCAACCGGAACTCAGATCCAACCGTGCTGCGGTTCGCAAAGCAGTTTTGCACCCGAGGGCGCATCGCGCTGTCGGGTGTTGACCTCCGGGATCTCTTTACACCTTTTCGGGTCCCGGTCGGCTGTTCTGATTTTCAATCACTCATATGGAGTTCGCGGGTCTATGCCCCACCGCGTCACAAGAGTCAAGTTTTGCGCCGCATACAGCAATCAGGATCCCGTTAATCCCGCTTCGAGGTCTCGTAGCGCGATGACGTCTCATAGTAGTCGTTGAAGCCGATCCGGTCCCTGAGTTCGGTGAAATCCATCATCAGGGGCGTTCGGTCGGTATCCGTTTTCAGCCTCGAAAGGGTTTCCGTCATTGCCTTCATCGCGCTCGCCATGAGCGTCAGCGGATAGGCGGCGATCGCGAACCCGATATCCTCAAGTTCCTTGTGAGACAGTTCCGGCGTTTCCCCGCCTTCGACGATATTCGCCATTTTCGGCCCCGGCAGCTCCCGGCAGACCGTCTCCATTTCGGCAACGGTTTTCGGGGCTTCGACGAAGAGGATGTCGGCACCCAGCTCCTTGAACCGCGCGGCGCGTTCGATGGCTTCACTCAAGCCGTGCTCGTGACGCGCATCCGTGCGCGCCAGGATGAGGATATCCGCGCCGTCTTCCCTGGCATCGTTGGCCGCCCTGATGCGGTCGAAGGCCTCATCGCGCGACACGACGGCCTTTCCGGGTGTATGCCCGCATCGTTTGGGAGACAGCTGGTCCTCGATCATGATGGCGGCGGCCCCTGCCTTGGCGAACCCGGCAACCGTCCGGCGCACATTCATGGCGTTGCCGTATCCCGTATCCCCATCGGCGATGACCGGGAAATCGACCGCATGGGTGATGTTGCCGACATGATCGAGCACCTCGCCATAGGACATCAGCCCCAGATCCGGCTGCCCGATCCGGGACGCCGACGCCGCGAAGCCCGACATGAAGGTGAGGTCGAAATCCGCCTGCTCGATCAGCTTGGCAGACAGCGCGTCGAAGCAGCAGGGCATGACATGCAATGTGTCTTTTGCAAGCAGGTGTCTGAGTTTGTCGGCCTGGGACGGCATTCTGACCTCGTGAAGGCAATTCAGAGTTTGAACGGGATATAAAGCGCAAGATCGGTCCACATATAGAGGATCACGACCGAGAGCAACATGAGCGCGAGAAACGGCAGTACCCCGCGCGACACGTCGGCAAGACTGGATTTCGCCACCGACTGGATCACATAGAGATTGAGCCCGACCGGCGGTGTGATCAGGGCGCACTCGACCATCACCACCATGTAGACGCCGAACCAGATCGGGTCGAAACCGAGCGCCATGGCTGCCGGCAGCAGGACCGGCGTCATGATCAGCACCATGGAGAGCGCCTCGAACACAAGCCCCATGATCAGGAGCACCACCGAGACCACAAGGATGAAAGCCAGCGGCGTGTCGATGTTCTGACCGATGAACATCGAGATTTCCTGCGGGATCCGGTAAAGCGTGATCGCCTTGCCGAACACCTTCGCTCCGGCGACGATCAGAAGGATCGCGACTGTCGTCACCATGGAATCATAGGCGGCTTCCTTGAAGCCCTGCCATGTCAGCGTCCTCAGGACGAGACCGGTGATCACGAGCGCAACCGCAAAACCGATGGCCGCCGCCTCCGTCGGCGTGGCGATGCCGGTATAAATCACCCCGATGACGAACGCCGCCAGAACCACGGAAGGCAGAGCCCGGAGTGAACTCCAGAACCGCTCTTCCCCGCTGGCGGCGGCCTCGGCCGTGTGCCCGCCGAACCATCTCGCATGGATCATGGCGAATGCGATGAAGAAGACCACCAGAAGAATGCCGGGGCCAATCCCGGCAAGAAACAGGGAGATGACGGACTGCTCGGTGACGAACCCGTAGACGATCATCGGGATCGACGGCGGGATCAGAATCCCGAGCGTGCCGCCGGCGGCCAGCAGGCCGTAGACGAAGCGGCGCTCATACCCGCGGCTGATCATTTCCGGGATCGCCACCGTCCCGATCGTTGCGGCCGTCGCAACGGAAGAGCCGGAAATGGCAGCGAAAATCCCGCAGGAAATGATCGTTGCGACAGCCAGCCCGCCGGGCCAGTGGCCGACCCAGGCATGCACGGCAGCAAAAAGGTCCTTTCCGACCCCCCCTTTCAGGAGGATGTTCGACATCAGCAGGAAAAGCGGCACGGCGAGAAGAATGAACCCGTCCAGCGTGGAAAGGATCGCCTGCGGTGCCATCAATGGCGAGAATCCACCGAAAAGCAACAGGGCCAGCCCGAGGCCGCCCAGCGTGAAGGCGACCGGCACCCGAATGAGCAGAAGCGCAAACAGCGCAACCAGGATCAGGACTGTGGTCATGAGGCATGCCCGCCGCGCGGGGCCGCTCCTGCGACCGCCTTGCCAAGTTCGATCACGGCCTGGACGAAGAGCAGCACGAAGCCAACCGGAATGGCGAGTTCCGAGACCCAGGTCGGCAGATCCAGCATCGATCCGGTGGTCCGGCCTCGTTCGAAGGAATCGTAGAAGATGCCGCCCCCCTTCCAGGCGACTACCGCACTGAAGAGCGCAATCGCGGTCATGGCCAGGACACGGCAGGCCCGTTGGGCCGTTGCGCCGAGCCGCTCGGTCACCGCGTCGACCGCGATGTGCTGATTTGTCTTCAGCAGCCAGGGCATCCCGATCATGCTGCCCCAGATGAGACACAGCTGGGACAGTTCCGCCGCCCAGATCGTCGGCGCGACAAACAGGTAGCGGGCGCTGACCTCATAGGTCAGCATGCACCCGGCAAGAATGAACAGGAACGCTGCGGCTCCTGCAAGCACCCGCAGGACAGCGTGGAACGCTTTCATGGCTTGAAACGCAATCTTTGCTTTCGGGAGGGGTCAGGCGGAATTCGGAATGTCGCGGCCACACCGTTTCGCGAGAAGACGGCGTGGCCGAACCATGTTGATTTTACAGGCCCTTTGCCGCGTCCATCACGGTTTGGCCCAGCGCGCCCGCCTTTTCGGAATAGGTGTCATAGACCGGCTGGCTCACAGCCTTCCAGGCCGCGATTTCGTCCGCTGTCGGCCTGTAGACGGTCATGCCGTTTTCCTCCGCCGCTGCATAAGCCGCAGCCTCGATTTCGGCCATGCGGTTGCGCACGTCATTCTCGGCCTTGAGCGCTGCCGCCTGGATGACGGCCTTCTGCTCTTCCGGCAACCCGTTCCAGAAATCGCTGTTCACGACAACGATGAACTCGATATCCGCGTGGTTGGTCACGGAGATCGTGTCCATCACTTCCCAGAGCTTTCTCGATTTGACACCGGAAACACCGGTCATGCCGATATCGACCGTGCCACGCTGGTAGGCAAGATATTGTTCGGAACCGGATATCAGCGTCGGCGCACCGCCGGCTGAGTTCACAAAGTCGCCGAGTGTCTTGCCGAACACGCGGACCTTCTTGCCCTTCATGTCTTCCGGCGTCTTCAGCGGGCCGCCCTGGGACAGCATGATCGCACCGCCATAGGCCTGCCACCACAAAACGGTCGACCCCGTGTCCTTGATGGCTTCGTCGAGCGGCGCACGCACGGGCGATCCCGGCGCGACCGCGGCCCGCACCTTGTCTTCCGTGTCGAACAGGAATGGCTGGTAGAAGATGTCGACGGCGGGGATGTCGCCGACATAGCGCGTGAGGGACGCCACGCCCATTTCAATCGCACCGGATCCGACTGCCGCAGGAACTTCCTTGTCCTTGTAGAGTTGCGCCGAATCATAGATTTCAACGGCAATGTCGCCATTCGAGTTCTTTTCAACCTCTTCCTTGAACAGGAGAAGGTTCTGGCCAAGGTGGCTCTTGAGCGGCAACTGCAGGGAAATGCGCAAGGTCGTGTCTGCCGCAAAGGCAGCACCGGTGGAAAGGCCAAGCGCAACGGCTGCGCCCAGGGCCCAGGCAAGTGATTTCATGATGTCCTCCCATTCTTATGCTCGCAGTCTTGCAAACGACCAGATGGAGGTCAACAAGGCAACGCAGGGGAAGGGATGACAAAAGCTCACCAATAGATTGAGCCGGACCGGCCCGGAACACCGGACAAATGAGAACCGGCGGTGATGGTCGTGAAGCAACACGAAAACCACTGCCGGTGTGACCGTACCGGCAGTGGTCTTTATCAGGCAACCCCGCTGCAAGAGCAGCTTACGGGGGGAGGATCGCCCGAAGCCGGATTACGGCTGAACCGCTGCGAATTCAGCCGGATCGAGCAGGTTGTCCTGATTCGCATCCGCAGCCTTGAAAACGTCTTCCGACATATCCGGAACGACTGCCGTGACTTCATCGAAGCTCACGAAACCGTCCTGGTTGCTGTCGATCGTCTCAAATGACACGCCCTGTGCAAGCGCTGCTGAAGACGCTGTGAAAGCACCGATGAGAAGAGCAGCGGTAAGACGTTTGGACATGTTTAAACCTCCAAGTGTTGGTTCTCGCCGGATTGCCCGTCCCATATCATGGGGAAGTCGGTGCACCCGGCTTGTGTTCCGTCCATCCGCCAGGCCCCTGCGACCTGCCGAACCGGAACAGGAAGAACTCTGATCCGTGATCACGACCGGCAAAGGGCTGCTCTTGGGAACATTCGCGGCATTGTTGTGGCCGGGAAGCGTATTCAGCCATAGGTGAGTCATATTGAAGACATCTTTCAAAGTTTTCGGCAAGAAATTGGCTTCTCGTAAGAAATAAACTATCGAATAATGTTTACAATTTCGAACAAAAATACTTTGTTTTTGCCTGGTTGATCGCTGACCAAGCGCATTATTCGATCAGGCGCCGCTACGATTTGCCGTCATCAGATGCGAGGACGCGGACACGCTCATAACCGTTTTTTTCCAGTCTGGAAAAAATATCGGCGGCATAATCCGTTTGGGCAAACATCTTGTCGAGAACGAACGGAACCGGAAAATCGGGCCAAGTTGAGCGCAAGTCACGTACTGCGTTGGCCGCGGCTCTTGTATTGCCAAGATGGTCATGAGCTGCGGCGAGAAAAATGAGCGAGGGTGCTGAGACTGGTGCCCCGGCTGCCGGAGCAGTCTCGAAGGCGTCAATCACTGTCCCGTAGTTTCCCAACATGTAATTCGCCACACCCCAGATGTTCGGTGCGCCGAAACGGCCTTTTCCAAGACGCAGGCGTTCCGGATCGGATGCTTTTGCGGCCCGGGCTCCGTCTCCGGCCAGTATCGCAACGACCCCGTCTATATCGAGTATGTATCCATCATCGGGCATCAGACCCACGGCAATGTTCGCATGTTTGCGGGCAGTCTCGCGTCCACCGGACATGCTCGCGATCCATGCCGTTGCTCCGTGTGCACGTGCGCTGGCCGGTCCGAGTTCCCTGGCTTTGGATGCCAGGGAGGCCGCCTGCCGCATTATGTCCCTGCTCTCAATCTCGTCGTTGGCAAGGAAGGCCAGCGTGGCAAGTGCCTGGGCTTTGCCGGCATATCCGTCGGGCAAACTCGGGTCTAGCGCAATTGCACGGTCAAAGAGACTAATCGCGAGACGTTGGCGCTCCGCGTCGAACACGGGAAAAAGCAGGCCGCGCGCCTGCTCCGCCAGGTTCATCGACTGGACCGATACCGGAGACTTTTCCATCAACGCGGAGAGCACGGCGGCTTGCGGATCCGCAACCGATGCCGGAGCGACCGGCGGAAGCGTATCCTGCTGTAACAGCAAAACGCCGCTTACGATCAGCGCAACGACAGCACCCGCGACTGTCGCAAATCGCCATGGGGGTGCGGAGCGCACAAACAAGGCGTTCGTGTTCCCCGCAACGGGCGTGGCATCTTTTCCGGCGTTAGCGGCAGCATTGGTATGCTCGCGCAGTTCGAACCGGGGAACATAGGTCCCGGCATCAACGTGGATACGGACGTTCTCGTTTCGGCCACTGCCTTCGTAGAATTGATCCAAAACGCGTCTCAAGCGGCGCGCTTCCACGCGCACGATGTTGTCCGACGCATTGCGTCCGTCGAGCGCGCGGCCATACACATCGGCGGCAATGGTCTTGCCCTTGATCTGGTCGCCCCGTCCGGCCAACCGCTCTTCGACGATGTAGCTCAAGATCTGTTTCAGTCGCGGCGAGGACGCGAACTCTTCGCTTGAAACGACCGCGTTGAGCGCATCGCGAACAGCCTTCGGGTCGCAATCGACCGGTGGCTCAGATGCCGTGCTTTTGCCCTTCGCTGGCATTGCCGTCTCACCCACGTTTCACGGTGAGTCACTTGGCCTGGAGCCGAGGCCGAATTCTACTCAGCGTGTTGCCCATCAGCGTAGCGCAACGGAGCACATCGTCAATGAAGTTCGTCCAACGAGACCTGCCTGAACAGGCGATAGCGATAAAAAAGCGCCTTCAGTCTGATGTGCACCTGAAGGAGGCTTGTAAAGACTACGAATGCCTGTGCGCGCGGCTTGCCCGTGGCGCCATCGACAGCACGGAAGCCTCTCAAATCAACGAAATACTTGTGGAACTGCGCGCGGAGATCGTCCGCCGGGTTTCACGGCCCCAGAGACCGGAGGAAAGGTTCACGCAATGAGTGATCACACCAACGACGACGACCGCAAAACCGACAATGCGACGGAAGAGGACCGGGTTGAAAATCCGAACAGGCGCAGCGTCCTGAAAGGGATGGCAACCGGAGCGGCGGTAACCGGCGCGGCAACGGTCGCCTCTGAAGGAGCGCAGGCCCACTCGGGCGACGGACCTCTGGGCGAGGCTCTCAAAAACCCCTATGGTGGCCGCCCGGCAGGTGGCATTTCGCTACCTGAGTACTTCCGACCGACAAAGTACATGACTGGCTCCAATGCCAATTACTTTCCCTTGTCTGAAGAACTCGGCCCTGACGAAATGCGCATATCCTTTTGCGGATCCACGCCCTACCCGCCGAGAGAGGACCAAGCCGGAACATGCATCATGGTCGAGCTTGGAAATGGCAAGAGGTTCTTTTTCGACTTCGGCTCCGGATGCGTACGCAACATTATTGGCATGCAGGTTCCCGGCCAGCTGATTAACGACATTTTCATTACGCACCTTCATGTCGACCACTACGCCGACATTCCTTACATCTATCCCTTTCGCGCCTGGTCCGGCGGCTATACGCCATTGCGTATCCACGGACCCTCCGGCCGTACGCCCGAACTTGGCACCCAGGGCATGGTCAACGGCATGCAGCAGATGATGAAATGGCACCTCGAAGCCTTCGATGTGTTTCCGATTGGCGACGGGTATGAAATCGAGGTCAATGAGTTCGACTATCGCGAGGAAGGCGGCATTGTTTATGATCAGGACGGCGTTGTCATTCGGAGCTGGCCACGCAGCCACGCCAAGGATGGTGCCGTCGGCTACCGCCTCGACTGGAATGGCCTGAGTTTCGTTTGGACAGGTGACGGCCGCCCGGACGAGCTTTCACGCAAATACGGCGAAGGTGTCGACGTATTTGTTACGGAGATGTCCGGCCAGGACATCGGCCAGCTCATGACCTACAAATATGGTCTGCCGCAGGAACTCTTCAACTACACGATCGATACGCACCATACGTCCCACTATGCGGTCGGAAAACTGTTTGCTGACACACGTCCCCGACTGGGAATGGTGACGCACTATACCCAGGATGAAGATATTGATGCAGAAATGCTGGCCGGCATCCGCGCCCACTATGATGGCTTGTTCCAATGGGGGCTGGATGTCGCGGTCGTCAATGTTACCAAGGAAGCTATCTGGTACCGAAAAGCCACTCTTCCTGGAAAATCCGGTACGGTTCCGCCATTCCGCGAGCTTGCCGCGGCTGAAGAGGCAGGTCGTTTGTCGTTACCCGACGAGGTCGTATTGCCGGAACCGCGCTCTTCTCGGGCCGAGCAACAGGATCAGAAATACCGGGACATGGAGATCGATCCCAAGGAATACTATCCGGCAGATGTGTTCCGTGAGCCCGGGACCGAATGGCCGTCTGGTTTTTCAATCAATGTCGATGACGTGATCCCTAACCGTAAGAAACCGGAGTAGGGCCATGATCGAGTTTGGAGAAAAATCTGCGGTGCCGGTAACAATCCTGACCGGCTTCCTGGGGTCGGGAAAGACGACCTTGCTCAACCGGATCCTCACCGGAAAGCATGGACTGCGCGTTGCCGTTCTGGTGAACGATTTCGGGTCCATAAACATCGATGCCGACCTTGTCGTCGGCATCGAGGACGATGTCATGAGCCTTGCCAACGGGTGCGTGTGCTGCTCCATCAGGGATGACCTGATCGAAACTGTCGAACAGGTTCTGGCGCGAGACGAGAGACCGGAATACATCATCCTCGAGGCCAGCGGCGTCTCGGACCCGTCCTCGATCGCGATGACATTCACGGATCAAAAGTTCCGCAACCTGATCCGCCTGGACAGCATCGTATGTCTCGTGGACGCGGAACAGATTTTTGCTGCTCCGGAACAGATGGAACTGAAGCTCCGCCAGATCGCATTCTCGGACATGGTCATCCTGAACAAGGTCGACCTGGTCGACAGTGAAACAGTGGCCGAAGTCCATAAGTGGCTCGGTTCGCGCTTCAAACGCTACCGGCTCGTGGAAGCGGTCAACGCGCAAGTCCCGCTCGATATTCTTCTGTCGGTCGGGCGGTTCGCGGAGAGTCAGCTCAAAGATGCAGATCACCATGTTCATGGACCGGGGTGCGGATGTTCTGAGCACCAACACGAGGACATCGACAAGCACTCACACGCGGCGCAGTTTGCAACGACCATGGTTCGTTCGGACAGGCCGCTGCGATTGTCAGCCCTCAAAAGCGCCGTCAAACAATTGCCGGGGGGTGTTTACCGGATGAAGGGATTTGTCTTCAGCGAAGAAGATCCCGATCATCGCATTATTGTCCAGGTCGTGGGCAAGCGGATCGACATCGCCCGGGACGAGGCGTGGGGAACGCGGCAACCGGAAAGCCGGTTGGTGGCGATTGGCGCGCCAGGCAGCGTTAGCGAGGACACTTTGCGGTCCATGATTCTTGAGGCCGCGTAGTCAGTGTCTATTCCGAAAAATTCACCTGTGCCTGGAAACGTCCGGTCGTGCGCAGGAGCAATCATTCGGATGCATCGGCGCGATACTGGCCTTAAGTCCGGCGACTGGAACCTCGCGTTCTTTAATTGAAGGTCGCGCCCAGTTCAGCCGACGAGCCGGATAACTGGTTTAGATTGAAAAAGGCTGGCCCGGCCAAAAACAATGAAACCCTCAGCCGCGCGCGCCAAAGATCGCTGAACCCACACGGACAAACGTCGCCCCGAACCCGATGGCCACCCCGTAGTCGGAGGACATGCCCATGGAGAGCTGCTGAAGGCCGGCGCGTTTCGCCAGCTTTTCCAGGAGCGCGAAGTGTTCGCCGGGCGCTTCGTCGATCGGCGGGATGCACATCAGACCGACGATGTTCAGCCCGACGGCATCGCGGCAGTCGGCGAGGAAGGCCTCGACATCCTTTGGCGGAATGCCGGCCTTTTGAGGTTCTTCACCCGTATTCACCTGAATGAAGCAGGGAAGATTTCTGCCCTGCCGGTCCATTTCCGCCTTGAGAGCCTTGGCGATTTTCGGGCGGTCAACGGTATGAATGACATCGAATGTCGCCACGGCCTCGCGGGCCTTGTTGGACTGAAGCGGCCCGATCAGATGCAACTCGATATCGGCATAGATCTCGCGCAATCCGGGCCACTTCCCCATCGCTTCCTGGACGCGGTTCTCGCCGAAGATGCGCTGGCCGGCGTCCAGGACCGGCAGAATGTCTTCGGCGGCAAATGTCTTGGAAACGGCAATCAGCCGAACCGCGTTTTCCGGTCTGCCGGATTCCGTCTCCGCGCCGCGAATGTCGGACTGAACCTGTGAAAGACGATCTGTGGCGGAGGACATCATTTTTCCCTGTGCAACCGGATTGGCGGACCACCCACTCTTAAGCCCTGAACGGCGCTCGCCTCAAGTGCCGGTTTGCCGCATTCTTGCGCCGAAGCGGTCAGCGATCGCTTTACGAATGCGGCATTGCGAAATAAACAGGCTTCACGCGGCTCTTTTTGGAGTCACATGTTGACCCGGGGCCGGATATCTGGTGACAGTCCGGCAATCGATCTTTCAGGAATTCCGCCGGATCCGGCGGCAAGAACAAACGGCATAATTGATGGCAACGGAACGGTACAACGCGCGCGAAGTGGAAGCGCGCTGGCAGAAGGTCTGGAACGACAAGGACGTCTTTGTCACCCACAACGACGATCCCCGCGAAAAATACTATGTCCTTGAGATGTTCCCCTACCCGTCCGGCCGCATTCACATGGGTCACGTCCGCAACTACGCGATGGGCGATGTCGTTGCCCGCTACAAGCGTGCGAAGGGCTTCAACGTTCTCCATCCGATGGGCTGGGATGCGTTCGGCATGCCGGCTGAAAACGCGGCCATGCAGAACAAGGTCCACCCGAAGGACTGGACCTATGAAAACATCGCCGCCATGCGCGAGCAGCTCAAGATCATGGGCCTGTCCCTCGACTGGAGCCGCGAGTTTGCGACCTGCGACGTCGCCTACTACACGCAGCAGCAGCGCCTGTTCCTGAGATTTCTCGAGGCCGGGCTGGTCTACCGCAAGAATGCAAAGGTGAACTGGGATCCGGTCGACATGACCGTCCTGGCGAACGAACAGGTGATCGACGGGCGCGGCTGGCGGTCCGGCGCACTGGTTGAACAGCGCGAATTGACCCAGTGGTTCTTCAAGATTTCCGACTTTTCCGAAGATTTGCTGGACGCGATCGAAACGCTCGACCGCTGGCCGGACAAGGTGCGCCTGATGCAGAAGAACTGGATCGGGCGGTCGGAAGGATTGCGCGTCCGTTTTGAATTCACCAGCCCTGCACCCACCGGCGACACGTCACTGGAAATCTTCACGACCCGTCCGGACACCCTGTTCGGTGCGTCCTTCATGGGTCTTTCCCCGGATCACCCGATTTCGGCGAAACTTGCTGAAGAC
Source organism: uncultured Roseibium sp. (assembly GCF_963669205.1). Lineage (NCBI taxonomy): Bacteria > Pseudomonadati > Pseudomonadota > Alphaproteobacteria > Hyphomicrobiales > Stappiaceae > Roseibium > uncultured Roseibium sp. The sequence continues at coordinate 6,256,799 of NZ_OY769915.1, forward strand.
AATCCGGAGCTGAAGGCATTCATCGACGAATGCAAGCGGGTCGGAACGTCGGAAGAAGCCATCGAAAAGGCCGAGAAAAAGGGCATCGATACGGGCCTGCGCGTCCGCCATCCGCTCGACAACACGCTGGAACTGCCGGTCTATGTCGCCAACTTCATCCTGATGGACTACGGCACCGGCGCGATCTTTGCCTGTCCGGCGCATGACCAGCGCGACCTCGATTTCGCCCGGAAATACGGACTCCCGGTCAAGCCGGTCGTGCTGCCGAAGGACGCCGACCCGGCCACCTTCGAGATCGGCACCGAGGCCTATACCGAGGACGGCACCATCTTCAATTCGGATTTCATGAATGGCATGTCCATTCCCGACGCGAAGGAAGCGATTGCACAGAAACTGGAATCTCTCACCGTCGACGGTGCACCGCAGGGTGAACGCCAGATCAACTACCGTCTGCGCGACTGGGGCATATCGCGCCAGCGCTACTGGGGATGTCCGATCCCGGTCATTCACTGCGACACGTGCGGCGTTGTTCCGGAGAAGGACGAGAACCTGCCGGTTCAGCTGCCGGATGACATCAATTTCGACAAGCCCGGCAATCCGCTCGACCGGCATCCGACCTGGCGCGAGACAACCTGCCCGAAATGCGGCAAGCCCGCCAGGCGCGAAACCGACACGATGGACACCTTCGTCGATTCCTCCTGGTACTTCGTCCGGTTCACCGCCCCTGACTGCGATCAGCCGACGGATCCGGAAGCCGCAAATGGCTGGCTGCCGGTCGATCAGTATATCGGCGGCATCGAGCACGCGATCCTGCACCTCCTCTATTCGCGGTTCTTCACACGCGCGATGCAGAAAGTCGGTGCACTCGATCTGAAGGAACCGTTCAAGGGACTGTTCACGCAGGGCATGGTCACGCACGAGACCTATCGGCTCGGAGAAGGCGCGAACGGCGCGTGGATCTCGCCGGCGGAAATCCGGATCGAGGACGTTGACGGAAAACGGCGCGCCACGCTGCTGGACACGGGCGAGGAAGTCGCGATCGGCTCGATCGAAAAGATGTCGAAGTCGAAAAGAAATACCGTCGATCCGACCGATATCATCGACACTTACGGTGCTGATACCGCCCGCTGGTTCATGCTGTCCGACAGCCCGCCCGAGCGCGACGTGATCTGGACGGAAGACGGCGTTCAGGGTGCCTGGCGCTTCGTGCAGCGGGTGTGGCGTCTGATCGGCGAGATTTCCGACAGCTGCGAACCGCGCAACGGCGCGGCACCTGATGTGTCCGGCAGGGCGCTCGATCTCCGCCGCGCCAGCCACAAGACGCTTCACGCGGTTTCCAGCGACCTGGAAGCACTTGCCTTCAACAGGGCGGTTGCGCGTCTGTACGAACTGGTCAACACGATCAGCAAGACGATCAGCGACGGCATTGCCGACGACCAGACGGAATACGCCGTGCGCGAAGCGGCCGATTATCTCGTTCAGATGATGGCGCCGATGATGCCGCATCTTGCCGAGGAGTGCTGGTCCGCCCTGGGCCACGACAATCTCATTTCGGAAACCAGGTGGCCCGTCGCCGATCCGGCCCTGTTAGCGGAAGATTCAGTTACTTATCCTATTCAGATCAACGGAAAACGCCGGGGCGAGCTGGAAATTGCAAAAGAGGCTTCCAAAGAGGAGGTCGAAGCAGCTACCTTGGCGCTGGACTTCGTTCGCAAGGCGTTGAACGGAAATCAGCCGAAGAAACTTATCGTGGTGCCGCAAAGGATTGTGAATGTCGTTGTGTAGCAGCATCTTCAAGGGGGAGTTCCTCCTTCGGCGGGTCGCTCTTTTCAGCGCCTTTGCGGCAGCGATAGTCCTGAGCGGGTGCCAGATCCGCCCGCTCTACGGCACCAGCACCACGGGTGATTTCGGTGCACAGTCTTCCACGGTCGCGGCTGAACTGGCGGCCATCGACCTTGATTCGATCTCTGCCCAGTTCGCCCAGGAAGAAGCAACGCGGGTTCTCTACAACGAACTCACGTTCAAGCTGGAGCGCGGCGCAGGCTCGGCCGGAAAGAAATACCGGCTTGAGGTTCTGGTGGATGTGAACACAGCAGCGGTCGCGATCGAACAGTTCGCAGACGTACCATCGGCCTTCACGATCACCATGAATTCCACATTCGTGATGAGCGACATCCAGACGGACGAAACCCTGACCACCGGGCGCACGTTCCGGTCAGCTTCCTTTGACTTCTCGGACCAGCGCTTTGCCAACCAGCGCGCGCTCCGCGACGCCCAGGAACGGGTTGCAAAAGCCGTCGCCGACGACATCGCCACCCGCCTGGCCGGCTATTTCGCCAGCCAATCCTGAGTTTCCCGCTGAAAGTCCGCGGCAGTGACAGTCCTGAAAGTAGCCGAAACGGACCGATTTGTCGCCAACCCGCCTGAAGGCGGTGCGCTGGTGCTCGTGTTCGGACCGGACACCGGTCTTGTCTCCGAGCGCGCCACGCGCCTCGCCGCAAGGGCGTCGGAAGGCGAAAGCGATCCTTTCAACCTGGTGAAAATCGACGCCGACGAGATTGCCGGTGACCCGAACCGGCTGATTGACGAGGTGCTCACGATACCGCTCTTCGGGGGCCGCAGGATCGTCTGGGTCAAGGATGCAGGCGGCAAGAACCTGGTACCCGCCGTCGAACCCGTCCTGAAGCTGGACGATCTGCAGACCTTCGTCATCCTGGAAGCCGGTGACATCAAGAAGGGTGCGGGTCTCAGGAAGCTGATCGAACCCAGCAAGCGGGCCTTTGCGATCCCTTGCTATGCCGATAACGACCGCGGCATCGACCAGCTCATCGACGAGGAAACCCGCGAAGCCGGCCTCACCATAACCCGCGAAGCGCGCGCCCTGCTGCACGGGTTGCTCGGCGGCGACCGCATGGCCAGCCGCGGGGAACTCAAGAAACTGTGTCTTTTCGCACTTGGCAAGGACCGTATCGAGAGCGAGGACATAGAAGCCATCATCGGCGATGCCTCCGAATTCGAGATGTCCGAACTCATCGACGCTGCCGGCACCGGCGACATCGCCACCCTGGACCACGGTCTCCAGCGGCTCTCCGATGCCGGGTCAAAGGCCTCCATCATCGCCAACCAGGCTCTGAAGCACTTTCAGAATTTGCATCGGATGCGAATCGACATTGATAAAGGCAAGAGTGTTCAAGCCGTTATCGACCAGCAGCGCCCACCGGTATTCTTCAGCCGCAAACCCGGAATGTCGCGGCAACTGCAGATCTGGTCACTGTCCGATCTGGAACGCGCAATGGAAATCCTCGCCGAGGCAACGAAGATCTCCCGTCTCAACGACCCCCTCGGCGTGCCAGTCCTCTCCGAGGCCCTTCTGACCCTGGGAAGAGTCGCAAGAGCCCGCGGGCAACGGCGCTGAGCAAGGGTCTCGAAACACCCGCATGAACCGGGTTGGTCCAGTTTTCGAAATTTTCTTTTATATTTACTTTCAATAACTTAACTTAACGCGTTTCAACGCCGAGTTTCCTGCACAATTCGTCGAGCTGCTCGAGCGAGGTATATTTGATCTTGAGATCACCGGACTCCTTGCCCGGCTTGTGCCCGACAACCACTTTCAGACCCAGCATATCGGTCAGCCGCTTTTCAAGCGCCTTCGTGTCCGCATCCTTTTGCTGTTTCTCCGCAGGTGCCTTGCCGCCTTTGAGCTTGGCAAGCGCGTCCGGATCCTGGGAGATCTTTTCCGCGTCCCGGACGGTCAGGCCTCTCTCGACAATCAGTTCTGCAAGTGCCGCGGGATCTTCAACCGTAATCAGCGCGCGGGCATGCCCCGCCGTCAGCAGGCCTTCCGCAAGATAGTCCTTCACCGAGTTCGGCAGTTTCAGCAGGCGCATGGTGTTGGCAACGTGGCTCCGGCTCTTGCCGATGACCTTGGCCAGCTCACCCTGACTGTACTCGAATTCAGCCGTGAGTTGATCGTAACCCATTGCTTCTTCGATCGGATTGAGGTCTGCCCGCTGAACGTTCTCGATGATCGCGAGTTCCAGTGCCTCCTGGTCGGTCACATCGCGTATAATGATCGGCGCCTCGTGAAGGCCAACCCGCTGCGCGGCGCGCCAGCGCCGCTCCCCTGCGATGATTTCGAACCGGTTGACTTTGCCGGCCGCCGGACGCACAAGGATCGGCTGAACGATACCTTTTGCCTTGAGCGATTCCGCCAGATCAGCGAGATCCTTTTCGGTGAAGGTCTTGCGCGGGTTGCGTGGATTGGGTTCAAGATGCTCGATCGGAACGCGTCTGCTGTCCCTGATGACCTTTTCAGGCGGAGCTGCCGCTTCCGGCGCCGAATCTCCGATCAAGGCAGCCAACCCTCGGCCCAAACGCTTGTTCTTGCCGTCTCTCTCAGCCATGATCCACCTTTTTCTTTTTATAATTCAATTAGTTATAGTTTCTCAGCACTATTATTCTACGGTCAACACCTTCGGTTCGGTTCCGAATCCAACAGGGAATTAAGCCGCAACACGACGCAATTGCCGTTCCCGCTGAATGATCTCCGATGCCAGGCGAAGATAGGCCTGGCTTCCGGCACATTTCAGATCGTAAAGTAGCGCCGGCTTGCCGTAGGACGGCGCCTCGGAAACGCGGACGTTCCTCGGGATAATCGTTTCGTAAACCGCGTCGCCCATCGTCTCGCGTACATCGGCGACGACCTGGCTGGAGAGGTTGTTCCGGCTGTCATACATGGTCAGGACAATGCCGTGTATGCTCAGTTCGGCATTCAACGCACCCTTGACCTGCTCCACCGTGCTCAACAGCTGGCTGAGACCTTCAAGAGCGAAAAACTCGCACTGGAGCGGAACAAGAATGGAATGCGACGCTGACAGGGCGTTGATCGTCAAAAGATTGAGCGATGGCGGACAGTCGATCAGGACATAGGTGAACCCGACTTCCTGGAACAGACGCGAATGCGTCAGGCTCTCGATGGCATTGCGCAGGCGAAACGCCCGATCGCTGGTTGACGCAATCTCCAGCTCCAACCCGAGCAGATCCATGGTCGACGGTGCAACCCAGAGCCGCTGCACGGCCGTCTCTCGGATCGCCTCGGCCATCGAACAATCACCGCTGAGAATTTCATAGGTTGAAAGACCCCGGTCGCGATGCTCGATCCCAAGTCCGGTCGAGGCGTTGCCCTGGGGGTCTAGGTCTACGACCAGAACCTTCTCACCGATCGCGGCCAGTGCTGTTCCCAGATTGATCGCGGTTGTGGTCTTGCCAACGCCGCCCTTCTGGTTCGCAAGCGCAAGAACGCGCGGTTTTTCGGGAAGCATGCTCATTGCTGCCCACCTTCCTTGGCTATTCGGACCGGGCTGATACATCAGAGAAAAGAAGCATCCGGCTCGTGGGATCTACAACACTCGTCTTTTCTACCAGATCGAAGTTCCAAGAGTCAGCGGCTTCATCAACTTCTCTTTGAAAATCCTGACCTTTGTGGAAAACAGCCTTCGCGCCACCATCCGTAAAAGGCTTCGCAAGACGAAACAGCAGGTCGAGGGAAGCCAGGGCGCGCGCCGACACGGCGTCGACAGACCCATGTGACCATTCTTTCGCAACCGATTCGATCCGGCCCGGATGAACGGACCCTGTCGAGCCGGTTTCACGCAATGCCGTGCGCAGGAATGCCGCCTTGCGCTGATTGCTCTCGATCAGGTGAACATGGGACCCTGGCGTATCAGCAAGAAGAATTGCCGTCACAATGCCGGGAAAGCCTCCGCCGCTGCCGATATCCACCCAGGTAAAGGCCTCTGGATAAGTCCACTGGGTTTGCAGACTGTCAACCACGTGACGCATCCAGATATCGGGGATCGTCGACGGCGCAATAAGGTTTTGTGCCGGTTGCCACTTTAAGACGAGATCGACAAAGATCTGGAGCCTGTCCAACGTTTCACGTGAAACATCCCCAAACTTGTGAACAACTTTTCCAGTGTCTTTCAACACGACGGCACGGCCCATCAAGCCGCTCCGCGCTGGCTCTGCCGCTTGAGATGCGACAGTATGAGCGTCAGCGCCGCCGGCGTGATCCCGTCCATGCGGGACGCCTGACCCAACGTTGCAGGGCGTATGTCGACCAGCTTCTGTTTGACTTCGTTGGACAGACCCACAATTGCTTCGTAATCGAAACCATCGGGGATTTTCAACGCTTCATCCCGCTTCAAAGCGTCGATGTCCGCCAACTGCCTGTCGAGATAAACCGCATAAAGAGCATCCGTGGCGACCTGCTCCGTCACGGTGGGATCAAGCTCTTGCAGTTCAGCCCAGACCTTCGTCAGCATCTCGTATGTCACGTTCGGATAGGACAGGAGATCAAACGCTGAGCGGCGAATTCCGTCCTGGTTCACCGGAAGACCTTTCTTCTGCGCCTCCGACGGTGTCACGGACAGCGTTTTCAAAAGATCCCGCGCTGCCGATATGCTGGCCATCTTCGCGGCAAAGGCCGCGCTCCGCCGCTCCGAAACAATACCACGGTCAATACCCAGCGGGGTCAGCCTCTGGTCGGCGTTGTCCGCACGCAGCGACAACCGGTACTCGGCTCTCGAGGTGAACATCCGGTACGGTTCGGTGATGCCTCGCGTTACGAGATCATCGATCATGACACCGATATAACCTTGCGACCGGTCCACGACGAAAGGATCTTTCCCGGCGGATTTGAATGCAGCGTTGAGGCCGGCGATCAGCCCCTGTGCACCGGCCTCCTCGTAACCGGTCGTCCCGTTGATCTGACCTGCCAGGTAAAGACCTTCGCACCGCTTCGCCTCAAGGGTCGGGCGCAGCTCCCGCGGGTCCACATGATCATATTCGATCGCGTAGCCGGGCTGGATGACTTCCACGTCCTCAAGCCCCGGTATCGTTTTCAGGAAAGCGCGTTGCACGTCTTCCGGAAGCGAGGTTGAAATCCCGTTCGGATAGACCGTGTAGTCGTCGAGTCCTTCCGGCTCCAGGAAAACCTGGTGCCCGTCCCGTTCGCCGAAGCGCACGATCTTGTCTTCGATCGAGGGGCAATAGCGCGGTCCCCGGCCCTTGATCTCACCCGAATACATGGCCGAGCGGGAGAGATTGTCCTGAATGATCTTGTGCGTCGCGGGCGTCGTTCGCGTGATATGGCACGGGATCTGTGGTGTTTCGATCTTGTTCGTGAGCGTGGAAAACGGCACCGGCTCGTCATCCCCGGGTTGCTCGTCCAGCCGGTCCCAATGGATGGTCCGGCCATCAAGACGCGCCGGCGTCCCGGTTTTCAAACGTCCGAGTTCAAAGCCGATTTCTTCCAGGGAAACCGACAGGCCCATGGCCGGCGCTTCTCCGGACCGGCCCGCGGCGATCTTCTTGTCCCCGATATGGATAAGACCGCGCAGGAATGTACCGCTGGTCAGAACCACCGCGTCGCATTCCACAATACGTCCGTCGGCAAGAACCAGCCCGGCAACGCTCTTCGTCTCGCCTTTGAGAGCGAAACGGATCCGGTCAGCCTCACCTTCAACAATGGTCAGCCCGTCCACCGCCGCTATTTCCCGCTGCATCGCCTCGCGGTAAAGCTTCCGGTCCGCTTGCGCGCGCGGCCCCCGTACTGCCGGACCCTTGCGGCGATTGAGCATTCTGAACTGGATGCCACCCTGATCGGCGACCCGGCCCATCAAGCCATCCAGCGCATCTATCTCGCGGACGAGATGCCCCTTCCCCAACCCGCCGATTGCCGGATTACAGGACATCACGCCGATGGTCTCGAACTTGTGCGTGACAAGCGCGGTCCTGGCACCAGCGCGTGCCGACGCGGATGCGGCTTCACAACCGGCGTGGCCGCCGCCAATGACAACAACGTCGAAGATCAGGTCCTGGTCGCTCATCGTTTCACCATGCACACGGGTTCTTCCAAAAGCACCCGGTAACATTTCAACTTTTCAGGGGTCAGTTGCCGGCATCATGTCCGGCGATGTCATGCCGCTCGCGGCGGCCGGTCTCAGCGGTTCTTATAGAGCGGGATACAATTCCGGTCAAAGCCGAAATCGTTGCTGCGAATTTGCGAGCAAAGGCAATGGGAAGGAAGCCGGCATTAACGCGCCTGACATATCCCGACATGATTCACGTGAAACACATTCCGGATCTGAACCGAACCAGAGATTCCCTTGATTCACGTGAAACATCACTTGCCGATACAGAAGTCCCGGAATATCACATCGAGGAGGTCATCTACATCGATCCGCCCGGTTATGCGGCCCAGCGCATCTGCCGCCCTGCGCAGGTCTTCTGCCCGCAACTCCGCGGGCAGATACGTTGCCTCAACAGCTGATGCCAGACCTTTCAAACATTCGGAAAGATAAGTCCGATGTCGCTCGCGCGTGGCCAAAGGCGCTTCGCCGAAGGAAATTGTTTCTTCTGCAAAACGTGTAAGGGCCTCAAACAACGGCCGTGTTCCCGCTTCATTTTGATCCGAGCAAGAGATTTGCTTGATTGTTCCGGAAGAGTCTTGTTTCGGAGGAGTCTCAAGATCGGCCTTGGTATGAACGATCCAATATGGAACGTGGTCGCGCAAGTCTGCACTCAGTCCTGCCGCGGGATCGTTCTGCGATACACCTCCCGGTTCCACCGCCCACAGGATGAGATCAGCATCGTGAGCCCGCGCCTTCGCACGCCGGATGCCCTCCTTTTCGATCAACCCGTCCGTGTCACGAATTCCTGCCGTATCGACTAGCGTCAGCGGATATCCGTTCAGGTCCAGGTGGACCTCGATTACATCCCTCGTTGTTCCGGCTTCTTCCGTGACAATCGCCACATCCCGGCCCGCAATCGCGTTCAGCAAACTGGATTTGCCGGCATTCGGCGCCCCCATCAGAACCACCTGGAGACCCGATCGCAGTCGTTCGCCACTGCGGGATCTTTGCATATGCACTGAAATCTCGTCATGCAGCATTGATGCTTCAGACCACACGTCATCCGCCACACTGCCTGGCACATCCTCCTCATCCGCAAAATCGAAGTCGGCTTCGATCATGGCGCGCATGTGAATGAGACGCCTGCGCCAGTCCTCGTAGAGGCTGCCCAGCGCACCACCCATCTGCCGGACGGCCTGCTTCCTCTGTATCTCCGTTTCAGCGGCGATCAGGTCGGCCAGGCCTTCGACTTCTGTCAGGTCCATGCGGCCATGGTCAAATGCTCGCCTTGTGAACTCTCCGGGCTCCGCAGGACGCGCGTTCTCGAACCGTCCGAGGATTTCAAGAAGCCGCCCGACGACCGCGCGACCGCCATGGCAGTGCAGTTCGGCGACATCTTCACCGGTGAAACTCCGCGGCGCTTTGAAAAAGAGAACCAGCCCTTCGTCCACGGTCTCTCCGTTTTCAGGATCAGTCAGTCTGGACAGGACAGCCTTGCGCTCGGACGGGACGCGCGTACAGACAGCTGTCACGATGTCCTTCGTCCGGGGGCCTGAAACACGGATAACCGCAACGCCTGAGGGGACTGCGCCACTGGAAAGCGCGAAGATTGTTGGTGCCATAAGTTCTTTCCATCCAGCTGTCACAAACCAGGATGAGCCCGGGTGAAACAGCGAGTGCGCCTCTTTAGCAAACCGGATTTCAGACGGAAAGTGATTTGGACAGGCATCCTTCATTTCGAAGGAAGCAGAACATTCACCTACCCCTTTCCGCAAGCGATGGATTCACGTGAAACACCCGTGCTCCTGTTTCACGTGAATCAGCTCGGCCCGTCAAAATCCGGATGCTCGTGGTTGGGAACGTCCGCCAAGCATTGGGAGATTCGGTCAGTTCGGGACCGAATCAAATACAGCAACCCGATTCACGTGAAACACCACGTGCCAGCCTTGTCGCAACGATGTTTCACGTGAATCTATCGAACATCATCTCTGGCTTGCGCCAGCCAGTCCGCCTTCGCCAGCCGGTAGAGAACGTGCGGTGCGACCGGATGGTCTGGCGGCAAGGACGGATGGAGAAAATCCCCATCAGGGTCACGGCGCATGCCGATACGTTGCATAACCCTCTGGGACGGTTCGTTTGCAGGGATCGTGAAGGCAACGATTTCGACCAGCGCAACAGTTTCAAAACCGAATCGAAGCCATGCATTCGCCGCTTCGCTCGCAAAGCCCTTACCCCAGGACGACTGCTTCAAACGCCAACCGATCTCGACACACGGTTCGAACGGAAGCGGTGCCGCGTAGCTGGGGGTGTTCAAACCGACGAAGCCCAGGAACTCACCCGTCGACTTGACCTCAACGGGAGCCATGCAGAACCCGTCCGTTTCCTGCTTCTCGATACACCTGGACATGAGATCACGGCTTTTCTCCCGCGTCATCACATCGGGAAAATACCGCATCACGACGGGATCGGCGCAGATCTCCGCAAACGGGTCTAGGTCCTTGTCCTGCCAGGTACGAAGATACAGGCGTTCCGTTTCCATGAGGATGTTCTCAGGCATCAGATCGGCTCCGATTCAAAACCCGTCGGTTCGTCGCGAAAGTCTTAACAAAAAGTAAAGGCGCGAACTGCGGTTCGCGCCTTCTGTAAGAGCAGTGATCCGGCCGGATCACGTGTTCATACTGTCAAAGAACTCGTCGTTGGACTTTGTTTGCTTCAGCTTGTCGAGAAGGAATTCGATCGCGTCGACGGTTCCCATCGGGTTGAGAATACGGCGGAGAACAAATGTCTTCTTGAGACGCTCGTGCGGAACAAGCAGCTCTTCCTTCCGTGTTCCCGAACGCTGGATATCGATGGACGGGTAAACGCGCTTGTCGGAGATCTTGCGATCGAGGATGATTTCGGAGTTACCCGTACCCTTGAATTCCTCGAAGATAACTTCGTCCATGCGGCTGCCCGTATCGATCAGCGCCGTCGCAATAATCGTGAGCGATCCGCCCTCTTCGATATTACGCGCTGCGCCGAAGAAGCGTTTCGGCCGTTGCAGGGCATTTGCATCGACACCACCTGTGAGCACCTTACCGGAGGACGGCACAACGGTGTTGTAGGCACGGCCGAGGCGCGTTATCGAGTCAAGCAGGATCACCACGTCGCGGCCGTGCTCGGTCAGACGTTTTGCTTTCTCGATGACCATTTCGGCCACCTGGACGTGACGCGACGCCGGCTCGTCGAATGTGGACGAGACCACTTCGCCGTTCACCGTCCGCTGCATGTCCGTCACTTCTTCCGGCCGCTCATCAATGAGAAGAACGATCAGATAGCACTCCGGATGATTGTTCGTGATCGACTTGGCGATGTTCTGAAGAAAGACGGTCTTACCGGTTCTTGGCGGAGCCGTGATAAGCGCACGCTGGCCCTTGCCGAGAGGTGCCACGAGATCGATCACCCGCGAAGACAGATCCTTGATCGTCGGATCTTCAATCTCCATCCGGAAACGTTCATCGGGATAAAGTGGCGTCAGGTTGTCGAAATGAACCTTGTGACGTGCCTTTTCCGGATCTTCGAAATTGATCGTATTGACCTTGAGGAGAGCGAAATAGCGTTCGCCTTCCTTCGGGCTCCGGATCTGGCCCTCGACGGTGTCACCCGTGCGCAGCGAAAACCGCCTTATCTGAGAGGGTGAAACATAAATGTCATCCGGGCCCGGCAGGTAGTTTGCATCGGGAGAACGCAAAAAGCCGAAGCCGTCCTGAAGGACTTCAACGACACCTTCGCCGATAATCTCGACATCCTGGGCAGCCAGATTTTTCAAAATGGCGAACATCAGCTCCTGCTTGCGCATGGTGCTGGCGTTTTCGACTTCAAGCTCTTCAGCAAATTGCAGCAGCTCGGTCGGTGTTTTTTCTTTTAGATCTTTGAGTTTCATTTCCCGCATCGAGTTGGGGTCTGTGTTGTTATAGGGATGTTATTTGGAAGGCATTCTGTGCCGGAGATGATGGGTCGGCCAGAAGGTATCTGAGAGACGTTTTGATGTGTCCAGATTGTTCGGCGAGACGTTACAAGTCGAAACTGCAGACGCCGATTTGAAGTGGCGCGAAGATAATGTGTTTTTTACCGAATCGCAAGCCCGGAAATCTGCCGGTTTTTCAGGCTTGGCAAAGTACCTGTCACCCAAAAAATGGGCAGCTGAATTCGGCCAGCTGCCCTGCTGAGGGTCTTAGAAGGGTTTTACGATCACCAGTATGACGATGCCAATCATCAGAACGGTCGGAACTTCGTTCAAGATCCGGTAGAATCGTGGGGTTCTTGTGTTCTTGTCGGCCGCAAACGTCTTGACGCAGCGGCTGAGGTATCCGTGTGCACCCGACATGATCAGAACAAGCGTGAACTTCGCATGGAACCAGCCATCCTGCCAGGCTGAGATTTCATAGGCGGCCCAGAGCCCGAATATCCAGGCTGCAATCATCGACGGATTGATGATCGCCTTCAGAAGGCGCCGCTCCATCACCTTGAACGTTTCGGACTGGACCGAACCGACTTCCGCCTCCGCGTGATAGACGAACAGCCGCGGCAGATACAGCATGCCCGCCATCCACGCGATGATCGAAATGACATGGAGCGACTTGACCCACAAGAACAGATCCATGATTCAGCCCTTCCGCACCTGCTCGACCATCTTCGCAACATTTTCCGGATCAGCATCCGGGGTCACACCGTGGCCGAGATTGAAGATCAGCGGTCCCTGGTTGAATGTCTGAAGAATATGCGCGATGCCCTCTTCAAGAGCCCGCCCGCCGGCAACAAGCCGCATCGGATCGAGATTTCCCTGGATGGGAAGTTTCCGCTGAATTTCCAGCGCCAGTCGATCCGGAGCCGTCCAGTCGAAACCGATTGCGTCCACGCCCGTGCCTTCAACGAAGGACAAGACCCGGGCCGAGGAAGCTTTGGGAAATCCGATGATCTTCGCATCCGGCCGCTGAGCGCGGACACCTTCGACAATCCGTCTCGTCGGCTCGATCGACCAGCGCTTGAAACCGGCCTCGTCCAGAACGCCCGCCCAGGTGTCGAAAATCTGCACGGCATCCGCGCCCGCATCTAGCTGCCGCACCAGGTACCGGATCGAAGCGGTAACCAGTTGATCGACAAAACGCTGCATCAGCTCCGGATCGCGATAGGCACCGACACGGGCGGCAATCTGATCCTGTGTGGTATGGCCGGCCACCGAATAGCACGCAACGGTCCAGGGAGCGCCGCAGAAGCCCAGGAGAGTGGTTTCCGCAGGAAGCTCCGCCCGAAGCCGGCTGACCGTCTCTATGACCGGTTTTAGATGATCCTCGGCGCGTTCCTGTTCGAGACGATCTACGAGATCGGATGAAAGCGGTTCCAGGACAGGACCGCGTCCTTCCTCAAAACGAACCGGATAGCCGATCGCGTCAGGCAGGACGAAAATGTCCGAAAACAGAATGCTTGCATCAAAACCATAGCGGCGGATCGGCTGGAGTGTGACCTCTGTTGCCAGGTCCGGGGAATAGCAGAAATCCAGAAAGTTCCGCGCCTTGGCTCTGACCTCACGATACTCGGGAAGATAACGTCCGGCCTGACGCATCATCCATATGGGAGGAGGCCAGATCTTTTCTCCTGAGAGAACCCGCATTACGGCTCTGTCTCGAGACTTCATAAGGTTGCACCTTTCCCACAATTCGAACCAAACAAGATTCTATATTTGAATCTGTTTTTTCTTATTGCGAGTGGATTACCGGGATCAATTTCTATCCACAATGCATTTGCACAAATTTCCGGGCGGGAAAATTTTCAGGACGGGGAAGCACAAATTGCTCCCCAGGAGTCGATAACCAGATTCATGGTTTACTTACAGATAGTTGGAAACGTATTTACCTTTCGTTAAGAAATTGGGCGCAAGTGGATAGTCTGTCGAAATGTCACAGATGAATTGTGAATCCACACCCATGCACAATCGTTTCGGATACAGTTTGCGCGCGTTAGAGATTTGTTAACAAATATTGATGATCGGGCATAAACTTCGTACACCCCACCCGGGCACCGAGAAGACTCCCAATCCGTCAACAGCCCTGGGGATGATACCGTGAACAAGTCGCGTCACTACTTTCACCTGCATCTTGTGTCCGACTCGACCGGTGAAACGCTGATGACCGTGGCGCGTGCCGCGACCGTTCAATACGAGAATGTTCAGGAAATCGAACATGTCTATCCTCTGGTTCGCTCGTCCAAGCAGTTGGAAAGGGTGATTTCGGAGATCGAGAACGCACCGGGGATCGTCCTCTACACGCTTGTAGACGATGAGATAGCAAAGCGCCTGGAACAGAAATGCCGGGAGCTCGGCCTGCCCTTCGTCAACATCCTCGATCCCGTTTTTGCCGTGTTCCAGTCTTATCTGAATGTCACGCAGACACACCGCGTTGGCGGACAGCACGAACTTGATGCGGAATATTTCCGCCGGATGGAAGCGCTCAACTACACGATGATGCACGATGACGGTCAGGTCTGGGACGACCTTGATTCCGCCGATATCGTTCTCATCGGTATTTCAAGGACATCGAAGACACCGACGTGCATATATCTTGCCAACCGGGGCATCAAGGCGGCCAATGTGCCTCTGGTGCCGGGTATCCCGTTGCCGGATCATGTCAAGTCATTGAAAGGTCCGATGATCGTGGGGCTCATCGCATCTGTCGAACGTATCCAGCAGATACGTCGAAACCGGGTTCTTTCTTTGAATTCAGACGGTTACAATGATACCTATGTCGATCGGAAGGAAATTTCGCAGGAAATCAACATGACACGCCGGCTCTGTTCCGAAAACGAGTGGCCGCTGATCGATGTCACGCGACGGTCGGTGGAGGAAACGGCAGCCGAAATCATGACACTTTTCAAGGGCTTCAAGTCGGAAACGGACACCTCGGCCGGGTCCTGAGCCATCTGATGCACGGATAGGAATGAGACAACATGGCACTTGTACTTGCCAGCGGGAGCAGGATTCGCGCCGAATTGATGAAAAACGCGGGTCTGAATTTTGAAACCGACCCCTCGGATGTCGACGAAAGAGCCGTGGAACAACCGCTTCTGGAGGCGAACTTTCCGCCGGAAGACCTCGCGAGCGTTCTGGCCGAGGCGAAGGCCAACGATGTCAGCGGGCGAAGACCTTCGGATCTCGTGGTCGGCGCCGATCAGATCCTTGCATTCGAAGGCGAACGGCGCACCAAACCTGAAGACATGGAAGCCGCGCGCCGCCAGCTGCTGGCGTTTTCCGGCAAGGTCCATGAGCTCCATTCGTCCGTCGTGATTTCGCGCAACGGCGAAGCGATCTGGCGCAACGTTTCGACGGCACGGCTGAAAATGCGTGCGCTGAGCCCTGCCTATGTCGGCCACTACCTGGCGAATGCCGGGGAAAGCGTACTTTCGAGCGTCGGCGCCTATCAGCTGGAAGGCCTGGGTGTGCAGCTCTTCGAAAAGATCGATGGCGACTATTTCACGATCCTGGGCCTGCCCATGCTGCCGCTGTTGGCGGAGTTGCGTACACTCGGGGTCATTGAAACATGAGCGGCGTTATGAGAAAGGCCGCCATAACAGGCCATCCTGTGTCGCACTCAAGATCGCCGCTGATACATGGATACTGGCTCAGGAAGCACGGGATTGAAGGCGAGTACGGACGTTTGGATGTTCCGCCGGAGAATGCCGAGCGTTTTTATGGAAATTTCGCCGATGCCGGGTTGATCGGCGCCAATGTCACGGTTCCGTTCAAGGAAATTGCGGCAAGGGCATGCGATTGGCTCGATGATGCAGCGCGGGCGATGGGTGCGGCAAACACGCTTTGGCTGGACGAGACAGGCAGGCTGTGCGGGGCCAATACCGACGGGTTGGGTTTTCTCGGCAACCTCGACCAGCTTGCTCCGAATTGGGATGAAACACCGGGAACCGCCGTCGTTCTCGGCGCCGGCGGAGCGGCCCGCGCGATCGTCTGGGCGCTGCTCTCGCGAAACTTCACAGCAGTGCATATCGTCAACCGGACCAGGGAGAAAGCGGAGAAAATCGTCGAGGAATTTGGGGCCGGAACGATAGCTCATGGCTGGGACAACCTGGGGGCAACGCTTGCACAAGCGGATGTACTGGTGAACACGACATCTCTGGGCATGACCGGAAAACCACCGCTGGAAATCAACCTCGCAAACCTGCCGGCAAGCGCCCTCGTCAACGACATCGTCTATTCCCCGCTTGAGACCGATCTCCTGAAGCTGGCCGCCGCCAGGGGAAATCCGACGGTGGACGGCATCGGCATGCTGCTGCACCAGGCGGTGCCGGCTTTCGAGCGCTGGTTCGGCGAGCGTCCCGTTGTGACGGATGAACTCAGAACGCTCGCGCTGAAGGATCTGGGAGTGATCGGGTGATCAGGATCGGATTGACCGGGTCGATTGGCATGGGCAAGTCGACGACCGCCGGAATGTTCGCGGCAAGAGGCGTTCCGGTTCACGATGCCGACGCCTGCGTACATGCGCTTTATGAAGGCCGTGCGGTGCCGTTGATCGGCGATGCGTTTCCCGGGACGATCGTGGACGGCAAGGTCGATCGCACGCGCCTGTCTAAACAGGTTCTCGGCAGTCCGGACGCGATGAAGCAGCTGGAAGAAATCGTCCATCCGCTGGTGCGTGAAGAGGAGCAGACCTTTCTGGACCTTGCGCGGCTGGACGGCCAGTCGGTTGTTCTGATGGACATCCCGCTTCTTTTTGAAACCGGCGGGGAAGACCGGGTGGATGTCGTCGTGGTGGTCACGGCGGATGCGGAAATCCAGCGCGAGCGTGTTCTGTCTCGCGATGGCATGAGCGAAGAGCGGTTCCAGGCGATCCTGCAAAAGCAGGTCCCGGATGCCGAAAAAAGGAAACGTGCCGACTTTCTGATCGATACAGGCCTGGGGCTGGAGGCTGCGGAAAAGAGGGTCGACGATATCCTTGAGGCAGTTCGGAACGGTCAAATGAAAGGCTGATGCCCGGGGAAAACCGTCGGGCACGCTTGCGTCGCCCGCCAGAGGCGGCACACTGGACGGGACAGTGAAAGGCGAGCCATGCGCGAAATATCCTTCGATACGGAAACGACCGGCCTCAATCCTCGCGGTGGCGACCGCCTGGTGGAAATCGGCGGTGTCGAGCTGATCAATCACATTCCGACCGGGAATTCCTACCACGTCTATATCAATCCGGAGCGGGACATGCCCGAAGAGGCCTTCCGCGTTCATGGTCTTTCTGAAGAGTTCCTGTCCGACAAGCCGCTATTTGCCGCGGTTGCCGACGAGTTCCTGGAATTTGTCGACGGGGCGACGCTGGTCATCCACAACGCCGCTTTCGACATGGGGTTCATCAACACGGAGCTCGAGCGCGCCGGACGGCGGATCATTCCGAACACCCAGGTGCTTGACACGCTTGAAATCGCGCGCCGCAAACACCCGACGGGCCCGAATTCGCTGGATGCGTTGTGCTCGCGCTACGGCATCGACAACTCCAGGCGCGTGAAGCACGGCGCGTTGCTCGATGCGGAGATCCTTGCCGAAGTCTATCTGGAGCTGATCGGCGGACGCCAAACGGCTCTTGGATTGCTGCACGAGGAAGAGGCTTCAACCTCTTCGGGAACGGCCGTAATTTCGGGAGAGCTTGGCACCTTCAACGCCAGGAAACGGCCGGCGCCGCTCGGGTCCCGGTTGACCGGCGATGAATATGCAGCTCACAAAGCCTTTGTCGAAGGTATGGGCGAGAGCGCGCTTTGGGGCAAATACGGCAGCGACTAGGTGCCGGTCCGGCCTGAAGCCGGACCGGGTTTCACCGGACTAACCGCTGAGCAGCCAGCGGCACGTCTGAAAGTGCCTTTCCGAATGCGGACTGTCGAACGCCCAGGCCATGGTTTGCGCAATCGTCCAGAGACGCGCGCGCTCCCGGTCCAGTTCCAGTTCTTCCGACAATCGGTCTAGGCGGTAGAGCGAAGCCTCTTGCGTGTGTCCGAACTCGAAACTGCGCACGATCGGACTGAGCGCGAAGGCCGGATCGCCGGCAAGCGGTTTCGGATCGATCGCCAGCCACGGTTCCCGCTCCGCCGACAGGATATTGTGGCCGTGTAGATCCTGATGCAGGATCACAGACGGTGTTTCCTCGGATCCAAAATCGTTCACGGCGGCGACGGCGGCATCCACGAGGCGTTTTTCGCAGGGCTTTTCAGCGTCGCGCCAGTCCTTTTCGATCGAGGACATCCAGGCGGCTGCTTCCTCATTGAGCGGCGTGAATGGTGCGCGCGCCGGAACGAGCAGCTTCCGCAGGAGATCTGCCAGGATGGAAAGTTGATCCGTGTCCGTGGCGTCGGCGAGGTAGCGGCCCGGCCGGCATCGTTCCAGCAGCAGGGCGCCAAGGTCCGGATCCTGATCGAGAAGCCGGCAGGCGCCTTTCCCGTTCCAGAGACGCAGGGCGTCGGCCTCGTGCCGGGTTTCCCGGTGAACGAACTGCAGTTTCAGCACGACGTCTTCGTGACCACGCCGCGCCGGCAGGACAAGCGAGACATAACCGCCCGTGAACGGTTGCCCGACTGATTGAAGATTGAACCTTGTCCTGGCCGCTTCGAAAAGCACGGGGAGACGATTCAGCCACTCCCTGCCGGCCTGCTTTTTGCCGAGCCACAAGAGTTTGTCGGGTATCTGGAAAGGAAGGCCGGACAAGGAATTGCTCAAACAGCCGCTCGATCGGCAGGCTAAAGCATCGACGGCAGCACGCGGTCCGGCGGACGGTGGCCGTCCATGAAGGTCTTGATATTGATGATGACCTTCTCGCCCATTTCGATCCGGCCTTCGATCGTGGCCGATCCCATGTGCGGCAGCAGCACGACATTCTCGAGTTTGACGAGTTTCGGATTGACGGCCGGCTCGTGTTCGAAAACATCCAGGCCAGCACCGGCCAGGTCGCCGGCTTCAAGCATGCGGATCAGCGCGTTCTCGTCGATCACCTCGCCGCGCGCGGTGTTGACCACATAGGCATCCTTTTTCAGGAGCTTCAGGCGGCGGGCAGACAGGAGATGGAACGTTGCCGGTGTGTGCGGACAGTGAATGGAGACCACATCCATGCGCGCCAGCATCTGGTCGAGGCTCTCCCAGTAGGTGGCCTCAAGTTCCTCTTCGATATCGTCGGCGACCTTGCGGCGGTTGTGATAATGGATCGACATGCCGAACGCCTTGGCACGGCGCGCGACGGCCTGCCCGATCCGTCCCATGCCGATGATCCCGAGCCGCTTGCCCCAGATCCGGTGGCCGAGCATCCAGGTCGGCGACCAGCCTGCCCAGTCGCCCGTTTCCAGTGCGCTTATTCCTGTGGCAAGACGTCGCGGAACCGACAGCATCAGGGCCATGGTCATGTCGGCAGTGTCTTCCGTCAGGACGCCCGGCGTGTTGGTGACATTGATGCCGCGATTGTTGGCGGTCACGACATCGATATTGTCGACACCATTGCCGAAATTGGCGATGAGTTTCAGGTTTTCACCTGCCTGCGAAAGAACCGACGAATCGATCCGGTCCGTCACGGTCGGAACAAGCACATCCGCAGATCTGACAGCTTCGACCAGTTCGGCCTGACTGAAGGGCCTGTCATTTTCATTGAGACGCGTTTCGAACAGCTCACGCATCCGGGTTTCAACCACGTCCGGAAGCTTCCGGGTCACAACAACAACAGGCTTCTTTTTCGCCATACCAACTGCCTTTCGCGATTCATTGGGAGTTTGTTAACCCCAATGGATTCACCTTGATGCTGCGCGTTGCGCGAGCGCACGAAATCGCACCCTTCTCCTTACCAGATGGTTCGGCAGAAACAAGAGATCGGTTTCATTCGCGGCGCATTGCCCACGTGCCTCAAACGGCAAGGTGGTTTTTGCGCAGTTTTTTCGTTACAGATTTGACGCAACTCAAAGATCAAGAACAAGTTGGACAACTGGATAATATGATCTGTTCGGTTCCGGGCCGCCGCCATATCCTGAGTGTGATAGCAATCCTCTTTGCTATCAGCTGGTCCTTTGCACCTGCATGGTCGCAGGGAACGACAACAGGGGCCTCCGGACTGCCGGTACCGCGCTTCGTCAGTCTGAAATCCGATCGGGTCAACGTACGCGTCGGGCCTTCGCGTGAACACGCTGTTGCCTGGACCTTCGTACAGTCGGGTCTTCCGGTCGAGATCATCCAGGAATTCGAGAACTGGCGCCGCATCCGCGACTGGGAAGGAAAGGTCGGCTGGGTGTTCCACTCCCTTCTGTCCGGCCGCCGCACCGCTCTTGTCACGCCCTGGGAAAAGACCAACCGGACACCGCTGCGCGCGCGCTCCAAATCCGATGCCGATATCGTCGCCGAACTGGAGCCGTTTGTCCTGACGTCGGTGACCGAATGCGCCGGTGGCTGGTGCCGCGTCAACGGAACCGAATACGAAGGCTGGCTCGACCAGACCCGCCTCTTCGGCGTCTATCCGGACGAGATTCTGGAAGACTGAGCCGGGACCCGGGGCGCAGCGGCCCCACCTTCGAGACAGGCCTTAGGCCTTCCTCAGGATGGGGCTGCGTGCTTGGCGAGGCTGAGATGGACATTTCTTTTCAGGGCAATCAGCCGACCGCCACCCCACTGCGGTCATCCCCGACTTGATCGGGGATCCAATGGCTTTCGAACGATGCAGGAGCCGGCTTGGGTGTTCTCGTCAGACGCTCCGGAAAGATCGTAGTCGCTTTGGAAGTGAGTAGATCCCCGATCAAGTCGGGGATGACAGAAGCGGAGACCTGTGCCGTGCCAAGCACGCAGCCTCATCCTGAGGAAGCGCAGCACGCTGTCTCGAAGTAAGGTGGCGACGCAAGAAATGGGCTGCAAAAACGGAAAAAGGCGGCCATGGGCCGCCTTTGAGCAGTCGACAGGGTTGTTGAACCCTAGTCCGCCTGGCCTTCCTGTGCTTTCAGTTGATCGAGGCGCGGCATCGACATGATGTTGTAGCCGCTGTCAACAAAATGGACTTCACCCGTGACGCCACCGGAAAGGTCCGACAGCAGGTAAAGCCCGGTCCCGCCGATCTCGTCGAGAGAGACTGTCCGGCAAAGCGGCGAATTCCGTTTCTGGAAATTGAACATGAGGCGGGCGTCGGAAACGCCAGATCCAGCCAGCGTCCGGACGGGTCCCGCGGAAATGGCATTCACGCGGATATTCTGCTCACCATAATCGACCGCGAGATACCTGACGGACGATTCAAGCGCCGCCTTGGCGACACCCATGACATTGTAGTTCGGCATGACCTTGGTCGATCCGCCATAGGTCAGGGTGATGATCGAACCGCCATCCGGCATGATGTCCGCGGCCCGCTTGGCAATCTCGGTGAACGAAAAGCAGGAAATCAGCATCGTCCGGGAGAAGTTTTCGCGGGTCGTGTCGGCATATTTGCCGCGCAGCTCCGACTTGTCGGAAAAGGCAATGGCATGAACCAGAAAATCGATGCTGCCCCAGCGCTCCTTCAAGGCGCTGAAGACGGCATCGACGGAATCGATGTCTTCCACGTCGCACGGCAGCAGAATGTCGCTGCCGACGGATTCGGCCAGCGGTTTCGTGCGGCGTCCGAAGGCCTCGCCCTGGTAGGTGAAGGCGAGTTCGGCGCCGTGCTCGGACAGGGTCTTGGCGATACCCCACGCGATGGAATGGTCGTTGGCAACGCCCATGATCAGGCCGCGTTTGCCCTTCATCAGATCAGACATGTGGGCCTCCTCAGCCGTGGTAGCGTGACAGCGCGAGGGAGGCGTTTGTGCCGCCGAAACCGAAGCTGTTGGAAAGAACGGTGTCCAGACCGGCATTGTCGACGCGTTCCGTCACGATCTCGTCCCTGCTCAGGGCCGGGTCGAGTTCGGTGATGTTGGCCGAGGCCGTCATGAAATCGTTCTGCAGCATCAAGAGGCAATAGATCGCTTCCTGGACGCCCGTCGCACCGAGGCTGTGGCCGGTCAGCGACTTTGTCGACGAGGCCAGCGGCTGATCGTCGCCGAAGACGCGCCGGATCGCCTCGATCTCGCCGATATCGCCCACCGGTGTCGATGTGCCGTGCGTGTTGATGTAGTCGACCTTGCGCTCGCCGAGGGTTTCGATCGCGAGACGCATGCATCGCTCGCCACCCTCGCCGGACGGTGCCACCATGTCGTAGCCGTCGGAGTTGGCCGCATAACCGGTAACTTCCGCGTAGATCTTCGCTCCGCGCGCCTTGGCATGCTCCAGTTCTTCAAGAACGACGACGCCGCCGCCGCCGGCGATGACGAAGCCGTCGCGCGTGGAATCATAGGCCCGGGACGCTGTCTGGGGCGTGTCGTTGTATTTGGAGGACATGGCGCCCATGGCGTCGAACAGGCAGGACAGCGTCCAGTCGAGTTCCTCGCCGCCGCCTGCAAACATCACGTCCTGCTTGCCGAACTGGATCTGCTCGGTCGCCGCGCCGATGCAATGTGCGGAGGTCGAGCAGGCGGAAGTGATCGAATAGTTGATGCCCTTGATCTTGAAGGGCGTTGCCAAGCAGGCCGAGTTTGTCGAACTCATCCCGCGTGTCACCATGAACGGACCCATGCGCTTCGGCGCGCCTTTTTCCAGAACAATCTGGTGCGCCTGGAACAGGTTCTTTGTGGACGGTCCGCCGGACCCCATGATCAGGCCGGTGCGCGTGTTGGAAACATCGCTCTCTTCCAGGCCGCTGTCTGCGATCGCCTGCTGCATCGAGATGTAGTTATAGGCCGCGCCGTCGCCCATGAAGCGCAATTGCCGCTTGTCGATCAGCGACGGGATATCGACATCCGGCATGCCGTGAACCTGGCTGCGGAAGCCGTGTTCCGCGTAGTCCGGGGCAAATTGAATTCCGGACTTGCCCTCCCGAAGGCTGGCCAGCACTTCCTGGGCATTCGATCCGATGGATGATACGATTCCGATACCGGTGACGACAACGCGTCTCATTGCGGTCTCCTAATGTTTCCGGGGCGCGAGCCTCGGTCCGCTGTTTGGCTCTTTCGCCTTACATAATGCACAAACCGGCGCCCCCAAGACAAAGGACCGCCGGTCGGATGCTGTCTATGAGTCTGGCCTCAGGTTTTTGCCAGGCCGACGCGCAGATCCGTTGCCTTGTAGATCTGTTCGCCATCGGCCTTCAGCCAACCGTCGGCAATGCCGAGAACCAGGCGGCCTTTCATGATGCGTTTGAAGTCGATTCCATACTCGACCAGCTTCACGTCCGGAGTGACCATGCCCTTGAACTTGATCTCGCCGGTGGAAAGCGCCATGCCCTTTCCTTCCAGTCCGAGCCAGCCGAGCACAAAGCCCGTCAGCTGCCACAGGGCGTCCAGTCCGAGACAACCCGGCATGACCGGATTTCCCTGGAAGTGGCACGGAAAGAACCAGAGATCGGGCTTGATGTCGAATTCGGCACGCGCATAGCCCTTGTCGAATTCACCCCCTGTTTCGGAGATGTCCGTGATCCGGTCGAACATCAGCATCGGTGGGAGCGGCAATTGGGCGTTGCCCGGGCCGAAAAGCTCGCCGCGGCCGCAGGCGAGGAGATCTTCATAGTCGTAGCTGGAGCGGCGCTCGGTCATTCAGGATCCGTTTTCTTGCTTCCTACCCACTATCCCTGGTCGGAACGGGTTCGTTTTTGGTTCTGTTTGCGGCGCCTTCCTAACACAGGGGAACCATGTTCGAAAGATGTCACTTGAGTGAAAATAAAGGGATTCTGAGGCCATTTGGCAAGTTTTGAGCAAAAGTCCAGGTTAAATATAACCGGCGCGATCAATGCTGCTATGCGGTTAAAACTTGCATTTCAGGCACAAGAAATGGCAGATATAGGCGAACAATTTGCGCAACGGACCCTTAACCGGCAATTGCTATTCTTCAAATAGGTTGTCAAATCAGGGGCTTAGGCTTGGAACAATCAGGAATGACGACGCACGCGGCGACGCAAACGACTGGCAAGGACGTGACCAACATACTGCGAACCGCAGGTTTGCGGCCGACGCGTCAACGGGTCTCGCTGGCAGAGTTGCTTTATTCCAAAGGCGACCGTCACATCTCGGCGGAACTTCTCCACGAAGAAGCGGTTGCCGCGGACGTTCCGGTTTCCCTGGCAACGGTCTACAACACGCTGCACCAGTTCACCGAAGCGGGCCTGCTTCGCGAAGTCGCCATAGACGGCAACAAGACCTACTTCGACACCAATGTTTCCGATCACCATCACTTCTTCATCGAAGGTGAGAACAAGGTGATAGATATTCCGGGCGACGGTGTTGGTATTGGCGCGATCCCGGACGCTCCGGACGGCATGGAGATCGTGCGCGTGGATGTGGTCGTCAGGGTGCGTGAAAAGCGCTAGTCGCGGCCGCAGTCGAATTCATACTCGAAATAGTTGGAAGTATCGTCGTAGGCCGCGAGGTAACGCTGACCTTTCGCGGCGAATCCAAGCTTCATCAGCAGGCCGGCCGATCGCTCGTTTTCCGTATGCGTGATCGCGCAGATCATCGGCAGATCCATCACTTCCCTGACGAAGTCCAGCACGGCTCCGGCCGCCTCCCTCGCATAGCCTTTGCCGCGTGCGTCCTCCAGGAATGCATAGCCGAGATCCGGAGCGTCGAGATCGTCGCGGACCACCAGGCCGCACGCACCGATCGGGGCACCGGTTTCCTTGAGCTCGACAAGCCAGAGACCGACCTTGTGCTCCGTGAAATGCGCCAGGGTCTTGGTCTCAATGAACGTCGCGGCGTCCGCGTCCGATCGGATACCGCGATCCGCGATGAAGCGGTGATAGTCCGGCTCGTTCATGAGGGTATTGTAGAAGGACGCGTCCTCGACCTTTGGCAGCCGGAAAGTCAGCCGGCCACATTCCGGAACGGGTCCGCTGGATAAACTCAAGCGACATCACCCCTTTCGATCAGTGCCTTCGTGCGCACGGCTATCTCCGGAACCGCATCGAACAGTTCCTTTTCCGGGCTTCTGCACAGGTCATAGATGACACAGCGCCTGCATTCGGGTTTGCGCGCCTTGCAGATATAGCGTCCGTGGAGGATCAGCCAGTGATGCGCATGAAGCGAAAATTCCCTCGGAACTGCGCGTTCCATGGCCTTTTCGACATCGAGCGGCGTCTTGCCCGGTGCAATGCCGATCCTGTTGCCGAGACGGAAGAGATGCGTATCGACGGCAATCGTCGGATGGCCGAAATAGATGTTGAGGACAACGTTGGCGGTCTTCCGGCCGACGCCCGGTAATTTTTCCAGCGCGTCCCTGTCTTCGGGCACGGTGCCGCCGTGATCCCGGATCAGCTGCTCGGACAGGAGGACGACGTTTTTTGCCTTGTTCTTGTAAAGGCCGATCGTCTTGATTTCGTCCCGGACCCGGTCTTCGCCGAGCGCGAGCATTTTCTCTGGCGTGTCGGCGATCTGGAAAAGGGTCTTTGTCGCCCGGTTCACGCCGACATCGGTTGCCTGTGCCGACAGGACCACGGCGACCAGCAGCGTGAAGGCGTTGACGTAGTCAAGTTCTCCCTCCGGTTCGGGGTTGTCCGCGTGAAACCTCTGGAAAATCGCGTAGGTCTCGGCCTTGTTGTAGCGCGAGCGCTTGAGCACCTTGCCGGGATTGTCCACGGAAGGGGCCGTCTTTCCGGACTGCTTCGATTTGGCAGGCCGTTTTTGGGATTTGCGGGTGGCGGGGCTCTTTGCTTGGGTCATGAACCCTCTATAATCAGACCTCATGAGCGAGAACAATCCGAATTCCGAGAATTATGACCGGACTGACGATCTGGACCGGCCTTTTTTCACGGCCGTGCTGACGCCGCACCGGTCGCTGGGACCGAACGGGTTCATGATCCTGATGCTGTGTTTCGGCGCGGTCAGCTTTGTCGCCGGCATTTTGTTCTGGAGCATTGGCGCCTGGCCGGTCTTCGGCTTTTTCGGTCTCGACATCGCGCTGCTCTGGTTTGCCTTCCGAATGAACTACAAGTCCGCACGGACCCATGAGGAAGTGATTGTCTCCCGCAACGAACTGATCATCCGAAAGGTCGGGCCGGGAAAACGCTATCAGGAGTTCCGCTTCAATCCCTTCTGGGTGCGGCTCTCGATCGACCGGATCGAGGACGAGGGTGTCGTCAAGATCACGCTGACGAGCCGCGGCGAAAGTGTTGATCTGGGCAACTTCCTCAACCCGGACGACAGGACCACCTTTGCCGGCGCCATGGCCAACGCCCTTTCGGTCGCGAAAGCCGGGGGCGTTCAGGCGACGTCCTGAACAGGTGCGGGTCTCATCCGGAACGTTGCCATCAAGATCAGCAGAGCCACCACCGAGGATCCGGCGGCAACATAGAGCACGGTCTTGAAATCCGTTGCACTGGCGATAATCCCCATCGAGATGCTGCCGATCATGCCGCCCAGGAACAGGCTGTTCATGTAAACGGCGGTCGCGCGTCCGGGCCGGTCGGGCGCGAAGCTCTGCACGTAGCTGATCGAGACACCTGCAAAAAGCCCGTAATAGGCACCCTCAACCACCGATGCGGCCATGACATGCCAGAATTCGCTGACCTGAGCGAACAGGATCATGCTGGTCGGTGCCAGAATGGCCGCGATCATCAGAACCTGCCGGATGCCGATGCGTTCCGCCAGTCGAACGGACCAGAAGATCATGAACACCTCGACCACGCACTTGACCGACAGGGACAGCCCGGGCGTTGAGCCGGGCAGACCGATCTCCTTCACGAAAAACAGCGGCATTGCGGAGACAAAAAGCGTATTCGTGATAATGAAGCCGAGGCAGGTCAGTCCCGCAATCAGCAAGCCCCAATTGACGGGGTCTTTGGCGGCATCGTCCTCTTTCCTGCGTTCGGATCTGAAGCCGGTGGGCACCGTGATCCACGCGAGAACCAGGAAACAGACACCGACAGCGCAGGCGCTCAGGAACGTGGGCCCGAAGCCGAACAGGGAGACCAGGGTAAAGGACGCCGCCGGCCCGATCATCCAGGCAAGGGACACCATCATGCGGAGCCAGGAATTGATCCGCGCGACGTCGAGCCCGTTCTGTTCAGCGTGGAGGCGCGCGTAGGTGAAAATCGTGCCCGACCCCATATTGGCAAGGCTCATCAGGGGCGCAACCAGAAGAACCAGCATCAACAGGCCGGACACCTGCGTCAGCAGCGATGTCGCCACGATGAAGGCAGATATCGAGATCAGAAGCAGCCGCTTGACCGGAAAGCCGTGGTCGAGCCGCTCTCCCGCCCATCTGTTGGCGATCAGGGTCAGTGGCATCACCAGACCCGTGTAGAACCCGACCTGCCATGGACTGGACCCGAGACCCTCAACGATGAAAAAGCTCATCAGGGGGATGAGCGCGGATGCGCCCAGGCTCTTGATGAACTGCAAGAGCATGATCAGCAACACCTGTCGGGGGAGTTGCGTTAAGGAATACATTGTCGGAATCGCCGCAAGTGGTAGGGTCGGGCGGAGAGCCTAATCCCCTCTGCGGGCCGGGTCACGCAAAAAGAGCAGTCATTCCTCGATGCGCGTCTGCAGTGTCTTCAGCCTGTACAGTGCCTCAAGCGCTTCTCTCGGGGTCATGTCGTCCGGATCGATGTCTTCCAGCGCCGTCACGACCGGATCGGGTTCGTTTGCCGGGCCTCCGGCGCTGGGCGGCGCTGCTGCGACGCTGGCAAACAGCGGCAGTTCGTCGATCAGGCTTTCCGCCGGCGAGCGCCGGTCCTGTTCTTCCAGCTGGCCCAGCACCTGTTTTGACCGTTCGACGACCTTCGCCGGCAAACCGGCGAGTTTGGCCACCTGGATACCGTAAGAACGGTCGGCAGCGCCGGGCACGATTTCGTGCAGGAAGATGACCTCGCCGTTCCACTCCTTGACGGAGACGGTCGCATTCGACAGCCGGTCAAGCTTGGCCGAGAGCGCGGTCAGTTCGTGATAGTGGGTCGCAAACAGCGCCCGGGACCTGTTGACCTCGTGCAGGTGCTCGATCGTCGCCCAGGCAATCGACAGGCCGTCGAAGGTGGCGGTTCCGCGCCCGATCTCATCGAGGATCACCAGCGACCGGTCGCCTGCCTGATTGAGGATGGCGGCGGTTTCCACCATTTCGACCATGAATGTCGACCGGCCCCGCGCAAGATCGTCAGCCGCACCGACACGGGAAAACAGCCGGTCGACAATGCCGATATGTGCCTCTGTCGCCGGCACGAAAGACCCCATCTGGGCGAGGACCGCGATCAGGGCGTTCTGGCGCAGGAAGGTCGATTTACCGGCCATGTTGGGACCGGTGATCAGCCAGATATGGCCGGTTTCCTCCGATGCATCAGGTCCGAGATTGGCGTCGTTGGCGACAAAGCTGTCACCGCCCGATGACCTGAGCGCACGTTCCACGACAGGGTGGCGGCCACCCTTGATGTCGAAGGCGCGGCTGTCATCGACAACCGGCCTGGCATAGTTTTCATCCTGGGCGAGTTTCGCAAGCGCCGCGGAGACGTCCAGCACGCTGAGACCCTGCGCAGCGGCCTTGATCGCGTTGCCCGTTTCGATGATTGCCTGCGCCAGCTGCTCGAAGATCTCCAGTTCGATGGCAAGCGCCCGCTCGCCCGCACTGGCAATCTTCGATTCCAGATCCGCCAGCTCTGTGGTGGTGAAGCGCATGGCACCGGCCATCGTCTGCCGGTGAATGAACCGTGCCGGATCGGCGGTCAGTTTTTCCGTCTGGGCGGTCGGGGCTTCGATGAACCAGCCGAGCACATTGTTGTGTTTGATTTTCAGGGACCGGAGGCCGAGTTCCTCGGAATAGTCCGCCTGCAGCTTCGCGATGACCTTGCGGCTCTCGTCGCGCAGCGCGCGCAACTCATCGAGATCGGAGCTGTAGCCGGTGGCGATGAACCCGCCGTCCCGTTTCAGGAGCGGCGGCTCGTCCCTGATCGCCGAAACAAGCTGATCGCCGAGAGCGTGTGGCGCTTGCTCGAGGCTTTGCCGGGCCTCGGTGATTTCGGCGGGAATGTCTCCGATCCGGGTCTCGTCGAGAACCGCGCGTGCGGCCGCGAGACCCTGGGCGACGCTGAGGATATCGCGAGGCCCGCCGCGATTGAGTGCAATCCGGGAGAGCGCCCGCGCCATGTCGGGTGCGCCTTTCAGCGTCTGGCGCAATCCTTCGCGCATGATTTCGTTGGTCAGGAAGTAGGCAACTGAATCGTGCCGTTGCTGGATGGCGCCGACATCGACCAGCGGCCCGGCGAGGCGGCTGGCCAAGAGGCGCGACCCGCCTCCGGTGACCGTCCTGTCGACGGTGGCGAGCAGAGACCCCTGCTTCTCTCCGGACAGCGTGCGCGCAAGTTCCAGATTGGCCCGTGTTGCCGGGTCGATCAGCATGCGGCCCGCCCAGGCCTCGCGCATCGGCGGATCGAGCGGCGGGCGTTCGCCCAGCTGCGTGCGTTCGATATAGGACAGGATCCCGGCGGCGGCCGAAAGTTCCGCCCGGCTGAAGGTTCCGTATCCGTCGAGGGTCTTCACGCCGAAATACTGACCCAGCCGGTCGCTGGCTGTCGAGCTGTCGAAAAAGGCGCGCGGGACCGGTGAGAGGGCGCTTCCCGATTGCTCCGCGACAAGGCGAAGCTCGCTCTCCTGCAGGAGCGTATCGGCAAGGATCAGTTCGCGCGGCGATACCTGTGCCAGGTCGGCGGCAAGGCGCTGCTGGTCCGTTTCCGAAACCTGGAACGACCCCGTCGACATGTCGATCCACGCGAGACCGAAAACGGCATCGTTGCCCAAGGACCCGCCCTTCAGACGGGTCAACGCCATGAGATAATTGTTTGTTCCCGCGTCCAGCAGGCGTTCTTCGGTGAGTGTTCCAGGCGTGACCAGGCGCACCACGTCCCGGCGCACCACGGATTTCGAGCCGCGTTTTTTCGCTTCGGCCGGATCCTCGGTCTGCTCGCAGACGGAAACCCTGTGTCCCTTCGCGATGAGTTTTTGCAGGTAGTCGTCGGCGGCATGGACCGGTACGCCGCACATCGGAATGTCGGCGCCCTGGTGCTTGCCGCGCTTGGTGAGCGTGATGCCGAGGGCCTGGGAGGCAATTTCCGCATCCTCGAAAAACAGTTCGTAGAAATCGCCCATCCGGTAGAACAGCAGGCTGTCCGGACTGGCGGACTTGATCTCCATAAACTGGGCCATCATCGGCGTGACCTTCTGGTCTGCCGGGGCGATTTTCTGCGCGCTCTGTTCACTCATGTGAAATACGTAGCAAACCTTGGCCGTCATTCCACAAAAGGGGTATGCCATCTTGGCTTGAGGCTTCATTTTCCAGGGGATAAGGTCAGGTCCCCGCCTCATCAAGAAGTGCGACGAAGAGGAAACGCCCGCGCCATGTCCACCGATAAGTCTTCGCCGAAAACAAGTATCAGTTTTACCGACCAGGAAGCGCTGCAATTTCACCAGGAGGGCCGCCCCGGAAAACTGGAAGTCACGCCGACCAAACCGATGGCGACGCAGCGCGACCTGTCGCTCGCCTATTCGCCGGGCGTCGCCGTTCCGGTGCTGGCGATCGCGGAAGATCCGAGCCGCGCATATGACTACACTACCAAGGGAAATCTCGTCGCCGTGATTTCCAACGGCTCCGCGATCCTCGGTCTCGGCAATCTCGGTGCACTCGCCTCCAAGCCGGTCATGGAGGGCAAGTCGGTTCTGTTCAAGCGGTTCGCCGACGTCGATTCCATAGATCTGGAGGTCGAAACCCAGGACGTGGAGGAATTCATCAATTCCGTCCGCTATCTCGGCCCCTCATTCGGCGGCATCAACCTGGAAGACATCAAGGCACCGGATTGTTTCATCATCGAGCAGCGCCTGCGCGAACTGATGGACATTCCCGTTTTCCATGACGACCAGCACGGCACGGCGATCATCGCCGCCGCCGGGCTCTTCAATGCATTGCATCTGACCGGCCGCGACATGAAAACGACCAAGGTCGTCTGCAACGGTGCCGGTGCTGCGGGCATTGCCTGCATCGAACTCGTCAAGGCGATGGGCATTCCGCACGACAACATCACTCTGTGCGACACCAAGGGCGTGATCTACAAGGGCCGTGCGGAAGGCATGAACCAGTGGAAGTCCGCGCATGCCATCGAAACCTCCGACCGCTCGCTCTATGACGCGATGAAGGGGGCGGACGTCTTCTTCGGGGTGTCGGTCAAGGGTGCCCTGACGCCGGACATGCTGCGTGTCATGGCACCGAACCCGATCATTTTTGCCATGGCGAACCCCGACCCGGAGATCACCCCGGAAGAGGCCGCCGCCGTCCGCGACGACGCCATTGTCGCGACGGGCCGCTCGGACTATCCGAACCAGGTCAACAACGTGCTCGGCTTTCCCTATATTTTCCGCGGCGCGCTCGACGTCCATGCAACCACGATCAATGACGACATGAAGGTTGCCTGCGCCCAGGCGCTTGCACAGCTCGCCCGCGAGGAAGTGCCCGACGAGGTCGCGGCTGCCTATCGCGGCAACCGGCCGAAATTCGGCCCCGAATACATCATTCCCGTCCCGTTTGATCCGCGGCTGATCAGCGCCATCCCGCCCGCCGTTGCCCAGGCGGCGATGGATTCGGGCGTTGCCAAGCGTCCGATCGTCGACATGGAAGCCTACAAGCTCCAGCTGTCCGCCCGGCGCGACCCGATCGCCGGCACGCTGCAGCGGATCTTCAGCAAGGTGCGTCAGCAGCCGAAACGTGTGGTCTTTGCGGAAGGCGAGGAAGAACCGGTGATCCGCGCGGCGGCGGCTTTTGCCGCTCAGGGCCTTGGCGAAGCAATTCTGATCGGCCGGGAAGACGAGATCACCAACATGGCGCACCAGGCGGGTGTCGATATCGACCGTACCGGTATCTCCATTCAAAATGCGCGCCTGTCAGACCGCAACGCCGATTATGCGCAATATCTTTATGGCCGCCTGCAGCGGCGCGGCTACCTGCTGCGTGACTGCCAGCGGATGGTCAACAACGACCGGAACTACTGGGGCGCGATCATGGTTGCCCGGGGTGATGCGGATGCCATGGTCACCGGCTTGACCCGGAACTATTCAGTGGCGCTCGACACGGTGAAGGCGACCATCGACCCGAAACCGGGTCACAGGGTTATCGGCGTTTCCCTTGCCCTTGTGCGCGGCCGCAACGTCGTGATCGCCGATACGGCCGTCATCGACATGCCCAATTCGGAAGAACTGGCCGACATTGCCGAGGAGGCCGCCCATGTTGCGCGCAAACTCGGCTATGAGCCGCGCGTCGCGATGCTGGCCTATTCCACCTTCGGCCATCCGCGCGGCGAGCGGTCAGAGAAAGTCATCGAGGCGGTCAAGATCCTCGATCGCCGCCGGGTGGATTTCGAATATGACGGCGACATGGCCGCGGATGTTGCCCTGAACATGGACCGGATGGCGGCCTATCCGTTCTGCCGGCTCTCCGGACCCGCCAACGTGCTGGTCATGCCCGCCTTCCACTCCGCATCGATCTCCACCAAGATGCTGCAGGAACTCGGCGGTGCCACCGTCATCGGCCCGCTGCTCACGGGCTTCGACAAGTCCATCCAGATCCTTCCCATCGGCGCGAAGGACAGCGACATCGTCAACATGGCCGCTATCGCCGCCTACAACGTGTCGTGAGGGTTGGCACTTTTCGAGCTAAAGGGCTCCCCGATCCCGGCTCTGCGCTTTGCTTGGCCGGGATGACGAGGGTGAGATTGGACTCAATTGCGTCATCAACTCACTGTCGTGATTTCGTCTCTTGCCCTTGCGTTTAGGATTACGATTATCTTTCTCATGATGGCAGCGACGGCGACGATCGGTTTCTTTCCGTTTTTGATAAGGCGTTGATAGAAGGTACGTAATGGTCCTTCTACCCTTGCTCCGACCAGGGCTGCCATGAAGAGGTTTTGACGCACTTGGGGCCGACCTCCTCGCATTTTCCTGTAACCCTTCAATGTGCCGCTGTCTCTTGGGTGTGGCGCAAGACCTGCCAGGGAGGCGGCCTGCCTTCGTGTCAGGGTGCCAAGCTCCGGCATTGTTGCCAGCAAGGCAATGGCCGTTCTTGGTCCGACACCCGGCAGGGAGCGGTAGATCCGGGCGCGGCGGGTCAAGGTTTGACAGGCGGCAATCATCTGCTCGATGTCATTGTCGATCTTTTCAATCTGACGGCAAAGACAGGCGATCACAGTCTTGCAGGACCTTGAGATGAGTGGATTTCCTGGAGCCTTGGAGCGGTTTGTTTCCGCAGTTTTGATCGCCAGGAGGTCCTGGCGGCGGGCGACCAGGGCAGCCAGTTGGGCCTGACGTTTGTCTGCTGGCTGATAGAGACCCAGGAGGTTCCAGCGTTCCCGGCCATAGTGGGCCAAGGCCTTGGCGTCGATCGCATCGGTTTTGGCCAGGCGGCCGAAGGACTTGATAAAGGCTTTGACTTTCAAGGTATCTGCCCGGTGGCTCGCAATGCCTTGCGCGGCCAGCTCTGCTGCCAGCAGCGCCTCAAAGCCGCCGGTGGGCTCAAAGATCACCATCGTTCCAGGGGCGAGACCGGCGATCATCTTGCGAACGGCTGCCGGGCTGTTGCGCACGGTGGACAGGCACTGGCGGGCCTCGTCAAAGACGGCCAGGGTGTCTTTGGAAACATCAATTCCGGCAACCGCGGCCGGAGCACTTTCAAGACGGGTCATGACAGTGGTAACCTGTTCGTGCTTCGGATTGTTTGCGGGCGTGCTGTCACAGAGGCCCAATCAACTCTCCAAGCGGGAAAAGGAAGTGGCAGGGAACCATGATGACAACGGGTGAAAACCCGATCCCGGAACGGTCGCCTGTCACTGGCCATCTGGCTATTGCTCAGCCAGATGGCCACCTACAAAAATACAACAAAAAGCAGAAACAATCCCGGACGCAGCGCAGCAGAGATCCGGGATCGGGGAGCCGAGGTGTCGTCCCGGTTTGCCGCAATAGCGGCAAGACCGGGAGCCAGTAATCCGTACTGATGGAGAAGGAAAAAGGCGGCCAGACAAACGGTTACTGGATCCCTGCCTTCGCAGGGATGACAAGGAAAATGAACAGGTTTGCGATCGATCCAAACGTCAACCATCGGCCACCGCCTTGAGATCCTCGGGCAGGGGCTCCTGCAGAAACCACGCGCGCAGCGTTTGTGCGAAAAGGTCCGGTTCGGTTGCGATCCAGCCATGGCCCAGCCCGGGGACGATGCGGGCGGTGCAATGCGGCATTCCGGACTGAAAGGCCGGCAAGGCCGATATGATGGACGGATGTTCGGTTTCACCGGCGAGGACGAGCGTTGGTGTTTCGACGCTTTGAAGGTCGGCGGCGACATCGAAATCCAGCGCCAGCGAGCTGATTTTCCGCATGCTCTTTGACGAGGCATTGGGGCGGCCGCCCCTCTGGCTGACAAGGCTCGGGTCGTTGACGCCGAGAGACCGGGCCATCTTTTCCCGGTTCTTGCGGGAATTCATCATGAAGGACGAGGCTGTCATCAGCGCACGCATGACCCCGGAAACCTCGATCGGCACATGCTGAAAACCGCTGAAGACGGCGCTTGCGACGAGATGCGGGTGCCGGGCCAGCAGGCGGAAGCCGATATAGGAACCCATCGAAAGGCCGGCAAGGTGGACCGGACCTTTGCCGATATGTTCGATCAGTTCCGCGACCGCATCGCTTGCAGCGTCGAAGTCCGTGACCGGCACGGCCCTGGACTGGCCGTGACCGGGCAGATCGGGACTGACGCAATGGAAATCGGAGAGCTGTTCCGCAGCCTGTTTCCAGATACGGCCGTCGAAACCGGCCGCATGAAGAAAGACGATCGTTTTCTGCTGGTCTGCCCATGAGTGACGGTAGTGAAGCATTCAATCTGCCTTCATGCTCTGAAACGCGGAAACGAAGTCGGAAACCGGGTCATCCGGATTGCCTTGGCCATTTTTGAAGCCAGGGCGACGCAATAAGCGCAAAATCCCCTTTTGACAAACGGTTCTGCACCGGCGATACCTCGATCCCATGTCTGATGTGAAAGTCAAAATCTGCGGCCTTTCGACCGAGGAAACCATGGAAGCGGCGCTGGACGCAGGCGCCGACATGGTCGGCCTGATGTTCTTTCCCAAGAGCCCGCGCCACGTGTCGCTCAGCAAGGCGTGCAAGCTTGCCGACATGGCTCGCGGAAAATCCGAGATTGTCGCGGTGACCGTCGACATGGATCCGGACGGATTGTCGCGGATCCGGGAGCTGGTCAATCCGGATATCTTCCAGTTTCATGGCTCGGAAGCGCCGGAAGCCCTGGCAGCCGCCAAGGTCATGCAGGGCACGAAGGTCATGAAGGCGCTGTCCGTCGCCGAACGCGAAGATCTGGAACGCGCGCAATACTACTCTATTGTAGCGGACTGGATCCTGTTCGATGCCAAACCGCCCAAGGGGTCGGAGTTGCCCGGCGGAAACGGGGTATCCTACGACTGGACCCTCTTGAAGGATCTGGACCTGAACAAACCTTTCCTCCTGTCGGGGGGATTGAACCCGGCCAATGTCGCCGATGCAATACGGCAAAGCGGCGTGTCGGCCGTTGATGTCTCTTCCGGCGTCGAGCGGGAGAAGGGCGTCAAGGACAGCGAATTAATTCGCGCTTTCATGGCGGCGGCCAGAAGCGCATGATTTCCGGCCTCGCCGGGGTGAAGGAGTAAACGCGTGAACGATATGGCGAACAGCATCCGGACAGGTCCGGACGATCGTGGACATTTCGGCATTTTCGGCGGTCGCTATGTCGCTGAAACCCTGATGCCGCTGATCCTCGATCTGGAACAGCACTACAAGGACGCCAAGAACGATCCCGAGTTTCATGCGGAGATCGAGACGCTCAACAAGCACTATACCGGCCGGCCATCGCCGCTCTATTTCGCCGAGCGCCTGACGGAGGAGCTTGGCGGCGCGAAAATCTATTTCAAGCGCGATGAGCTGAACCACACCGGATCGCACAAGATCAACAATTGTCTCGGTCAGATCCTGCTGGCCAAGCGCATGGGCAAGACGCGTATCATCGCCGAAACAGGTGCCGGCCAGCATGGCGTTGCAACCGCGACCGTCTGTGCCCGCTTCGGCCTGCCCTGTGTTGTCTACATGGGTGCGACCGATGTCGAGCGCCAGAAGCCGAACGTCTTCCGCATGAAGCTTCTCGGTGCGGAGATCGTCCCCGTGACGGCGGGCGCCGGCACGCTCAAGGACGCCATGAACGAAGCCCTGCGTGACTGGGTGACGAATGTCGAGGATACCTACTACTTGATCGGAACCGCGGCAGGTCCCCATCCCTATCCGGAGATGGTGCGTGACTTCCAGTCGGTGATCGGCAAGGAACTGCGCGAGCAGATGATGGAAGCGGAAGGCCGATTGCCGGATGCGCTCGTGGCAGCCGTTGGCGGCGGGTCGAATGCCATCGGCCTGTTCCATCCGTTCCTCGACGACAAGGACGTCAGGATTTACGGCGTTGAAGCAGGCGGGCGCGGCCTCGTCGGCGAGGAGCACTGCGCGTCCCTGACCGCCGGCAAGCCCGGCGTGCTGCACGGCAACCGCACCTATCTCCTCCAGGACGACGACGGCCAGATTTTCGAAGGCCACTCGATCTCCGCAGGTCTCGACTATCCGGGGATCGGCCCGGAGCATTCCTGGCTCAAGGAGATCGGCCGCGTGGAATATGTGCCGATCATGGATACCGAGGCTCTGGATGCCTTCCAGATGCTGACGCGCGTCGAAGGCATCATTCCGGCCCTGGAACCCGCGCATGCCCTGGCCCAGGTCGTCAAGCTCGCGCCGCAGATGGACAAGGATCAGATCCTCGTCATGAACCTGTGCGGCCGCGGCGACAAGGACGTTTTTGCCGTCGGGCAGATGCTGGGTTTCGAAATGTAACCGGATTGCCCGGACGAAACAGGCCGCGTACCTGACGGTGCG
Organism: uncultured Roseibium sp.; assembly: GCF_963669205.1. Classification (NCBI taxonomy): domain Bacteria; kingdom Pseudomonadati; phylum Pseudomonadota; class Alphaproteobacteria; order Hyphomicrobiales; family Stappiaceae; genus Roseibium; species uncultured Roseibium sp. Next base: position 6,293,719 of record NZ_OY769915.1, read on the forward strand.
CGGCCTTTTATTTTCCGATCGGCTTTGAAATCAGCACGTTTTCCAGAAGCTCCAGCCGGCCGCGCGCGTCCAGGCGCGCCACCTGCCGGAGCAATGCCGGGTCGGTTCCTTTCGCGGTGTCCGTCGACCGTGGATCGCGCGAAGGTGCGCTGAAATTGAGATCTCTGACACGCCGCCAGATTTTCTCGTGCAGGGGCGGTGGGGCCGGCTCGAACAGGGAATGGGCCATTTTCGGCTCCTTGTGTTGTTTCCTCAGTTACAGACAATAGGTGCACTTTGTGCACATTTGAACCGGTATTTTCTGCAGAGCCAATAAGCCAGCTATGCAAATTGCTCAGGTGTCGGCGCCATTTGGCTGTTCAGCCATTCGAAAGTGGCAGTGCTGCAATGCAATCTTGTCTGTTGTGTGCGCCGCAGCAAAACCTATGTTGGTGGGCGGACAGGGACGGAGAAAACGATGCCGTCCGACCAGAACGAAGGGAACACGAAATGAAATTCGATCTTCTGACAGGTTTTGTCCGTGACATCCGCTCTGCTCATCGCGCCGCGACCGAGTTTGAACGCCTGAACCGGATGAACACCAGCGAACTCGCACAGCTTGGCCTGGACCGCACGGAAATCTCCAGCTACGCCTTCAACAAGCACTTCAAGCGCTGAACCGGTGCGCCTGGCCGTCCGGCCAGGCCTTTGCCGTTTATTCCTCGTCTGACGGGCATCTCGCCCCATTGCGACGATCTTGATTGACATCCGCTTGTCTGCTCCCCTACATCGCACTCAGTTCAAATTGAGAAACAGAGCCGCGTGACCCGCGGCAGGGGTTTAGCTGCATGACGGAAACGCGTATCGATCGCCGCTACAGGGCTTGTGCGGAAGCAGGCCGGCCGGCACTGGTGACCTTCATCACCGCAGGCGACCCGGACCAGGAAACCTCGCAGGCGGTCCTGAACGCGCTCCCCGAAGCCGGCGCCGACATCATCGAGCTCGGCATGCCTTTTTCCGATCCGATGGCCGAAGGGATTCCGATCCAGCTCGGCAACCAGCGGGCGCTCGCCGCCGGGCAAACCATGGACAAGACACTGGACATGGTGCGCAAATTCCGTGAGCAGGACGACGATACGCCCATCATCCTGATGGGTTACTACAATCCCATCTATGTGCGCGATCCGAAGCAATTCGTTCATGTCGCCAAGGCGGCCGGTGTCGACGGGTTCATCATCGTCGACCTTCCGGCTGAGGCCGACGACGAATTCTGCCTGCCGGCGCTCGACGCGGGGCTCAATTTCATCCGCCTGGCAACCCCCACCACCAACGACAAGCGCCTTCCCGCCGTTCTGGCAAACACATCCGGTTTCGTCTATTACGTCTCGGTGACGGGTATCACCGGCGCCAATATTGCCGACACCGGCCGTGTTACGGCAGCGGTCAACCGGATCAAGAAGCACACGCATCTGCCGGTGGCAGTCGGTTTCGGCGTGAAAACCGCCGACCAGGCAGCCGTGATCGGCAAGGATGCAGATGGCGTGGTTGTCGGTTCGGTTCTGGTGAACGCCATTCGCGACAGCCTGGACGAGGCGGGAAAGGCGACTGAAAGCACCGTCAAGGCAGTTGCAGACGTCGTTGCCGACCTGGCGTCCGGTTGCGCGCGGGCGCGCTCGGCCTGAGCGGGCGGTCCAATTGAAGGAATTACGGCGAACCCCATATCTTCGCCTGGAGCATCGCGCGTTTGAAGGAACATGCAGCGACGCTCGATCAAGTTGGAAACGGTCAACTTCTGGATGTTCAGTCGCTCCCGATGGGACATCCGTTGATCTGGTCATTACTCTAGGAAACGGACGCGCCTGACGTGAACTGGATCAACTCTATCGTACGCCCCAAGATTCGCGACCTCTGGAAGAAGCGCGAAGTCCCGGAAAATCTCTGGATAAAGGATCCCGAGACCGGTGAAATGGTGTTTCACCGGGACCTGGAAGCCAATCTCTGGGTCGTGCCGAATTCCGGTCACCACATGCGCATGCCGGCCCGCAAGCGGGTCGAGTCGTTTTTTGACGAAGGTGCCTACACGGATGTCGCTACGCCGGATGTTCAGGCCGATCCGCACAAGTTCCGCGATTCCAAGCGCTATACGGATCGCCTGAAGGAAGCGCGGTCAAAATCGGGCGAAGACGAGGCAATTCTCGTTGCACAGGGCAAGGTCAACGGCATGGACATGACCATTGCCGTCCAGAATTTTGATTTCATCGCCGGTTCCCTCGGCATGGCGGCAGGTGAGGCCATTCTGGCCGGGATGTTGAAGGCGGTGGAAGACAAGACCCCGTTCGTCATGTTTGCCGCCTCCGGCGGTGCCCGCATGCAGGAGGGAATTCTGTCGCTCATGCAGATGCCGCGCACCACGGTCGGCGTTCAGATGCTGCGTGAAGCCGGGCTTCCCTATGTCGTCGTGCTGACAAACCCGACCACCGGAGGCGTTTCGGCTTCCTACGCCATGCTCGGCGACGTTCACATTGCCGAACCGGGGGCCCAGATCGGCTTTGCCGGCCGGCGTGTGATCGAACAGACCGTCCGCGAAAAACTTCCGGAAGACTTCCAGACGGCAGAGTATCTGCTCGACCACGGCATGATCGACATGGTCGTGCCGCGGCAGGAGATGAAGGAAACGATCTCCCGCATTTGCGGCATCTTGCTGAAACGCGAGGTGGAACTGCCGAAGATCGACGAACCTGCTGTCGAGGAGATGGTCGAGGAAGCCGCGGCCGAGACCCCTCCGGAAGAGACGGCGAGCGATGAAACGGACGGCGGCGATTCCGAGCAGAAGAGCTCATAGGGCCGTCGCATTTCGCTGAAACTTTCCCAAAAATGTCGCGGAAGCGGCACAAAAGGACAAATTAGCCGGGTCCGCTTGTCAAGCTGCCGGCAATCTCCTAAAGCCGTTTGAGAGCGAAACACCGGACAGAGGACCCTTCGGAGGGCGCCTTGGATCAAGTTACGAAAATCCTGGACAGACTGCTGGCCCTGCATCCCAAGGAGATTGATCTGTCTCTCGGCCGGATGCACCGCCTGCTTGCCGCCCTCGGCAATCCGGAGCGAAAACTGCCGCCGGTTATTCATGTCGCCGGGACCAACGGCAAGGGCTCCGTCACGGCGACCATGCGCGCGATCCTGGAAGCCTCGGGAAAGCGCTGCCATGTCTACACGTCGCCTCATCTGGTGGCGTTCAACGAACGGATCCGGGTCGGAACCGATGGCGGCTTCGTGTCCGATCCCGTTCTCTACGACGCCCTGCAGCGCTGCGAGGATGCCAACGCGGGTGGTGAAATCACATTCTTCGAAATCACCACGGCCGCGGCCTTCCTGATCTTTGCCGAACACCCGGCTGACATTCTGCTGCTGGAAGTCGGACTCGGCGGCCGGCTCGATGCGACCAACGTGATCGACCATCCGGCGGCAACCGTGATCACGCCGGTTTCGATGGATCACGAGAAGTTTCTCGGCGATGATCTGGCTGACATTGCCATCGAAAAGGCCGGGATCATCAAGCCGGGGGTACCGGTTGTTTCCGCATCCCAGCCCGAAAAGGCGTTTCCGGCGATCGTCCGCCAGGCCGCACGCATCCGGGCGCCTCTCAAGATCCTCGGACAGGATTTCACCGCGCATCCCGATCAGGGCCGGATGGCCTTTCAGGACGATGACGGCCTGATCGACCTGCCGCTGCCTGTTCTGGGCGGAAGCCACCAGCTTGCCAATGCCGGGGTCGCCATCGCCACCCTGAAGGCGGCCGGGATGCTGCCCGACGAGCCGACGATCGAGCGGGGCCTGAAATCGGTCAACTGGCCGGGACGCCTCCAGCCGATCACCCACGGGCATTTGCTTGAGATGTGTCCCGGCGGGGCCGAAGTCTGGGTCGATGGCGGTCACAACCCGGGTGCCGGGGTTTCCGTGGCCGAGTTCATGGGCGAGCTTGAGGAGAGGTCCCCGCGCCCGCTCTATGTTGTCTCGGGGATGCTGACGACCAAGGATCCTGTCGGGTTTTTCCGTCCCTTCCACGGCCTGGTGCGCCATGTCGGCACGGTTCCGATCGCTTCGACCAACACGGCCAGGACCCCGGAAGAGCTGGCGGACCTTGCCCGGTGCGCCGGATTGGAGGCAACGCCGTTCCAGTCACTGGACGCGGCGCTGGCAGATGTGGCAGCTTGTGCCGAAAAGGACGGCGAGCCGCCCAGGATCCTGATTTGCGGTTCGCTCTACCTGGCCGGCGAAGCTTTGGCGCGGAACGGGACAGCCCCGGACTGACGCATCGCCGGACTTGTGACGGAGACCGGTTCGATGCAAACGTTTTACAGGCTTTCAACGGCTGCCACTGCTCTGCTGTTCGGCGTGACGCTCTCGCTGGCACCTGCGCTTTCCCTATCGGAACAATATGAAACGCCGCCCGAGCAGGATCCCTCTGTCGTCCTGAAGGGCAAGGAAAACGGCCCGGGCTATGCAGTCCTGTCGCCGGTGCGCAGCGACGGGTTCCTGCGGATCTACCAGTTGCAGACGGATCTGGGTGTCGAACAGATTGAGGGAGATGGTCTCCTGAAGCTGCGGCTCGCGGAGATCAAGGTCCTGATTGCGCTGGAAGGCCTGAAGAACGATGCCAGTTTTCTGGACGGTCTGAAGGAAGCGGCAAAGAAACCCGTCGATTTCGTCGAAAGCACCGTCACCGATCCGGTGGGGACGGCAAAGAGCACCGTATCCGGTGTCGGCCGGATGTTCGGCAGGCTGACCAAGGGTGTCGGCGAGGCCGTGTCCGGCAAGGGCGGGTCCGCTGCCGATATCGCAAAGGCCATCACGGGGCAGGCGCAGGCTGAACGCGAACTTGCCGTTCAGCTCGGCGTCGACCCCTATACCTTCTACAAGCCCCTGTCGGAAAAACTGAACGAAACGGCAAGCGTCACGACGGCCGGCAGTTGGACGGTGACCGCTATTACGGCGCTTTTGCCGGGCGGCATGATCGTCTCTGCCGCGCGCCAGGCAGACAATTTCAGAAACCTGATCGTCGACAGCACGCCGGCGGAACTGGCGGAACGCACCGCGGCAACCTTCCGGGCCGCGGGTGTTTCCCAAGACACCATCTCGCGCATTGCGGCCAATCCCTTTTACACCGCAACCGAAAAGGCAATCATCGCCTACCAGCTGCAGGCCATGCCGACCGTCCAGGATCTCGACCTGATCGCGGCCAAGGCGGCGGATGCGGAAAGCCGGGATATCGCCTATTTCCAGCTCCGCCGGGTCGTGCTTCTGGAAACCTATAACCGGGTGATTTCCGGCCTTGGCCAGATCAGGCAGGTGAACGGCATTCCGGTCGCCATCCGCAAGGACGGCCTCGCCGCCGTGGTGCTGCCGCTTGACATGGTCGCCTGGACCCAGACGGTCGCGCAGACCTTCTCATCGATCCACGAGGGTCTCGCCGGGTTGCCGTTTCCGCCCACCGGCGTCGATTTCCTGATCACCGGTGACCTGACCCCTGTCGCCGCCGAACGCATCGCGTCCTTCGGTTGGGAAATCACCGGAAACTACCCGATGCCGGAAGGGCCGGTGCATTAGGTCGTCGAAGGGCAGCTCTTGGCGTTGTGCAACGTCCCGGATTCAGAAATGGCACCCTCATCCTGAGGAGGACCGTACGGTCCGTCTCGAAGGATGGGCGGCAATCCTCGTGCATGTGGCCCATCCTTCGAGGCTTCGCTGCGCTCCGCACCTCAGGATGAGGAAAAAGCACACGTAATTGTCTTTCTTTAGGCAGTACGCAATCCCCCTCCCCCTTGTGGGGAGGGGTCAGGGGTGGGGGTCTGCCAAACGACCAATCGGACTACTCAAACACATTCCAGCACCGGTCCCGACAGCCCGGTTTCCCAGCCGAGGATGGCGCGTTTGCGGGTGAGGCCCCAGTGGTAGCCGCCGATCTTGCCGCCCTTCGCCAGCACCCTGTGGCACGGCACCACGAAGGAGATCGGGTTGCGCCCGACCGCGGATCCGACGGCACGCGAGGCTTTGGGCTTTCCGATCGAGGCCGCCACGTCGGCATAGGTTGCCGCCTGCCCCATCGGGATCTTAAGGAGGGTCTGCCAGACCCGGATTTCGAAATCTGTGCCGATCATTACCACGTTGAGCGGCTGATCCTCGTGCCATTGTCCCGGATCGAAGACGCGTGCGGCATAGGTGCCGGTCGCATCCTGGTCGTGGACATAATCTGCGGCCGGCCAGCGGCCGCACATGTCCTCCAGTGCGCTTTCTTCTTCGCCCGGGTCCGCGAACCCGAGACCGGCCAGACCCTTGTCCGTGACCATGATCAGGACCTGTCCGAAAGGCGACGGATGAAACCCGTAGGCGATCGTGAGGCCTGCCCCGCGGGCCCGGTAGTCGCCCGGTGTCATGGCTTCATGCGTGATGAAGAGATCATGCAGGCGGGACGAGCCGGAGAGGCCGACCTCGTAGGAGGCGTCGAGGACGCTTGCGGAGTCGCGCAGGAGCGCCTTCGCGTGGTCCAGCGTGATCGCCTGCAGGAATTGCTTGGGCGTCAGGCCCGCCCAGCGCGAAAACACCCGCTGCAACTGGATCGGCTGCAATCCGGCTTCCTTTGCAAGCATCTCCAGCGTCGGCTGCTCGCGCCAGTCCAGCGTGATCCGTTTCAGGGTCTGCCTGACGACTGCATAGTTTTCTGCCGCCTCTTTGCCGACTGAGATCGGCTCCGGTCCCGGCGCAAGACTGGAAAGGTCGATTGCCTTGGTCATCTTGAACTCGTCATTTGATCAACTCTGAGGCAAGTGTAGGCGGCGTTTCAGCCACATGCGACCCGTTTTGCGAGGCCATCGCTCTAATTCGGAAGGACAGCCGGGCCCTTGCGCGTGTTGAGCAGGATATTGGTCTCTGAGGCGGCAATGCCCTCGATCAGACGGATCCGGTTGAGCGCATCGTCAAAGGCAGCAAGGTCCCGCGTCGCAATGTCCAGCACAAGATCCCATTTGCCGTTGGTGGAATGGATGGCCCGCACTTCCGTCATCGCGCTCAAGGAGCGGATCACCGGATTCGTGTTGTGCCCGTCGACCACCAGCAGCGTGACCGCCCGGATCGGCAGATCCCGCCAGTCGTCGCGCAGGACAGCCGTAAACCCCAGGATCTCGCCGGAGGCCTGCAATTTCTCCATGCGCGCGCGGACCGTTGCCCGCGATACCTTCAGATCGCTTGCCAGATCGGACACCGAACGGCGTCCATCATGGCGCAGCAGCGTGATTAATCGCAGATCCAGATCATCCATATGATCACTTTGAACAGTTTTGCTTTTCAAAATGATAAATTTTACTGCTCATTTGTTCAAGTGACTGGATTTACTCCGCCACCGGATATCCGCACATTTCAAGGCGAAGGTTCGGTTGGAGGCTGATTTGAACGTGACTGCGAAACAGATTGCGCTGGTTGGCGCACCCGTCGATGATGGCGCGGGTCAGAAGGGCTGCCTGATGGGTCCCGATGCCTTCCGCACGGCCGGTCTTGTCGAACAATTGAAGGCGTTGGGCCACACGGTATCCGATCACGGCAACCTGCGTCCGGCTGAGGTCGGTGACCTGTCGTCCCCCAATGGTGTGTTGAAGAATTTCAGGTCTTATGCAGGCTGGACCCGCGCGCTTCACGCCAAGGCTGCAGATCTCGGGCGGCGGGACCTTCTTCCAATCTATCTCGGCGGCGATCACGCCATGGCGGCGGGGACCCTGTCCGGCCAGGCACGGGCTGCCGCAGAACGCGGCCGTCCGCTTTTCGTGCTCTGGCTGGACGCCCATTCCGATTTTCACACCCTCGACAGCACCGACAGCGGCAATCTGCACGGAACACCATTGGCCTTCGCCTGCGGCCTCCCGGGGTTTGATGATCTGCTCGGAGAGCCCCTGCGCCATCCGGTCGACCCGGGCAATGTCGAAATCCTCGGCGTCAGGTCCATAGATGCGGCCGAGCGTGACATGCTGCTCAGTCACGGTGTTGGTGTCAGCGACATGCGCCGGATTGACGAGGAAGGCATTGCCGGCCTCATGCGGCCGTTCCTGGACCGGGTCCGGACTCGGAACGGACTTCTCCACGTCAGCCTCGATGTCGATTTTCTCGACCCGGAAATCGCGCCCGCGGTGGGAACGACCGTTCCCGGCGGTGCGACGTTCCGCGAGGCGCATCTGGTCATGGAACTGCTGCACGACAGCGGTCTCGTGACCTCGCTCGATCTCGTCGAACTCAATCCTTTTCTGGACGAACGCGGAAGAACCGCGCGCCTCATGGTCGATCTGACCGGCTCTCTCTTCGGACGCCGTGTTTTCGACCGTCCGACACGCAGCTTCTAGAGGGCTTTTCAATGATACGTCACAATCACAATCCGAAACCGTCCGAGCTGGCCTTTGTTCCCTTCGTGAGCGTCGATGACATGATGCGCAACATCCGCACGATCGGCGTTGAAAAGGCGATCAAAGGCATTGCCGATTACATCGAGCAGGACTTCCTGCGCTGGGAGAGCTTCGACAAGAAGCCGCGCATTCCGGCCCATGCCCCGCAGGGCGTGATCGAGCTGATGCCCACCAGTGACGGGGAAACCTTCGGCTTCAAATATGTCAACGGCCACCCTCAGAATGTGCGCGAAGGCCTGCAGACGGTGACCGGGTTCGGCGTCCTGTCCGAACTGTCGACCGGATATCCGGTACTTTTCACCGAAATGACCATCCTGACGGCGCTGCGGACAGCGGCCACCTCGGCTCTGGCGGCGAAATATCTGGCGCCGATGGGATCGACCACGATGGCGATCATCGGCAACGGTGCCCAGTCGGACTTTCAGTGCCTGGCGTTCAAGGAAATGCTCGGGATCACGGATATCCGTGCCTACGATATCGATGTGAAGGCAAGCCTGCGCCTGGAGCGGAACCTCGCCTATTCCGGGCTGAACGTGACCATCTGCAAGACCCCGGAAGACGCCATCGAGGGCGCGCAGATCATCACGACGGTCACCGCTGACAAGAAATACGCAACGATCCTGACCGACAACATGGTCGGCTCCGGCGTGCATATCAACGCGATCGGCGGCGACTGTCCCGGCAAGACGGAGCTGCACAAGGACATTCTGCTGCGCTCCGACATCTTTGTTGAACTGCCCGAGCAGACCCGGATCGAGGGTGAACTGCAGCAGCTGGCCGAGGATCATCCGGTCACCGAACTTTGGCGGGTCTATGCCGGCAAGGCGGCGGGACGCACGTCGGAGGATCAGATCACCCTGTTCGACAGTGTCGGCTTCGCCATCGAGGACTTTGCGGCCCTGCGTTACATCCGCGATCTTCTGCCGACCACGGGCCATTTCGAGAAGCTCGACCTTCTCGCGGACCCGGACGACCCGCGCGACCTCTACGGCATGGTGCTGCGGTCAGCGGCTGTCGGCGACAATCAGGCGGCATAGTTCAGAAAAAGACCGCCATCTGCAGACTGGCCGCCGTGAAAGCGGTGGCCATTTCTTTTTTGTCGCAGCGGATCGTTTCGCGCTCAGCGCAGCGCGGCTTCGATTTCCGCAACCACTGCATCGGCAGCTGCCCCGGGGTCGTCGGCCCTGGAGATCGGCCGTCCGACAACGAGATAGTCGCTCCCCGCCCGGATCGCGTCTTCCGGTGTCATCACCCGGCGCTGATCGCCTGCGGAGCTGCCTTTTGGGCGGATGCCGGGCGTGACGATCACCAGTTCGTCCTGAAGGATCGCGCGCATTTTCTGAGCTTCCGTCGCCGCGCAGACGATACCGCCCATCCCCGCATCCCTCGCGTCCTTGGCGCGCGCAGCCACCACGTCGGCAACGGGACCTCGATACCCGGCGGCGACCAGATCGTCTTCGTCCATCGATGTCAGGACGGTGACGCCGAGCAGGCAAAGGGCCGGATTGCCCTCGTCCGCCAGGCCCCTGACGGCCGCCCGCATTGTCTTCGGATAGCCATGCAGGGTGACGAAGGTCATGCCCATCCTGGCGACGTTGCGGATCGCGTGGGTGATCGTGTTGTCGATGTCGTGGAGTTTCACGTCGAGAAAGATCTTTTTGCCGTCAGCGGCAAGATCACGCGCAAACTCCAGCCCGCCGGCAAATTGCAGCTCCATGCCGATCTTGTAGACACCGACCCTGTCTTCGGTCCGGCTGACCAGCGCTTCGGCATCCTTTATGGTCGGCACGTCGACGGGCAGCATCAGGCGGTCAAGCGCGGTCTTGGGGGCGAACGGGCTGGTCGGCATGGAGCGGGCTCCTTTCAGGGCGGCGGGAAGACGCCCTGTCCTTATCACTGCGGTTGCCGTGTGACCAGCCTACGACTTTCCCGATTTCTCGAATTCCGCAAATGCGTCCTTGAAATCCGCATGCCAGCGCGACAGCGGCGGCCTATTTTCGATGATGTCACCGATGGCCCATTGGGCCCGGCGCCGGTCGCGCGTCCCGTCGACGTCATTGTCCGGGCAAAGAATATAGAAGTCGCCTTCCGACATCCGTTCGAGAAAAAAGTCGACGGTCTGCTCGCTGGTCCAGGCCGATGCCGGCTTTTCCTTGAAGAAGGCCGACGTCATGCCGGTATAGGTAAAGCCGGGAACGAAGAGATGGACCGAAATCGGCGCGCCGGCTTCGCGCAGCTCGTGGGCAAGCTGCTCGCTGAGCACCTTCACGGCCGCCTTCGTGGCGTTGTAGCCGGGGTTTCCGGGCGGCGTGGTGATGCCCTGCTTGGACCCGGTGTTGACGATGACCGCAGGGCGGCCCGCCTCGATCATGCGCGGCGTGAAGGCCTGAACACCCCGGAGAACGCCAAAGAAATTGACGTCCATCATGCGTTCCCAGGCGTCAAAGGCCTCCCAGGTTTTCGAGGACATGCCGATCCCGGCATTGTTCATGAGGACGGCGACCGGGCCGGCCTCAAACGCGGCGTTGGCGAGACTTTCCACTTGAGTCATGTCTGAAACGTCCGTCGGAACGCCGAGAACGGGCTTGCTGCCCGCGATCTTTCGGATCTCCTGCGTCGCCGTGTCCAGGCGTTCTCCGGGCAGGTCCGCCAGAACCACCCCGAGGCCGGCCTCTGCGAACCGTTGTGCTGCGACAAAACCGACCCCGCTCGCGGCTCCGGTCACCACCGCGAGACCGCCTTCCGACACGGATTCCTTGAACATGAAACTGTCTCCTGAAACGTTCGTTCGGCGGATCATGGCACAGGAACGCGAAAGAGTCGGCACACATTCATTGGGACCGCCGGGCCGACGGCGAACGACTTGCACGATATGGTTTCTTTACGCGGCTCTCCCTGCTACAACACCGCCGGTTCCTAACCACAGCAAGGACAGCAGCTTATGCGCACGGCGAGTGTATCGCGCGACACCAAGGAGACCCGTATTTCCGTCGAAATCAATCTCGACGGGACGGGAACCTATGACGTTCAGACCGGTGTCGGTTTTTTTGATCACATGCTGGAACAACTGTCGCGCCATTCGCTCATCGACATGAAGGTGCGCGCCGAGGGCGACGCCCATATCGATTTTCACCACACCGTCGAAGACACCGGCATCGCGCTTGGTCAGGCGATTTCGACCGCGCTGGGCGACATGGCCGGGATCACCCGCTATGCCGACACCCACCTGGCGATGGACGAGGCACTCACGCGCTGCGCGCTCGACGTGTCCGGCCGTCCGTTCCTCGTCTGGGACGTGACTTTCGACCGGGACAAGGTGGGTGATTTTGATACCGAACTTTTCGAGGAGTTCTTCCGGGCCTTTGCCATGAATGCCGGCATCACCCTTCATGTCGCCAATCTTTACGGCTCCAATTGCCACCATATCGCGGAAACCTGTTTCAAGGCGGTTGCGCGCACGCTGCGCAAGGCGGCCGAGATTGACCCGCGCCAGGCGGATCGCATTCCGACCACCAAAGGCCAATTGGGCGGCTGAAGGACGACCGGCTTATGAGTACCTATGTTGTCATGGCCCCGCCGGAGTTTCAGGACCTGGCGGGCGACCCGCGTGAGAGCGATCGGTTGCTGTTCGTTCCCGACCGGTTTTCCGTACTGGCCTTCTTGTTTTCGTTCATCTGGATGCTCGTGCACCGCATGTGGCTGGTTTTGCTGGGATATCTGGCTCTCACGCTGATCATGGAAATCGTCGCGCTGTCGCTCGGCAGTCAGGCAACGGGCATCGTCGCCCTGACGATTTCGCTCCTGTTCGGCTTCGAGGCCCAGGCGCTGCGCCGCTGGTCGCTGGAACGCAAGGGCTGGCGTGTCGTCGGCATAGTCGACGGTACAAATCCTGCAGAAGCCGAACTGCGCTTCCTGAACAAGGAGGCCGTCCGGATGACGCCGGAGCCTGCACAGCCCGAACCGCCTGCGCGTCCTGTCCGCGCACAGATCGTTCCAAGGGTCGGCAGCGAACGGGTCGTGGGCCTGACACTCGGTCCGGAGGCACGGCAATGACGGTCGCCATCATCGACTATGGTTCGGGCAACCTGCGCTCGGCCGAAAAGGCCTTCGAGCGGGCCGCACGCGCGCATGCGCACATGCCCGATGTCATCGTCACCGCCGATCCCGACCGGGTGCGCAAGGCGGACCGGATCGTATTGCCGGGCGTCGGTGCTTTCGCGGATTGCAAGCGCGGCCTCTGGGCCGTCGACGGGATGCCGGAAGCCCTGCGGGAGGCGGTTCGCGACCAGGGCAAACCCTTTTTCGGCATTTGCGTCGGCATGCAGCTGATGGCCGAGCGGGGCCTTGAGTTCGAAACCGTCGAGGGCCTCGGATGGGTTTCAGGCGATGTTTCCGAAATGAAACCGTCGGATCCCGGTCTCAAGATCCCGCATATGGGCTGGAACACCATCAACGTCCACGCGAATGGTCATGCCGTGTTCAAGGGCCTGGAAACCGGACCGAATGGACTGCATGCCTATTTCGTGCATTCCTACCATTTCGCCTGCACCGACGACGGCGACCGTCTGGCGACGTTCGACTATGCGGGCACCTTCACGGCGATGGTTGCGCGGGACAACATGATCGGCACCCAGTTCCACCCTGAAAAAAGCCAGCGGCTGGGCCTCGGTCTGATCGCCAATTTCCTCGACTGGACACCGTGACCGCGCGGAGGCTCACATGAAAAAAGGCTACTGGATCGTTCATGTCGACGTGACGGACCCGGACAACTATCCGAAATATCTTGCTGCCGATGCAATCGCCTTTGAAAAGTTCGACGCCCGTTTCCTCGTGCGCGGCGGTGACATGACCGGCCCGGAAGGACCCGTGCGCGCACGCCATGTCGTGATTGAATTCGAGAGCTACCAGAAGGCGCTGGACTGCTACAATTCACCGGAATACCAGGCGGCAGCGAAGTTGAGACAGCAATATTCCGACAGTGACATCGTCATTGTCGAAGGCACATGAGAATACGGGAGAAGACACGTGAGCAAGGGTTACTGGATTGCACGGGTGGATGTTCGCGACCCGGACAACTACCCGCAATATGTTGAGACGGCCAAGCCCGCCTTTGAACGGTTCGGAGCCAATTTCCTTGCACGCGGCGGCAAGGCCGACCTGATCGAGGGTCCGGGCCGGGCCCGCAATGTCGTGATTGAATTTCCGAGCTTTCAACATGCGGTCGATTGCTATAACTCCCCCGAATATCAGGAAGCGGTGAAAATCCGCCAGAAAGTTGCCGATGGCGAAATCGTCATCGTTGAAGGAATTTGACCAGAATGATCCTATTTCCCGCCATCGATCTGAAGGATGGCCAGTGCGTGCGTCTGAAGCTCGGCGACATGGACCAGGCGACCGTCTTCAACGACGATCCGGGCGCACAGGCAAAAGCATTCGAGACACAGGGTTTCGAGTGGCTGCATGTGGTTGATCTCAACGGGGCGTTTGCCGGCGAAAGCGTCAACGGCGCGGCCGTCGACGCCATTCTGGCTTCGACGCGCAACCCGGTTCAGCTGGGCGGCGGGATCAGGACGATCGATCATATCGAGACCTGGCTTTCGAAAGGCATCACGCGGGTCATTCTCGGCACCGTCGCCGTGCGGGATCCGGGTCTCGTGAAGGAAGCCTGCCGCAAATTTCCGGGCAAGGTCGCCGTCGGCATCGACGCCAAGGGCGGTTATGTCGCCGTCGAGGGCTGGGCGGAGACATCGGAGCTGACCGCGGTGGATCTGGCGAAACAGTTCGAGGATGCCGGCGTGTCCGCGATCATCTACACCGATATTGACCGCGATGGCGTTCTGAAGGGGCTCAACATCCCGTCGACACTGGAGCTGGCCCGGTCCGTCTCCATTCCGGTCATCGCATCCGGCGGCCTCGCCTCAATCGAGGACATCCATCGTCTGCTGGAACCCGATTGCGCCATTCTGGAAGGTGCGATTTCCGGCCGGGCCCTTTACGACGGGCGCCTCGATCCGAAAGAGGCGATGGATCTGATCCTGACTGCGCGGAGGAAAGCATCGTGACCCTCAAGGCCCGTGTCATTCCCTGCCTCGACGTCAAGGACGGCCGTGTCGTCAAGGGCGTCAATTTCGTCGATCTGGTCGATGCCGGCGATCCGGTCGAGGCCGCAAAGGCCTATGACGCCGCCGGGGCCGACGAACTCTGTTTTCTGGACATCACCGCCAGCCACGAGGGCCGCGACACCATCTACGATGTCGTCCGGCGCACGGCGGAAGCCTGTTTCATGCCGGTCACCGTTGGCGGCGGTGTCAGGACGGTCGAAGACATCCGCAAGCTCCTGATCGCCGGGGCCGACAAGGTGTCGATCAACACGGCCGCCGTCAGGAATCCGGACTTCGTCCGCGAGGCGGCGGAAAAATTCGGCGCGCAATGCATTGTCGTTTCCATTGACGCCAAGCAGGTGAATGCGCCCGGAGAGCCGGAGAAATTCGAGATCTTTACCCATGGCGGGCGCAATCCGACCGGCATCGACGCAGTCGAATTCGCAAAAAAGGTCGTCGCACTCGGTGCGGGCGAGCTTCTTGTCACGTCCATGGACCGGGACGGCACCAAGGCGGGCTACAACATCGCGCTCACGCGGGCGATTGCCGATGCCGTGCTGGTGCCGGTGATCGCGTCCGGCGGCGTCGGCACGCTCGATCATATGGTCGAGGGCGTGCGCGACGGCCATGCGACGGCCGTGCTTGCAGCCTCGATCTTCCATTTCGGCGAATACACCATTCAGGAAACCAAGGCCTACATGAATGATGCCGGCGTGCCGATGCGCCTGGACCCATAGTCATCAAAAGAGCTCTAGCCAAATGACCAAGTTCACACTGGACGATCTGGATGCCATAGTCGCAGCGCGCGCCAAGAGCGACGACGAAAAGTCCTATACGCGCAAACTGGTGAACAAGGGTGTTGCAAAATGCGCCCAGAAACTTGGAGAAGAGGCGGTCGAGGCGGCGATTGCGGCCGTGCAGCAGGATCGGGAAGAACTGACAGCGGAAGCCGCTGATGTGCTTTATCATTTGTTGGTGATTCTGAATGTATCCAATGTCCCGTTGAGCGATGTCATGGCGGAATTGGCAAAGCGGACGGGACAGACGGGACTTGAAGAAAAGGCTTCCCGGCCCCAAGACTAGGCACCGGCCGCAAGGCAAGCGCAGCGGGAACTGCGAAACGATGGACCAGAAAGTCGCAACCGCACTGGACATGGATTTGTCCCCCTACCGGGTGTTCACTGAGCGCCAGTGGTCGCGGTTGCGTGCAGACCATCCGATGACGCTTGACGAACACGAGGTTGAACAGCTTCAGGGCCTCAATGCGCCGGTTTCCATACAGCAGGTCGAGACGATCTACCTGCCGCTCTCTCGTCTGCTGGCTTTTTATGCCGAGGCGAAAATCAGCATTCACCAGGCATCCCAGAACTTCCTCGGCTATCACGAGGGCAAGACGCCTTTCATCATCGGTGTCGCGGGCTCGGTTTCGGTCGGCAAGTCGACGACATCGCGCGTCCTGCGCGAACTCCTTGAAAGATGGCCTGCCAGTCCCAAGGTCGACCTGATTACGACGGACGGGTTTCTCTATCCCAACGCGATCCTCGAGGCCGAGGGCCTGATGAGCAAGAAGGGCTTTCCGGAAAGCTTCGACCGCCCCCGGCTTCTGAAATTTCTGTCCGATATCAAGGCGGGACAGCGCCATGTCCGGGCGCCGGTCTATTCCCACTTCTACTACGATGTTATGCCGGGCCATGCGGTCACAGTCGACAAGCCAGACATCCTGATCGTCGAAGGCCTGAACGTGCTGCAGACCCGGGAGCTGCCCAAGGACGGGCGCGCGGTGCCGTTCGTCTCGGATTTCTTTGATTTTTCGGTCTATATCGACGCGGACGAGGACCTGTTGCGCACGTGGTATGTCGACCGCTTCATGCGCCTGAGGGAGACCGCCTTCCGCGATCCGGGATCCTATTTTCACAAGTATTCGCGCATCAACGATGAAGAGGCTGTGGAGACCGCAACGCGGATCTGGAACGACATCAACCTGATCAACCTGCGGGAAAACATTCTGCCGACACGTCCGCGCGCCGACCTCATCCTGACCAAGAACGCCAGCCACCGGATTTCAAAGGTCGCGCTGCGCAAGGTCTGAAATCAAGAATTCCGGAAATTCTGCGCCGGCGACAAATGCGGACATGCAAATGCCCTCTCCGAACGGAAGAGGGCATTCGTGTTTCTGGCCAGCCTTTTTTACGCGACGGACCGCTTGCGGACCTCCTCGAGGAACGTTGCAACCTGGTTGCGCAGCTGGCCGGCATTTCCCTGCAGCTCCTGCGCCGACAGGTCGACCTTTTCAGCCGTATCCCGCGTGTTCTCGGCCGCAGTTGCAACGCTCTCAATATTGGTCGTCACGTCAACGGTACTCCGGGAAGCCTCCGTTGCATTCGTGGCGATTTCCTGCGTCGCAACACCCTGCTCGTCGACGGAGGCGGCGATCGAGGATGCGATTTCGTTCATGTTGTTGATGATTTCGGTGACCGAGGAAATCGCGCTGGCCGCGTGGCCGGTTTCTTCCTGGATCGCCGAGATCTGGCTCGAGATTTCTTCCGTTGCCTTGGACGTCTGGTTCGCCAGTTCCTTGACCTCGGCGGCAACGACCGCGAAGCCCTTGCCGGCCTCGCCCGCGCGTGCTGCCTCGATCGTCGCGTTCAGCGCCAGAAGGTTGGTTTGTTCGGCGATCGCCTGAATGAGCGTGACCACCTCACCGATCCGGCTGGCGGACTCAGACAGCCCGTTCATGCGCTGGTTTGTGGATTCGGCTTCACCGGCGGCCCGGGCCGCGATTTCGCTGGAGGACTGAACCTGCCGGCGGATTTCGTTGACGGAAGCGGACAGTTCCTCTGCCGCTGCAGCCACTGTCTCGACGTTGTGCGAGGCCTGTGACGATGCATTGGAGACGAGACCGCTCTGCTCTGTCGTCTGCGCCGCGACATCGGTCATCGTCGAGGAAGCGGACTGCAGGTTCTGGACCGATCCGTCGATCACGTTCAGCATGTCCATGATCTGGCGGTCGAATTCGCCGCTGAGATGCTGGATCTCGGTTCCCTTGCGGGCCGCATCCTGCTGCGCTTCGTTCTGCTGTACTTCCAGAGCGCGGCGCTCGGTCTCGTTGTGCACGAACACTTCCATCGCCGAGGCCATCTTGCCGATTTCATCGCCGCGGTCGGTGCCGTCGATCCGGATATCGGTATTGCCGTCGGCCAGCGTTGCCATGTTGGCCGTCAGGGACCGGAGCGGTCCGACAAGACTGCGGATCGCGAAGAGCGCGATCGTGCCGGCAATGACGGCACCAATGGCAGCGAGGACGATGATCAGGACAGCCTGGTTCCAGTAGGCGGCTTCGAGGTCATCGATATAGACGCCGGTGCCGAGCATCCAGCCCCAGTCCTTGAAACCTGTTGCATAACCCCATTTTTCGATCGGAATGTCGCTTCCGGCGCGCGGCCACAGATACTGGAGATTGCCACCACCTGCCTGGGCCAGTTTGACCAGTTCGGGAATGATCAGAACTCCGTTGGCATCCTTCAGGCCGGACAGGTCTTTTCCAATGAGGCTTGCCTTGGCATGGGAAATGGTAACGGACTGGTTGTTGAACACGAAAATGTAGTTTTCGCCGCCCTCGAAGCGCATGGCGGCAATCGCTTCGAGTGCGCGCGCCTGAGCGTCTTCCCGCGTCAGCGTGCCGGCTTTTTCCATTTCGTGGTAGCGCGCTGCGATTGCTCTTGCCGTCTGGGAGATGTCTTCGATCTTGACGAGACGTTCCTGCATCATCGCGTCTTTCAGCGAGACGAGTGAAAACGCCGCCAGTGCGACGGTGAAGATGGCGATTACGAATACCGGTGTGCAGATTTTCCAGGCCAGAGGCCAACGTGTAAATGACATGCCGTGCTACCCAAAGTTAAACTTTGAATTAGCTTAGTCGCCAAGTGTTAAGGAATGCTGCACCGCACTTGTACTTTGGTACAAAAATACAGGGAAATAATTAGGTGATTTTGACGATGTGTTCTTCTTAAGAGGGAAACGTGAAGTCTTGCATCTCTGGGTAGAAGGCGTGATTTTCAACTCTGCCACCGATGTCACCTGCGTGCGCAGAAAACATCGCGCAAACCCGGGCGTGACCAAGTCGCATTCTGCAGCTGGCCCTTCAGGGTATGGCCCTGCCCTTCATAGTGGAAGGTATTCGGGCTGCCGAGCCGCTGCAGCGTCACCGCGCCGTATCCCATTTCGGCAACGGTTGCCGACTGGCCGTCCGGCGAGAACACCACATTCAGGTCGATGCCGGCCGTGCAAAGATAGTCCGCGACATTGGTTTGGGCCGCCTGTTGCTGGAAATCACCCTGGTTGCCGCCGCCGATGCTGCCGGGGGGAACCGGACCGCCGCCATTGTTGACGAAGGGGTCATTCTGAAACCCGCCCTGGTTCCCGAACCCGCCAGCGCCATCGTTGCCGAACCCGGCCTGGCCGCCAATGACGACTTCCCGATAGGGGGCCTGTGTGACGTAGATACCCCGGCATTCACCCGTGGCGCCGCGCACGGTCCAGGCATGCGAAACGTAAGTCTGCTGTTCCAGCACCTGACCCGGTTCGAGCCGGGCATAGGGACGTTCGCCGCCGCGATAGTCAACCCAGCTGACCTCGATGGTGTCCCGGCCGGAATTTCGGAACACGATCTGCCCCGGGCGAACCGCTTCGACGGACCTTACGCGGCCCAGTTCGTTGCACGACAGGTCCGCACCCGGATCGGCGCCGCCGTCAGCGACGATCTGTTGCGGAAGCGCACAGGTCGCCACGAACAGCCGAACCGGATTGGCGCTGCCTTTCAGGGAAACCTGATAGGCCGGCAGTCCTTCGATCGAGATCGACAGTTCCGATTGTTTGATCATCGCTTCCCAGAGCGGATCAGTCATCTCGATATTGACTTCAGGCAGCGAAACGCCTTGGGAATTCGCATTGGAAGACCCGAATGCGTTGAAGCTGCCCAGATAGTCTCCCGCGGACACGCGGATCGTCTGCGGCATGCCTTCCTGCAGTCCGGCAGGCGCTTGCTGGAACGTGATTTTCGCAAACCCGGCTTGCGTCGTGCAGTCGGCCCTGAAGTCCCGATCGTCGGTCTGCGGCACCGTGTGCTCAATGAGCGACGGTGACCCGGGCTGACCGCCGGGATCCGCGGCCCATTGCCGGGCCTCGTTTGGCGTGACCACGACCGCCTGTGCGTTCGCGCCGCCGGACAGGCTGTCGCGTATCGTCGTCTCGAAGTCGCCCGGTGAGGTCGACGCGACGGTGTCGCCGTTCGGGTCGCCGCTGGAAATAGGCGTTTGGACCTGCTCGAGTGGCGGCAGTCCGCCAGTGTCCGCAGGGGGGCTGACCTCCACGATGGACGTTTCGGTTCCCTGCCCCGCCGGCTCGGCGGAAGATGTCTGTGTCTGGCTCTGACCAGCCGCTGCTGGCGCATTGGCGACGGGACCCGCGGCAACCCCGGACGACGTCCCGACGACCCGGGCGGTCGCACCCGGTTTCCCGTCGCTGGTCACGTCGACAACAAGCGTGCTTCCGCTGCAAAGATCGGCATCGCGATGCAAGACGCGGCTGTTTTCGAGCGTGACTTCCAGTTTGACGTCACAGCTGGGCAAGGTGTTGTCGCTGCCCATCGTATCGATCACCACGCCCTTGTCGTCGCGGCTGATGATTGGCCGGTACTTCTTGTCGACCGTGATGGAGCGTATGCCGGGATCGGCCGGTTCCACGTTGATCCGCACGGTCTCCGGCACGGACTGTGCGAATGCGCCGGCACTGTAGGTCAGAAGACAGAGGCTGCAGGCCGCCAGTAGACGGGATTTGATGACAGGCTTGTTTGAACTGCAGGCAGCAAGACGCCGCATGGACGATCTCCGTCGGAGCGCAAGAAATTTATGATGTGAATACTTAGGCAAAGTGGCGCTGAAAGGGCAACCCTGCAATCGGTTTCAACACAGGCCTTTGTTAGCGCGGTGCTCTTTTGGCGAGAATGCGCTGCAGCGTCCTGCGGTGCATGTTCAGGCGGCGTGCTGTCTCCGACACGTTGCGATCACACAATTCGTAGACACGCTGGATATGTTCCCAGCGGACACGATCGGCAGACATCGGATTTTCCGGTGGCTGCGCCTTGTCCTCGGGCTTGCGTGCAAGCGCCGCGACGATGTCGTCCGGGTCCGCGGGTTTGGCCAGGTAATCGATTGCGCCGAGCTTGACCGCGGTCACGGCGGTGGCGATGTTGCCGTAACCGGTCAGGATGATCGCGCGCGCGTCCGGGCGTTTCTGCCGGATTTTCTCGATCACGTCCAGGCCGTTGCCGTCTTCAAGGCGCATGTCGACGATGGCATAAGCGGGCGCGATGCTCAGGATCTTTGCGGCTGCGTCCTGAACGCCGTCGGCGGTTTCCGTTGCAAAGCCGCGTTTTTCCATCGCACGCGCCAGGCGCTGCTGAAAGGGTTTGTCGTCGTCGACGATCAGAAGACTCATGTCTCCCGATCCATTGAATGAAGTCATCTGGTCCGTCATGGCTCGTTACCGTCTATTCTTACGTCTTCTTGCGCAGGATGGATGATCTTCCTGAGAGAGACCTGCCAAAAAATCCGCTTTTGTTGTCGTTATGGGGCTAAAACGGCGTTTCGTCCACTCCAACAGGACGTTCGAAGACCGGGCGCGGCCAGCTGACGCGGATGTGGGCGCCGCTCTCGGGCGGTGCCTGGTTCTCCAGTTGCAGCTTGGCGCCGGTGCGCTCAAGAAGGGTTTTAGCGATGAAGATCCCCAGCCCGAGCCCGCCACCCTTGCCGTTCTGCTGGGACCTGTTGCCGCGCACGGACACATAGGGATCCCCGATCTTGCCGAGGATATCCATGGAAAAACCGGGGCCGTCGTCGCGGATCGAGATCGACAGGGTGTTTTCGTCCCAGTGTGCCGAGACATCGACACGCGATTTTGCGAAATCGACAGCGTTTTCAACGAGATTTCCGAGGCCGTAGCGGATTGCCGCGTTCCGTGTCCCGACAGGTTCGGGCCCCTCGCCGTCATGTGTCGAGTGAATGGCAACACCGGTCCCGCGGTGCGGATCGATGACATCTTCAAGAAGCTGGGCGACCGGCATGCGCTGGTAGGTCTGGTCCTCCTCACTGGAAAGACTGGTGAGTTTTTGAAGGATCTCGCGGCACCTTTCGGCCTGAGACCGGATCAGCGCGACATCCTCGCCGCGATGGTCCTGGGCTTCGAATTCGTCGGTCAGTTCCTTGGCGACAAGATAAATCGTCGCAAGCGGTGTTCCGAGTTCGTGGGCCGCGGCCGTTGCCAGTCCGTCCAGCGCGTTGAGGTGTTGCTCGCGCGCAAGCACGAGTTCGGTTGCGGTCAGGGCATCGGCAAGCTGGCGCGCCTCTTCCGCAACCCGGAACGCATAGACCGCCATGAAGCCGAGCGTGAGGACCAGCGCGATCCAGATACCGACCGAATAGATGACGGGCAGCTTGAATACTTCCGTGTCGGGCCAGGGCAGCGGATAGTGAAAGACGGCCAGAAAGCTGGCGCAGACCGTTGCCAGAACCCCGAGCATGAAGGTGTAACGCGCGGAAAGGCCCGCAGCAGACACCATCACCGGTGCCATCAGCAGGAACGCAAACGGATTGCCCAACCCTCCCGTCAGGAACAACAGGCCGCTCATTTGCACGATATCGTAGGCAAGCTGAAGGATGGCCGCGCGTTCGGACAGACGCATGGCCGACGGCCAGCGGATCTTCAGGAAAATGTTCAGCCAGGCGGAGAGCGCGACCATGGCGAAGGCGGGGCCGGCGGGGAGTTCGTAGCCGAGGCCCACATGGACGACAAGCAGGGCCGCGGTTTGGCCGCCGACCGCAAGCCAGCGCAGCCGCACCAGCGTGTCCAGCTTCAGCCGTCTTTGCGTCAATGTAATGTTGGACGCGCTTTCATCCGTCATAATCCCCTTTTGAATCGGAATCCGGGTCCTGACAAGGCCATTGCACTTGTGCGCGCCGTTTTGAGATGTTAGCCAGCCGCTGAAAAGGTTGTTCGGATTACGCGGGCCGGCGGCCATACGGAGGGATACCGGTATTCTTCATCACAGATCAGCACCGCGAAACGGAATGAAACAACATGACCGATACGAATGACGGCGGCGCACAGCCGCAGACGGAAGGCGCTGCTGCACCCGGCATGCATATCCTGGGTCAGTACATCAAGGACTTGTCTTTCGAGAACCCGAACGCGCCGCGTGCTCTGACCCAGGGCGATCAGCCCAAGCTGGACATCAATGTCAATGTGGGTGCCCAGCAGATGGGTGATGACCAGTTCGAGGTTGTCCTGACGCTGACGGCCAAGGCCGAACGTCCCGACATGGTCATGTTCAATGTTGAACTGGTTTACGCAGGCCTTTTCAAGCTGACGGGCGTTCCGTCCGAACACATGCATCCTTTCGTCATGATCGAGTGCCCGCGGATGATCTTCCCGTTCGCTCGCAACATTCTCGCCGAAGCGACCCGCAACGGCGGCTTCCCGCCGCTGATGCTCGATCCGATCGATTTTGCACAGCTGTACCGCCAGAACATGGCGCAGCAGCAGGCCTCCGGAGAGGGCGACGGCGCGGCAAAGCCGAACTGATCGTCCTGATACCGTTTATCCGAACCCGCGTGGGCCTTGGGTCTGCGCGGGTTTTTTGATGCCGGCCCACGACCGCCGCAGCCGTTTCAGCTGACTTCGAATTCCGGATCGACCGGCACCTGCAGCGACGTGACCAGCGTGTTGGTCATCGCGGCCAGTCCGATGATCTGCAGCAGTTCACCGTGCTCGTCGTCGCTCATGCCCTTGGCGCGGGCCGCCGCGGTATGGGAGTGAACGCAGTAACTGCATCCGTTTGCAGCCGAAACCGCGATATAGATCATCTCGCGCGTCTTCGGGTCGAGGGCGCCCGGAGCCGCCATCACCGACTTGACATGCGCCCAGGTGCGCGCAAGGCCCGGCGGGTCCTGTGCCAGCGCGCGCCAGACATTGTTGATGAAATCGGACCCGCGGGTCGCGCGGATGTCGTCAAACACCGCTTTGACTTCGGGGATCGCTTCAGCGTCCGCATCCGTCATCAGTTTTACGGTTGCCATGGCTTCCTTCTCCGAGTTTTCGTACCGATTGGCTGACTGCCGAACTCTCAGGCTCCTTCCAGGAGCGCCGCCCAGCTTTTCGGGTCGGAACCGTTGAGCGGGTTTTTCGCAGAGCGTTTGTAGCGAATGGTTTCCATCCGGAAGCTCCTTGCATCGAACATGATCATGCGCCCGACCAGACCTTCGCCCGTTTCCGTGATCTCCTTGATCACTTCCATCGCCTGCATTGTTCCGATGATGCCGGTCAGCGCACCCAGAACGCCCGCCTCCGCGCAGGTCGGCAGCAGGCCGTCGCGCGGTTTGCGCGGGAACAGGCACCTGTATGTCGGGTTGGCCTCGCCTTGCGCATTCTGTTCAAAGGGTTTGAGCGTGGTGATCGACCCGTCGAACTGGCCGACAGCCGCTGTCACCAGCGGCTTCTGTGTAAAGAAACAGGCATCGGAGACAAGGTAGCGCGTGTCGAAATTGTCCGACCCGTCCACGACGAGATCATAATCGGAGACCAGGGCGAGCGCATTGTGGCCGCCGAACCGTGTGGGGTGCGGCTCCAGGTTGACATTCGGGTTGAGGCGGGCAATCGCCTCGGCCGCGCTCGCGACCTTGGGTTCTCCAAGCTGGTCGGTGCCGTGAATGACCTGGCGCTGAAGATTGGACAGCGACACGGTGTCGTCGTCGACGATGCCGAGTGTGCCGACACCTGCGGCGGCGAGGTATTGCAGGACCGGGGCTCCGAGCCCGCCCGCCCCGATCACGAGAACACGTGCCTTCTTGAGCTTCTGCTGCCCGGCGCCGCCGATTTCCTGCATGACGATATGACGGGCGTAACGTTCAAGTTCTGCGGGCGAAAGCATTCTAATGTCCTGATAGGTCGGGTTCGAACAGATCGGTATGTGGCGCTTACTTGAGGATCCGGCTGACCAGGCGCGCGGTGTAGTCGACCATCGGAATGACCCGCGCGTAGTTGAGCCGTGTCGGGCCGATGACGCCAAGAACACCTACGATGCGCTGATTGCTGTCCCGGTAGGGTGAAACCACGAGCGATGAGCCTGACAGTGAGAACAGGTTGTTTTCCGAGCCGATGAAGATGCGCACGCCGTCTCCGGTTTCGGCGAGACCCAGAAGCTGGATCAGGTCTTTCTTGTTTTCCAGGTCATCGAACAGAAGTCGAATGCGTTCCAGGTCTTCGACCGCGTCCAGGTCGGTGAGCAGGTTCGAGCGCCCGCGCACGATCAGCGTGGCGGGATCGCTGGCGGTCTCGCCGCCCCAGACGGCCAAACCGGCATTGATGACCTTCTGGCTGAGCTGGTCAAGTTCGGCCTGATCGGCGTCGCGGACCTTTTCCAGCTCTCCCTTGATGTCGGAGAGCGTGCGCCCCTGGATCTGTGCGTTCAGGTAGTTGGTCGCTTCCACGAGCGCGGATGCAGGCAAATTGGCCGGCAGGTCGATGATCCGGTTTTCGACGGACCCGTCTTCGCTCACCAGAATGGCGAGTGCCTTCAGCGGTTCGATCCTTACGAATTCGATTTGCTTCAGGCGCATGTCGCTCTTGTGCGTCATGACCACGCCGGCGCCCATGGATAGTCCGGACAGCATCTGGCTGGCTTCGGTCAGCACCTGTTCTGTCGAATTCGCCTCGCTCGAGGCGCGGACCTGAACGTCGATCTGTTGCCGTTCGTCTTCCGTTAGGTCACCGACTTCAAGCAGGGCATCGACGAAAAAGCGCAGGCCGATCTCGGTCGGCAGGCGGCCGGCACTCGTGTGCGGTGAATGCAGCAGCCCCAGGTGTTCAAGGTCCGACATCACGTTGCGCACCGACGCCGGCGACAGCGACATGGACAGGTTACGCGACACGTTGCGGGAGCCGACAGGCTCTCCGGTTTCCAGATAGGTTTCCACGATCGAGCGGAATATCTCGCGGGATCTCTTGTCGAGGTCGCTGAGGCTCAAGGTGTTTTCTCCAAATGCGCACTGCGATTGTTGGACGTTTTTCGTCTTACACCCAAGATATAGGCGCAAAATGGGCCCGACGGGAAGCTGGCCCTTTACCTCAGGCGAATTTGAGGTCTACAAGGCGCAGGAGATCAGCAGGAAACGGTCGTTTCCAGGCGAATGTAATCCGCAAGGGAAAGTCGAAAGGAAATTTCATGCGTCCGTCAAAACGCGCAGCCGATGAGCTCCGGGCGGTGACTTTGGAGCGCGGTGTTTCAAAGCATGCGGAAGGGTCTTGCCTTGTCAAGTTCGGCGATACGCACGTGCTGTGTACCGCCAGCCTCGAAGAGCGCATACCGCCCTGGTTGCGCGGCCAGAACCGGGGCTGGGTCACGGCCGAATACGGCATGCTGCCACGCGCGACCGGCGACCGAATGCGCCGTGAAGCGAGCGCGGGCAAGCAGTCCGGCAGAACCCAGGAGATCCAGCGCCTGATTGGACGATCGTTGCGCGCCGTCGTCGATCTCGAAGCTCTCGGTGAGGTTCAGATTTCGGTGGACTGCGATGTGATTCAGGCGGATGGCGGCACCCGCACCGCATCCATCACGGGTGCCTGGGTCGCGCTTCGCGACTGTGTCGAATGGATGCGCGCGCGCGACATGGTGTCCGGGGAGGTTCTGAAAGATCATATCGCGGCCATTTCCTGCGGGATTTATGAGGGCGCGCCGGTGCTTGATCTGGACTACGCGGAAGACAGCACCGCTGAAACGGACGCGAACTTCGTGATGACCGGCTCCGGCGGGATCGTCGAGATCCAGGGGACCGCCGAGGGCGCGCCGTTCTCGGAGGATGAGTTCACCCAGTTGCTCGGTCTTGCAAAGGCGGGCATCGGCCGTCTCGTGGATTTGCAGAAGATGGCGATTCTATAAGGGGGCCATGCCGATGAGCCATCGCAAACTCGAACCCGGCCGGCTTGTCGTTGCAAGCCACAACAAGGGCAAGATAAGAGAAATCAACGAGTTGCTTGCACCGTATGGTTTCGATGTCGTTTCGGCTGGCGAGCTCGATCTGCCGGAGCCCGAGGAAACCGGAACCACCTTTGAAGCAAACGCTGCCCTGAAGGCGGTTGCGGCTGCTGAAGGCTCCGGATTGCCGTCTCTGGCGGACGACAGCGGGTTTTGTGTCGTCGCGCTGGGCGGTGATCCCGGCATCTATTCCGCGCGTTGGGCGGGTCCCGACAAGGACTTCGCAATGGCAATGCGGACAATCGAGGAAAAGCTTCAGACCGTTTCGTCCGGACGGGAAATCAACCGCCGCGGGTCCTTTGTCGCCGTGCTGTGCCTCGCCTTGCCGGACGGGCACACGGAGTATTTCAGGGGCGAGGTCGAGGGGGATGTCGTCTGGCCTCCGCGTGGCACGGAAGGCTTCGGCTACGATCCGATGTTCCGCCCGGACGGGCACGACCGCACCTTCGGCGAAATGTCCCCGGAAGAAAAACACGGTCTGTCGGACGACCGGGAGCCGTTGTCGCACCGTGCGCGCGCCTTCACGCTGTTTGCCGAAGGCTGTCTGAAGGGATAGCCGACGTGACAGCGCACAAGGCAAACGAAGCTGGGTTCGGAATCTACATTCACTGGCCGTTCTGCGCGGCCAAGTGCCCGTATTGCGACTTCAATTCGCATGTGCGCCATCAGCCCGTCGACCAGGCCCGCTTCGCTGCCGCGTTCGAGCGGGAGCTGTCCTATTTTGCCGAACTCACCAAGGGGAAGAGGGTCGAATCGATCTTTCTGGGCGGCGGAACGCCGTCGCTGATGGAACCGGCAACGGTCGAGCGTCTTCTGAAAGCGGTCGCGGACCGGTGGACATTGGAGGACGCTGTCGAAATCACGCTGGAGGCCAACCCCTCTTCGGTTGAGGCCGACCGCTTCAGGGGCTATCGCGCGGCGGGCGTCAACCGCGTCTCGCTTGGTGTCCAGTCGCTGCAGGACAAGGATCTGAAACTGCTTGGCCGGCTTCATGACGCCGACGCGGCCCGCGCAGCCGTGGAGACTGCCCGCGCGACATTTCCGCGGCTCTCCTTCGATCTCATCTATGCCCGCCCCGGTCAGGCATTGGCCGCCTGGAAGGCGGAATTGCAGGAGGCAATTTCACTTGCCGCCGATCACCTGTCGCTCTACCAGCTGACGATCGAGCACGGCACGCCGTTTTTTGCGTTGCATCAGGCGGGAAAGCTGGAAATGCCGGATCCCGATCTGGCGGCTGAATTTTTCGAGCTCACCCAGGAGGTGACGGCCGAGGCCGGATTGCCCGCCTACGAAGTCTCCAATCACGCCCGCCCCGGTGCGGAGTGCCGCCACAATCTGGTCTATTGGCGGTATGGCGACTATGTCGGCGTCGGACCGGGTGCGCACGGGCGCGTTACTGCCGGCGCGACGCGTCTGGCGACGTCGACCGAACGTCATCCGGAGACCTGGCTTGAAAATGTCGAGCGCGCGGGCCACGGACTGATCGAAAACGCCGGTCTTAACGAAGAGGAGCAGGGCGACGAATTCCTGCTCATGGGATTGCGCCTCAAGGAAGGTATTGATCTTGGCCGCTACGAGACGTTCTCCCACCGGTCCGTCGATCCGCGCCGCCTGAAAGCGCTCCTGGAGCATGGAATGGTGGAAGAAATCGGGGAAAACCGGGTGCGGGCGACGCGTGAAGGCTTTTTCGTGCTTGATGCGGTTGTCGCGGACCTGGCTGCCTGACGCAGGTGCGCTGGAGCAGCCCTTAATTCTACCAAGTTGATTTAAATGAGCTATCTCGCTTTTGCAGTGCAAATATGTTCGGCGCCGAAACGAGTTCCTTAATGCATTGATTGGCTTAGGTTCTGCTTAGCATAGCAAATAGCAGTATTGCGGGTGGTTGCGCGGCTGGCTATTCTGCTGCGATGCAATAGATGGTGCCATAACAAGCGGGCCGCGAAAGAATGTATACAAATTTCGTCAAGGGGGCGGGCGGCGGCTTCGTAAACCAGGGAGACGCGTCATTGCCGTTTTATCATCTTTATGAGCTGAATCACGCTGCAATGGCACCGTACCGGGCGGTTGCCGACATGATGCGGCTTTATTTTCAAAATCCTTTGAATCCCTGGACCCACACGAGTTTTGGCCGCCAGATCGCTGCCGGCTGCGAAGTTCTGGAGCGCACGACGCGCAGGTACGGCAAGCCGGAATTCGGTCTGAAGGAAACCACTGTCGGCGGCGTTCGCGTTCCGGTGCGCGAGAGCGTTGTCTGGAGCCGGCCTTTTTGCGACCTGATCCGTTTCGAACGCGGTGTCACGTCGCACCGCAACGATCCGAAAATCCTGATCGTTGCGCCGATGTCCGGGCACTATGCGACCCTGTTGCGCGGCACGGTCGACGCGCTGATGCCGAACGCCGACGTTTACATCACCGACTGGATCGATGCGCGCATGGTGCCGATCCAGGAGGGCAAGTTCGACCTGGACGACTACATCGACTACATCATTTCCATGCTGCATTTCCTGGGTCCGGACGCGCATGTGCTCGGTGTCTGCCAGCCATCCGTTCCGGTGCTGGCGGCCGTCGCCGTCATGGAAGATCGTGAAGATCCCTACGTTCCGTCCACGATGACGCTGATGGGCGGACCCATCGACACCCGCGTCGAGCCGACCGCCGTGAACGATCTTGCGGTCTCCAAGGGCATTGACTGGTTCAAGAACAACGTCGTCATGAAGGTTCCGTTCCCGCATCCCGGTTTCATGCGCGATGTCTATCCGGGCTTTCTCCAGCTGTCCGGGTTCATGAGCATGAACCTTGACCGTCACATGACGGCGCACCGTGAGTTTTTCCAGCATCTGGTTGAAGGCGACGGTGACAATGCGGAAAAACACCGCGAATTCTACGACGAATATCTCGCGGTCATGGATCTGACCGCCGAGTTCTATCTCCAGACGGTTGAAACGGTCTTCATCAAGCATTCCCTGCCTGAGGGAACGATGGAACACAACGGCCGGATGGTTGACTGCACCAAGATCAGGCGGACTGCGCTGCTGACCGTCGAAGGCGAAAAGGACGACATTACCGGCCGGGGACAGACACGCGCCGCGCACGACCTTTGTACAAGCCTGCCGGACGACATGAAAGCGCATTACGAGCAGCCGAATGTCGGACATTACGGTGTCTTCAACGGGTCGCGCTGGCGGTCTGAAATCGCGCCGCGCGTGATGGATTTTATCCGTTCGAACCGTGCCGGGATGCCGAAGAAGCCAGCGGTCAAAGCGCCGGAAAAGGCCAGGGCCCCGGTCAAGGCAACAGCAGCGCCCAAAGCACCGGCGCAGGCAAAGGCCAAAAACACCGCCAAACCCAAGGCAAAAAAGGCCTCCGCACCCCGGCCGCTCGAGGATATCCTGCTCGCGAAACCCGATGGGGCGGCGGACAATCTCAAGGAAATCAGCGGCGTCGGGCCGAAGCTCGAATCGACGCTTAACGAAGCCGGCATCTTTCATTTCTGGCAGATCGCCGGGCTGACCGCGGAGCAGATCGAAGCGCTGGACGGCAAGCTCGATTTCCGGGGCAGGATCGAGCGTGACAAGTGGATCGAGCAGGCCCGAAAGTTCTCCGAAAGGGTCAGCTGAGCGGACAGGAAAAGGGCGCCCTCGCGGCGCCTTTTTTTGATGTGAGCGGGGAAGAGACGCCCGTTGCACCAGAAAATCTCGGGCTTTGGGAACGGCGCTTGAGCTCACTATATCGATCGTAATAATCCATATGAAAAACAGAGACTTGGCGGCATTGTGCGCGCGGATCCCGGTTTTGTTTCGAGATCGATTCTTTTTGTGACGATCGTCACAAATCCTTGAAGCGGGCCTCCACAATGCCCACCTGAAGTGCGTGGATGTCTTAAATGGATAGGATGATGACGACGACCAAGAGTTGCATGATTAAACCTGCCTGGACGCCTGTGACCATCGGCCTGATGGTGCTTGGGTTCGTGGCGTTCTGGCCGCTCGGCCTCGCCATGCTGGCCTATATTCTGTGGGGCGACCGTTTCGAGGGCATGGCACGCGATGCCAGGGATCAATGGCGCGGAAGCCAGCTGAAGGGAGCATTCGATCAGATGTCAAACACCACTGCCTATGCCCGGACCGGCAATGTCGCGTTTGATGACTACCGCGAGCGTGAACTGAAACGCCTCGAGGAAGAGCGCGCGAAGCTGGATACGATGCGGGCCGATTTCGACGATTTCCTGCGTGAGTTGCGCCGGGCGCGCGACCAGGAAGAATTCGATCGTTTCATGGCCAACCGTGGCCGGTCGAGTGGCGGAAGCGAAGCAGCGCCTTCCTGAACCACTCCTCCTCCCAGATCCGTCACGGGACGGCCTGACCGGAAGCGGCGCTTGAAAAGCGCCGCTTTCGTCATTTTTCAGCAAGCCAAAAAGCTCTAGACTCGTCGACAAGTGATTCGACCGGACTGCGCGACATGCTCCTGCGACGCGGCAAAAAAGACTTGCCGGACCACATAGACATCGAAACGGACACGAAAGCGGTCCGCATCCGCCTGCGTGCGAACCCCCGCGCGCAGCGGTATCTGCTTCGTCTTCCGGCGGACAGTTCCGGTCCCGTCCTGACGGTGCCCAAGGGCGGTGATCTGAGGCGCGCTGAGCATTTTGCCCGTCAGCACATCGGCTGGCTTGTCGAGCGGCTGCAGGACCGCCCGCAGCATGTCAGCCTCGCACCGGGCGACGTCTTTCCCCTCCGCGGTGTCGACCATCGCATCCTGCGGACCGGAACCTTGCGCGGTCTCGTGTCGGCGGGTGTCGACGAGGACGGTGAACCGGCCCTGTTCGTTCCCGGCGCGGATGATCATGTTCCGCGCAAGGCAACGAACTGGCTCAAGTCCGAAGCCCGGAAGGATCTGGTTGTTCGGGCGCAGTTTCACGCCGCCAGGATCGGCAGGAAGATCGCCGCAATCAGTGTTCGCGATACCAGGAGCCGTTGGGGCTCGTGTGCGTCCAACGGCAAGCTTTCATTCTCCTGGCGCCTCATCCTGGCACCGCCCGAAATCCTGGACTATGTGGCCGCGCACGAAGTTGCGCATCTGAAGGAAATGAATCACTCGGCCCGGTTCTGGCGCCTTTGTGAAGAGCTTGCCCCCCAAACACCGACGGCGCGCGTCTGGCTCAAGGAAAACGGCACCTGCCTGCATGGCTTCGGTTGACGCCGGCGAAGCGGAGCTGTTCGAAAGGCTGTGCATCAACGCAAAGTTATGCTTCCTTTGCGTCATGATGTTCAGGAGCCTGTCATGCAATTTTTCTCAAGAGCGATGAAAACCGTCTTCGGCGCAGCCTTGCTGTCGGCTTTCCTGTTTCCGATGAGCGTTCCGGCACTGGCGGACAGCTGCTGGAACCACAATGGGTCCATCATGAGGCTTCAGGCGCAGGGAAACCAGCGCTGGCTTTCTTATGAAATTCCGCGCGATGTACTGAGCGCCGCCGGGGTTCAGCGCGGCACGCTGCTGTTCAACGGTGTCAAGAACGGCAACTGGTATTCGGGAACCGCGCGCGTCTTTTCAAAATACTGCCCCGGCTCACCGCTGGAATACTATGTCGAGGGACCGGTCAGGGGCGATCAGCTGCAGGTGACCGTGACCGGAACGCGCGAAGTCTACAACCAGTGCCGCCCGACCGGCCGGGTCAAGACGGACACGCTCGTTTTCACCTTCAGCCACGACTGCTGATCCGCTGCCGTTTCGATAGTCCCATGATCATTGTCTTGAACGGATATCCGGGCGTCGGCAAACTGACGATCGGCCGCGCGCTTGCTGACAGCCTTGGCGGCAAACTTCTTGATATTCACACGGTTTACAACATCGCTTTTGCTTTGACGGAGTTCAAAACGCCCGAGTTTCGCGAAGCTGTTGGACGCGTGGAAGAAATCGCGCACGAGCTGGTGCTGAAACTTCCCCTGGAAACCCCGGTCGTGTTCACCACGGTGATCGCAGGCGACAGCGACTGGGGAGAGGCCGAGTGGCGTAAACTGCAGCAACTCGGGAAGGCGCGCCCACCGTTCTGCGTCGTGCACCTTTCCTGCGATCTGGAAGAGAACATACGCCGTATCGGTGATCCGGGCCGTGACGGGATGCGCAAACCGCGCGATCCGGACATGGCCCGTCGAAACCAGGCGCAGGCAAAACCGTTGGCCGGACTTGATGCCCGGTATCTGTTGAAGCTGGAAACGACCGGGATGTCTGCGCAAGAGTCCGCGCAGCGCATTTCTGACTGGACCGCGCGCATCGAACCGGATCCGGAGGCCGCGTAACCCCCTAACCGCCACCGAAGATGTTGCGCAGGAGACCGAGCGGCCCGCGCCGTTCGCCGTTGCCGCCGCCTGCCCCGCCATCCCCGCCGCCGATGAAACCGGGAGGAACCGGATGCCGCCCGGAGCTGACCGCGTTTTGCGGCTGGCCCTGTTCCTGCGGCTTGCGCGGTGCGGCCACGCTGACGGGAAGATTTGGCACGCCCGGAAGATCGGCGACGGGCAGGCCCTGATGGGCCACATCCATTACCGCTTTCCAGGTTGCTGCGGGCAGGCTGCCCCCGGTCGCTTTCTTCGTGGGCGAATTGTCGTCGTTTCCGAACCAGACGGCAGTGGTCAGGTTGCCGGTATAGCCGATGAACCAGGCGTCGCGGAAATCCTGGCTCGTACCAGTCTTGCCGCCGGCCGGGCGTCCGCTGTCGAGCCGCGCCTTGCGGCCGGTTCCCGTCAGCAGCGTTTCGGACATCATCAGGTTCATGTTGCCGACATCGCGCCGCTGAACCACGCGTCCGCGTCCGTCGCCGGATCTGGAGTAGAGCGTTTTTCCGTCGACGGTCTTGATCCGACGGATGATGTGCGGAAGGACGCCGTAGCCGCCGTTGGAAAACGGCACATAGGCGGACGCGATCTCGAGTGGCGTGACCTCGGATGTCCCGAGCGCGAGCGACAGGTTCTTGTTGAGTTCGGACGTGACGCCCATGCGCTTCGCCGTGCTCGCGACCGTGCCCGCGCCGACTTCATGTGCCAGTCGCGCCGCAATGGTGTTGATCGACAGGCTCAGCGATCTCGTCAGCGTGACTGGGCCATAATGTTCCTTGGTATAGTTCTTGGGTGACCAGCCGCCGATGGTGATCGGCTGATCCTGCCGCACGGTTTGCGGAGTCATGCCGTTTTCAAGCGCCGCGAGATAGACGAAGGGCTTGAACGCCGATCCGGGCTGGCGCTTCGCATAGGCTGCCCGGTTGAACTGGCTCTTTGCATAATCCGCTCCGCCGACCATCGCCTTGATCGCACCCGCCGTGTCGAGGGTCACGATCGCGCCCTGGGTGACGCCGAGCTTCTGACGGTTCTCGGCAAGCGCGGACCGCAGCGCGCGTTCGGCGGCCTGCTGCATGGATGCATCGATCGTCGTGTCGACAATGATATCGCCTTCGATCGAGCCGACGAAATGCGGCAGAACATCCATGACATAGTCGGCGACGTAGTTTTCGCTCGCGGTGGTGTGCCGCCGGATCGCCTTGGCGGGCGCGGCGATGGCCGTTTTGGCTTCGTTCGAGCTGATAAAGCCTTCCTCGTGCATCGCCGCCAGCACCAGCTGCGCGCGGTCCTCGGCGAGATCCGGATTGCGGGCAGGCGAGTACCGCGACGGGGCTTTGAGCAAGCCGGCGATGGTTGCCGACTCGGCAACCGTCATCAGCCTTGCGGATTTGCCGAAATAGCGGCGCGCCGCCGCATCGACGCCATAGGCACCCGAGCCGAGATAGACCCGGTTCAGATACATCTCCAGGATTTCGTCTTTCGAATATTCCGCTTCCAGCCAGAACGCGAGCACCAGCTCCTGGATCTTCCGCTTTATCGTCCGGTCAGGTTCGAGAAACAGGTTTTTCGCGAGCTGCTGTGTCAGCGTCGATCCGCCCTGGGAAACGCGGCCCGACGTGAGGTTGGTATAGGCCGCGCGCGCGAGACCGATCGGATCTATCCCGAAATGCGAGCGGAACCGCCGGTCTTCGATGGCAATGACGGCATTGGGGAGATAGGGCGGCAGTTGTTCAAGGCGCACGGCCTCACCGCCCGTATCGCCGCGATTGGCCAGAAGGTCGCCGTTGAGCGCAACGATCTTGACGTTGGGCGGCCGCGCCGGCACTTGCCATTCCGAGGTCGGTGGCAGATAGGCGGCGTAGTAGCCGATCACGCAGACCGCCGCGATGACGCACCAGATCCCGGCAACGGCGCTCCAGTAGACCCCCCGCTTGAAAATCCTGCCGACAAAAGCGGGGATCCTGATCCCCGACTTGCGTTTCCGGCTGCGCCGCTTCGCGCCGGACCTGCCGCCGCGACGGTTGCCTGTGCTGCCACGTGACTTGCCGCTCTGCGACTTCGCGGACTTTTTGGGCCCGGTCTTCTTCCGGCTTGCGGAACCTGCCTTGCGGCCTTTCGATTTGGAGCCGGACTTCGACGAAGGCGCAGCGGCCCTGTCCTGCGGCCCGAGGCGCAGGTCGAGCAAGGTGCTGCTGTCTTCCCCGAATGTCGGTTCAATCCTTGGCTGGCGTTTCGCCCGCGATGCCATTGATCATCCGTCCCGTCGTCAATTCCGGCTTGTGCCGGGTTCCCCGGGATGATCTTAAATTGCGGCAATTTAAGGGGGCGTTAAGGCTTGACGCCAACAGGCGGGCGCCATGCCCAGCGAAAGACCGCTCTATTTGAACACGGGATCAGGCGCCATACCGGCTGGCATCAGCGCCGTAGTAATTCACGTAACGCGTATTGAGATGCGTTACGGGCACGATGATGAGCACGTCCGTGGTGCCGAACTGCTGATCGACCACCGCGCCATCGCCGATGAAGGCGCCAAGACGCAGATAACCCTTCACCAGCGGCGGAAGCGCGCGCAGCGCTGCCCGCGCATCGACGGCGTCGGCGGCCATGCGGTTCATTTCAACATAGCGGTCCGGCACGGCCCGAACACGCCATTCTTCCGGCGCGCGGGCATTGTGGTGCAGAAAGGAGAGCCGTTCGGCCAGCGCATCGGGATCGGTGCCAGCGATGGAGGCGCAGCCGAGCAGGACGTCGATCTTGTGGCGTAGGACATAGGACCATATTCCATGCCAGAGCAGTTCGACCGTCTTCTTGTTGCGATACGGTTTGAGCACGCAGGAGCGCCCCAGTTCCAGAAAGCGTTTGTCCGGATTGGCGTCGACAAGTTTCCGTATGTCGAACTCGCCCGCCGTGTAGAAGCCGCTGTGCTGATCCGCGACTTCCTGGCGCAGGAGGCGATAGGTTCCGACGATTTCCGGCTTCAGCCGGCCGAGCTTGTTGCGCTTCAGGGAGGCGTGGTCGACGACAAGCAGATGGTCGCAATAGGCATCGAAGGGGTCCGTATCGCGGCGGGTTGCCAGCGTATGCGCGTCCGCGATTGCCGACATTTCCTCGTAGAACACGTCATAGCGCAGCCGTTGCGCCTTCCTGACTTCCTTGAAGTTCCGGGCCAGCCGGACTTCGAGCGATCCGATGCGCCCGAGCGTGTCTCCGGTTTTGAGGGGTGCCCGCTGCGGATGCGAAGGACGGGCGGCGCCCGCCGTCGGTGACCCGGTCCGAAATCCGGGCGTGAACCTGCGTACGAGCTTCCTCGGAGAAAACAGTCCCTGCCGCATCATCGACATTCCACCCTCTTGCATTCCGTTCTGGCACTCTAACGAGAATTCACAGGTTAAGGCCTGTCTTTAATGTGTTGTTTTCTTCGCCGGAGTACAAACCCCGTCGCTGTTCAGCGCGCGTTGACCGTGCCGTAGAACACATTATTCCGACAACCGCATGACACCCGGGTTTTTCCGGCAAACCTGCCGCATCCAGCTTAACTTAATCCGGGAATTTTGTGAAATTTCCCGCGGGATGACGGCGAATCGGTCCAGGCCTCAACCGTTGTTCACCCGTTCCGGCTCATCCCGTCAGTCGCGGTTAATCGCGACCAGCGCCTCGGAGATCGATTCCACCGTGAGCGGCTTGGTCAGATATCCCGCGGCGCCGGCCTTTGCGGCCTTGTCGCGTGCGTCCTGCATCACGTCGGCAGTGACCATCAGGACAGGCACCGGCTTTTGACCGAGATCCCGCTCGTGCACGCGAATTTGCCGAGTGGCTTCGAAACCGTCCAGCCCCGGCATGTGCAGATCCATCAGAATGGCATCGAACCGCTCTCTGGCCGCTTCTTCGACGGCTTTTTCACCGTCGACGACCATAACCGGAATATGCCCGAGCTTTCGCAGCAGCGCTTCGCTCAGAAGGCGGTTGATATCGTTGTCCTCCGCAACGAGCAGCCGGAGCGGGCGGGCTGGAGCATTGAAGTTTCGTATTGTCGAATGACTGTCCACCGTTTCGGCGCTGGCGTCCCAGGCAAAATCATCAGTCTCGTCGGCAAGCAAACCTGAAAAAATCTGGATCAGCGTCTCTATGCGCACGGGCCGGATCAGATAGGCGGCGTAACCGGCCGAGCGCAGCTGCACCAGCCTGTCGCGTTCAGCGGGCGAAATCAGCACGATTGCCGGCGCGTCACACCCGGTCAGGCGTGCGGATGCAAGCCAGCCGCCCGCGTCCGAAACCGCCGCGTTGTCGACAACGATAAGGTCCGCATCTGCAAGCGTGAGTTCCAGGTCGACGCTTCCGGGAACTTCAATGGAGACGCTTGCCGCGTGAAACTCGAGTCGCTTCGCCAGCAGCGGACATTCGATGCGGCTGCCGCTGACAAAGACGATCTTCTTGTCCTTGAAGCTGTCGAGGCGCGGGTCGGTTTCAGCAGTGAGATCTTCAGGGATCGGCAGGGACACCTTGAAATGTCCACCGCCCCAGCCTGACGGCCGCGCCGTGATGGCGCCGCCCATCAGACCTGCAAGCCGCTGCGCGATCGCGAGTCCAAGTCCTGTTCCGCCAAATTTCCGCGCCGGTCCGTGGTCCACCTGTTCAAATTCCTGGAAGATGCGGTCCGCCTCGGCGGCATTGAACCCGATGCCGGTGTCATGCACATCGATATCCAGGTAGGTGGAACCGCAAGGGTCGCTTCGTCCGGTCACTTCAACGGAAATGCCGCCCTCGTCGGTGAACTTGATGCCGTTTCCGATCAGGTTGAACAGGATCTGACGGACCCTCGTCGCGTCGAGCGTCACGGTTGCCGGCAGGCGCGGATCGAGCATCGTACCGATTTCAAGGCCTTTGGCATGTGCTTTCGGTGCCAGCAGTTCAACGACGCTTTCCGCAAGCGTCCCGACCTTGACCGGCGCGTTCTGGATTTCGAGTTTTCCGGCTTCGACCTTCGAAAAGTCGAGCACTTCGTCTATCAGGAGAAGCAGGGTTTCGCCGGATGTTTCCAGGGCCTCGATATAGGCGGCCTGCTCCTTCGTGAGTCGTGTGTCCCTGAGCAGCGATGCCATGCCGAGAATGCCGTTGAGCGGCGTGCGGATCTCATGGCTGACAGTCGCCAGAAAGCGGGACTTGGCCTCGTTCGAGTTTTCCGCCGACTGACGCGCGGCCAGCAGCTCTTCCTCGATGAGCCGCCGTTCGGTGACGTCGCGCAGCACCGTCTGGACCAGTTGCCTGTCGGTGGCCGTGTCCCGGACGGGGATATCGATGCGCGAGAACCAGCGCGGTCCTTGCGCTGTTTGAATATGCAGATCCTGAAAGGTCGTTCTTCCCGAAAGGTTCAATTCGGACGGGGCCTGCTCGCGGACGCCGTCAGTGTCGATCAGCGGCAATTTCATGGCCCTGCCGGGGATGAGATCGTGCATGTCTCCGAACACGTCCTCTGCGGCGGAATTGACATACTGGATGATGCCCTCGGCGTCACGCCGTACGACCACGTCCCCGAGCGTGGCAAGAATACTTGCGTGCCGTTCGTCGGATTCCCCCAGTTCCCAGGCCTTGTCTTCCAGTTCCTCGATCCGCGCCATCAGGCGTCTGATCTTGGCGTCCTTCGACTGGACCGCCGCAACGGACCGGTGCATGTCGTCGGCGAACATGCGCCAGAGCGCCAGCCCGCCAGCAAAAAAGGCAAGGCCGACCCCCAGAAATCGCGTGAGGCCGTCGCCGGCAACCAGGAATAGAGAGGCCCCGAGGCCCAGGACAAGACCGGCGACGGCCAGATGTTGAAGGGCCTTGGCCG
Source organism: uncultured Roseibium sp. (assembly GCF_963669205.1). Classification (NCBI taxonomy): domain Bacteria; kingdom Pseudomonadati; phylum Pseudomonadota; class Alphaproteobacteria; order Hyphomicrobiales; family Stappiaceae; genus Roseibium; species uncultured Roseibium sp. The sequence goes on from NZ_OY769915.1 coordinate 6,332,484, forward strand.
GCGCAGAGACAGGCTTGTCGGTTGCGCGGCGGCCGGGTCCGACATCGGGTCCGGATATGTCCGGGAAGGCTTCGATCGCGCTCGGGTCTGGCGCGGCTTCGTCCGGAAGCACGCGGCGGTTGCCGGAAATGCGCGATGTCTGCTCTGTTTCCAGGGGGGCGGCTTCAGCGCTTTCGGTCCGGTTGCCGGTCTGACGTGCCAAGGGACGGTCTCTCCAAATGGGTCAATCCCGGGAGAGTGCAGCTTAAACTTTTAGAAACCGTTTCACTGAGCGGATGCGGCGTGGAATTCCGGCACGCTGCGGAAGCACCTCGGCGCGGAGGGGCAAGTGGCCTGAATGGCTCTGCCTGGACGGAAAAATGCCTTGCCCCGCCGGTTCATGCGGGGCAAGGCGAGGATTTATCTGACGTCCAGAAAGCCGATGATCTTGCGAACGTCTTTCAGCACCGGCTCGGCAATGGCGGATGCCTTTTCGGCGCCCGTCTTCAGGACCGAATCGATCTGGGCCTTGTCATCCATCAGCCGCCGCATTTCGTCCGTCATCGGCGACAGCTTGCCGACGGCAAGGTCCGACAGGGCCGGTTTGAAGGTCGAGAACTGCTGGCCGCCGAAATCCTTCAAAACGTCTTCCTTTGAGGAGCCGTTCAGCGCCGCGAAGATCCCGACGAGATTGTCCGCTTCCGGGCGGTTCTCAAGACCGTCGACTTCGCTCGGCAGGGCATCCGGGTCCGTTTTTGCCTTCCGGACCTTTCGGGCGATCGTGTCGGCATCATCGGTCAGGTTGATGCGCGACAGGTCCGAGGGGTCGGACTTGGACATCTTCTTGGTGCCGTCGCGCAGGGACATGATCCGTGTCGCCGGCCCGGCGATCATCGGTTCCGTCAGGGGGAAGTACAGCTGCTCGGGCAACTCGGGAGACGGTGTTGGATTGGGAACGCCGATGCCGAGTTCCTTGATCCGGTCGCCGAAGTCGTTGTTGAACTTCGCTGCAATGTCCCGTGTCAGTTCAAGGTGCTGCTTCTGATCGTCGCCAACCGGAACATGCGTTGCACGGTAGGCGAGGATGTCGGCGGCCATCAGGTTCGGATAGGCGAACAGTCCGACGGAAGCGTTTTCCTTGTTCTTCCCGGCCTTTTCCTTGAACTGCGTCATCCGGTTGAGCCAGCCGATACGGGCGACACAGTTGAAGATCCATGCCAGTTCGGCGTGTTCGCGCACCTGCGACTGGTTGAAGATGATCGACTTGTCCGGATCGATACCGGCTGCCATGTAGGCGGCGGTCACTTCGCGCGTTGCATTGCTGAGTTCTTCCGGATCCGGGAACCCGGCCGTGATGGCGTGGGAATCGACAACGCAGAAAATCGTCGGCATCTGGTCCTGCAGCGGAACCCAGCGGGAAACCGCGCCAAGGTAATTGCCAAGGTGGAGATTGCCGGTTGGCTGGACGCCGGAAAAGACACGGGGCTGGAACGCCGTCATTCTGAATCCCTTTATTGGTGCGGCCGGTTGGAAGGGCGCTGTGAAACTTTGGGCGCGCCGGGTGTAAGCCTGCGGGGCCAAGGATGCAAGCGCTATTGCGCGATAATCGCTGATTGCCCGTCAGGTGTTGCGCCGCGTCAACGTCCGGAACATGCCGATGAGATCCGCGCCGCCGCTCAGCTGTGCGAATACGGCAAAGGTTACCACACCGGTCAGCACGAGGAGGCCAAGGCTTGCCGCCCGGACGATCAGCCAGGTTCCGCGGAGCGACGGTTCGAGCACGATGGCGGCGAAGTGAATGGCCACACCCATCAGGAGGCTCGCGACCAGCACCAGGACCAGCCGCCGCAAAAGCGCGAAATCGGGGACGAAATGACCGCGTTTGTAAAGCACGACGATCAGCAATCCCGTGTTGACCCAGCCCGCGATCGTCGTCGCAAGGGCAATGCCGACATGCTTGAAGACCGGAAACAGGGCAAGGGACAGGCAGACATTCACGGCCATGCCGACAGCGGCGAACTTCATCGGCGTTTTCGTGTCCTCGCGCGCGAAATAGCCGGGCGAGAAAACCTTGTTGAGCACAAATGCCGGCAGGCCGAAGGAAAACGCCATCAGTGCGGCGGCGGTCCCGTCGACGGCAGCAGCGTCGAACCGCACGCGCTGGAACAGAACGGACACGATCTCATGGGGAACCACGGCCAGCGCGACGGCGGCGGGCAGCGTCAGAACCAGGGAGATTTCAAGCGCGCGGTTGAGGCTCACCTGGTAGGCGCCGACTTCGCCGGCCCGCAATTGGCGGGTCAGGCTGGGCAGCAGGACGACACCGATACCGATGCCGATCACGCCGAGTGGCAACTGGTAGAGCCGGTCGGCGAAATAGAGCATCGCGTTCGCACCGTCCTGCAGCGAGGCGATGATTGTTCCGACCGCGATATTCAGCTGGGTGACGCCCCCCGCAATGATCCCGGGAATCCCGAGAACGAGCAGGCGTCTAGCGGATTTCGTGTAGCGTGGCCGGAAAACCGGGATCCTGAAGCCGAGCCGTTTCAGGTCGGCAACGACCACCAGCAGCTGGACGATCCCGCCGAAGGTAACGCCCGCACTCAGGATGATACCGAGCTCCGTGTTGTCCTCCACACCAGCGACCAGAACGCTGCCGAGAACGATGCTCATGACCACGTTCAGCATGACCGGCGCGAAGGCGGCGGCGGCAAAGCGCTGATAGGTGTTCAGGATCCCTGCCAGAAAGGCAAGCAGCGACATGAAAATCAGGTAGGGAAAGGCGATCCGTGCCATCAGGACGGTCAGGTCGAACTTGGCACTGTCGCCGCTGAAACCCGGCGCCAGCCCCAGGACCACGAACGGCATGAAGATCTGTGCAACCGCCGTCAGGGCCAGCAGGCAGAACAGCAGCGCCGCACCGATTTCCCCTGCAAAGCGCCGCGCGCCTTCATCGCCGTCCTCTTCGACCGCCCGGCCGAACAGGGGAATGAAGGCGGAGTTGAAGGCGCCTTCCGCAAACAGCCTGCGAAACAGGTTGGGCAGACGGAAGGCCACCGCAAAGGCATCGGCAACGGGCCCGGTCCCGACCGCTGCGGCAAGCAGCACGTCCCGCACGAAGCCGAGCACCCGGCTCAGCATGGTCGCGCCACCGACCGTGGTGAAGTTGCGGACAAGGCTCATTCAGTCAGCACTCCCGGGAAGAAATCCGACATCTAGGAAGCCTGACGCTGGACTTTGCGGGAGACAGGCGCGGCCGGATCCAGTTCCAGACGGCCCTTGACGGCATCGGTGAGGCGTTCGCGGATGATTTCCTGGCGCCCGATATTGGAGATTTTCTGGCCCGTCAGATCGGTCACGTAGAAGACGTCGACTGCCTTTTCGCCGAAGGTCGAGATGTGGGCAGAGCCGATATTGAGATTGAGCGTCGCGATGGAGCGCGTCAGGTCATACAGCAGTCCGGGCCTGTCGAGGCCGGAAATCTCCAGAACGGTGTATTCGTCCGAGAGCGCGTTGTTGACCAGGATCTCGGTCGCCACCTTGAAGGCCTTCACACGGCTTTTCATCGTGTTTTTCTTGGTCACCGGTTCCGGAAGACGCTCATCGCCCCTGAGAGTCGTCCGGATCAGCCGGGTGATCCGCTCGCCCCGGCGGCGTTCATCGTCGTCGTCGGGCAGCTCGCGCCCGATGAAGATCGTGTCCAGCGCAAACCCGTCCGTGGTCGTGTCGATCTGCGCGTCGACGATATTGGCGCCCGTCGAGAAGCAGGCACCGGCAATGATCGACAGGAGGCGCGGGTGATCGGGCGCCATGATGTTGAGCTCGGTCACGCCTTCGAAGGCGCGCGGGATGACATCGAAGGCGAGCCGCTTGCCGCCCTTGTCCGCCTTGCGCAGAAGTTCGGCGTGTGTCAGCAACCGCTCGGGCTCGGTTCTCAGCCAGTAGGCCGGGTAATGCCGCTTGAGATAGGCGGTCCTGTCCTTCTTGCTCCAGTGATCCAGCTTGGCCACGAGGTCGTTCTTGGCCGACTCGACGGCCTCCTTGTGAGACATTTTCGAATGCCCGCCGGAAAGGTGTGGCTCCGTCGCGTAGAACAGCGTCCTCAGAAGCTGTCCTTTCCAGCCGTTGAAGACACCGGGACCGACGGCGCGAATGTCTGCGACGGTCAGGATCAGCAGCATCTTAAGCCGCTCGAGCGATTGAACGGTCTGGGCGAAATCCGTGATGGTCTTGCGGTCGTTCAGGTCTCGCGACTGGGCGATCGTGCTCATGTCGAGATGATGCTCGATCAGCCATGCGACCGTTTCGGTCTCCGCCTCATTCAACCCGAAACGCGGACAGATCTTGCGGGCAACCCGTGCACCGGCGGCGGAATGGTCCTCCGGGCGGCCTTTCGCGATATCGTGCAGGAACATCGCCACGTAGAGCACCTTGCGGTTCTGCAGCGTCAGGATCAGGTCCGTCGACAACGGGTGATCTTCGCCGGAATTCCCCCGCTCGATTTCCGCCAGCACCCCGATGGACCGGATCAGATGCTCGTCGACGGTATAGTGGTGATACATGTTGAACTGCATCATGGCGACGACCTTGCCGAAATCGGGAACGAATCTGCCCAGGACCCCGGTCTCGTTCATCTTGCGCAGGATCGTTTCCGGCTTGTTGCGCGACGTCAGGATCGACAGGAACAGCCTGTTTGCCTCCGGATCGTTCCTGAGGCTGCTGTCGACCAGCTTGAGCGAATGCCGGATCAGCCGGGTCAGCTTGGGATGCAGGTTGTAGTCATGCTTGTCCGCGAGCTGGAACACTCTGAGGAGATTGGCGGGTGCGGTTTCGAAGATCTTGTCGTTGGTGACGTTCAGCCGGTTGTTTTCGACGATGAAGCCGGGCGCACCCTTGACCGGTTTGACGGAATCGGTGACGCGTCCGCTGCGCAGGCGGCGCATCATGCCGGAAAAGCCTTTCCCGCGCGGCTCCTTGACGTGCTCTTCCTCGAGCGCTGCGCAAATGATGCGGGTCAGGTCGCCGACATCCTTGGCGACAAGGAAGTAGTGCTTCATGAAGCGTTCCACGTCGCGCATGCCCGGGTGCTGGGTGTAGCCGAGCCGGATCGCGATCTCGCGCTGGAACTCGAACGCCAGCCTTTCCTCGGGGCGTCCGGTCAGGAAATGCAGGTGGCAGCGCACCGCCCAGAGAAAATCCTCCGACTTTGCGAACCGGGCGAATTCGGACCGTGTCAGGACACCTTTCTTGACCAGCTCCGACTGCTTGTCGACGCGGTAGTGATACTTGGCGATCCAGAAAAGCGTGTTGAGATCGCGAAGCCCGCCTTTTCCTTCCTTGATGTTGGGTTCGACCAGATAGCGCGATGTTCCCTGGCGCCGGTGCCGTTCGTCGCGCTCCAGCAGTTTCGCCGCGATGAATTCGGAGCTGGTTCCGTTCACGACATCCGTGCTGAAACGCTTGATCAGATCTTCGAAAAGGGGGGCGTCGCCCCAGATGTGCCGCGCTTCCAGGACCGCCGTGCGGATCGTCATGTCCGATCTGCTGAGCCGGATGCACTCGTCGATGTTCCGGGTCGCGTGTCCGACCTTGAAGCCCAGATCCCAGAGCATGTAAAGGATGTACTCGACGACCTGCTCGCCCCACGGGGTCTGCTTGTAGGGCAGGATGAACAGCAGATCGATATCCGACCCCGGAGCGAGCGTGCCGCGCCCGTATCCGCCGACGGCGGCCACCGACATCCGCTCGGCTGCGGACGGGTTCTTGACCCGGTAGACATGCGAAACGGCGAAGTCGTAGATCACCCGGATCAGCTCGTCCTGAACGTGCGAGAGGCGGGCCGCGCACAGCAGGCCGCCGCCGTCTTCGTTCAGTCTTTCCTGGACGCGGTCGCGTGCCGTCTTCACCTCCGTCTTCAGGAGGCTCAGCACGGCCGATCTGACCTTGCTGTCCGATCCGTCGCCGTCGTGATCGCTCGTGAGTGCCTTCAGGCGGGATCGAAGGTCGTCCGCATCGATCAGTCCGGCGAGTTCTTCCTGGCTGGCATGCATTGTCTTTTCGGCAATCCGTTCGGCAAATCAGAAGGTCAGGTTGGGTTTCGAGTGCCGGTTATATAGGGATCGCGCCATAAGGACACGTAAATCTGTGACCCAAGACGGTTGTGCTGATGCAATAAATCTCGGATTGCACTTTTAAATTGAAGTTTCTTTTTACTAAATCGGCGTAAGACACCTCCAGTTGACCCTTGACGGTCGTCCGGTGGCCCCTGGCATGCTGCAATCTGAAATTGAGGTGCAATCCCTTGCGACGCGATCTTTCGGAAGAAATTCAATCACTTGTCTCCCTTGTCGCAGATGTCCCAACAAACGATGGCGCCATGCGAGCGGTTTTGGTGCTGCTGGATCAGGCCCCTGACAGCAGGGTGATCGTTGATGCGCTGAGCCAAATAGAACCGACCTCTATCGACAATGACGACCTGAAAGCTCAAGCCGCAGCCTTGCTGAAAAAAGCTGACGCTTCCGAACTTGCAAGGAGTTGGCAAACATCGCCAGAGCAACGCTCGAACTGCAATGTCATTTCAATCGCTCCGTCGGCTGTTCCAGTGGCGAACCGCTCTGGCGGAATTTCTTTCGATGATATCGGTGGCCTCGAGAACGTAAAAAAGCAAGTTCGACGGAAAATCATCAACCCGTTTCAAAACAAAAGGGCCCTGTTTGACCGGTTCAAGCGGAAAGCTGGCGGTGGCGTGCTGATGTACGGGCCACCCGGCTGCGGCAAGACAATGCTCGCACGTGCTCTTGCCTTTGAGTGCAAGGCGACTTTCCACAATGTTCGAGCGGCTGATATTCTCGATCAGTACGTTGGCAATGCAGAGAAAAAGATCACCCAGATATTCCAAGACGCAAGAGCCACTCGCCCGGTGGTCCTCTTTTTTGACGAGATTGAGGCTTTGGCGCAGAAACGTCAGTTCGAAAACAGGGCCGCCGTGAATACGACCGTGTCAGCCTTGCTGACGGAAATGGACGGTTTCAGCGACAATGAAGGCCTGCTTTTCCTTGGCGCGACAAATGTTCCCTGGTCGATTGATTCTGCCTTCCGGCGTCCCGGCCGCTTTGACCGCACACTTTTTGTTCCGCCGCCGGATATGGTCGCAAGAAAATTTATTCTGAATGGCCTTTTGAAGGGCCGCCCCGTTTCTGCGGATCTCGATCTCAACCAGATTGTCGAAATTTGTACGGGTTTTTCAGGGGCTGATCTGAGCGCACTTGTCGACACGGCGATCGATATTGCCATTGAAGACAGCCCGTCCGTCCACGACTTGGTCCCGTTGTCCAACGCTCACTTTCGGGAAGCCGCACAGGAGGTCAAATCGTCAGTCGGCGAATGGTTGGGGCAGGCTCGCAACTTTGCAGAATATGCAAATTCGAGCGGCATGTACGACGACCTCTCGGACTTCCTGAAAAGATATGCGAGGTGAGCCTTGAGTCATTCCCTCAACACAGCGCGTGCCTTGCTCGAGGCAAAAAACTTTGATGGCGCCAGGAAGCTCGTAAACAAGTTTCTCGAAGAAACACCAGATGACATCCGCTGTTGGACCATGCGAATTCAGATCGAGATGAAGGCAGGCTGTTACCAGGAAGCCCTGCGTATTTGCCGAAATGTTCTTCAGCAGCACCCAGACAACGCGGTTTTACGGGAACTGGAGTTTGACGCACTCGCATTCTTGCGGCGAAAGAGAGAGGCCAAGGTGGCCTTCGAGAAATTCAGGGCCGATTTCCCGAGCCAATACATCCGCCTTCGGAACATGCAGTTTTCACTGGATACGCTGGATGGAAACACACAAAAACTGAACCGGCAGCTAAACAAGTTCGAGCGCGATGACATCGGTTTGTCGGACAAGCGGAATCTTGGGGTGTTCTACCACAAGACACTCAACGTCTTTCGGGCGCAAAAACTCATGGAGGATGTTCATCCGGAGTACCCGGACGATCTAGAGCTTAACAAAACACTCGCTCAGAACAGCCTGCTGCTCGGAAAACTGGCAACCGCCCGAAAATATGCAAGAACTGCGCTGCGACTGGCGCCTGGCGACAGGCACATGCGGACACTCATTTTCATCAGCTACGTCTATTATCTTCCGCAGTTTTATATTTTGAATGCTTCCATAATGCTCTTGAATCTTGTCGTGTGCTATTTTGGACTTGCAGTTGCCGCAATTTTCGGTTTTTTCGCAAGTACATACGCATTTAAAGCCGCTTCTTTGTTCGAAAGAATGACAAGCATAGTGCTGGATGCAGAAATATTTCACAGCATATATTTCTTCCTAACATTTTTACTTTCTTATTTTCTTGTTCAATATCCAAAGTATTTTAAATTTATTTATGAGACGACCAGAGAAGTAAGATTGAAGAGATACTGACATGAATCTGCTTCCAACTGGATGGCCGAACATCGACAGGCAAACAAGGATTGGCGTTGCTCCTTGGCTATTCTTTCTCGCGGCATGCGCAGCCTTAAACTACTGGATCGATCCGCTATACACGAGCTTCGACAGGACCGTCGACGGCCTGAAAACCAAAACAATTTATGCAAGGCAATCTGGAGGTGCCGTTTGTGCCGGCGAAATGGTGATGTTTCGTGGAACTGTTGAGCGTGGTCGCTTCATTCGCAAGGTGAATGCAGGAGGAGGCGAGGTTTTTTCGCTGACGCCGCAAGGGTACATGATTGGCGAGTTGGAAGCAGGAGCTGACGAAAGCTGGCTTAAGGCTGCCCACGAGCAATTCGGCGATACGCCTTCGCTGGTCGTGCCTGAAGATCATTTTCTGATTCTCAACTCGGAATTTGGTCGCGATTTGCGAAACAACGCGTGGGCCTTCGATGTTGTACCGCAGGCAAACATCCGCAATCGGGTCACCTACGTTCTCTTTTCCCGTGATGTGTCGAGCATTGGTTCCCGGGTGGGACCGGATCCTGCCGGCTGTCAAAGTTGACCTTCAGTCAGCGCGCCGCTTGGAAACGCCGTGCATTCGAGCCACCTGCTGGCACCCGGCAGTTTTTTCAAACATCGTCCTTCGCCGCCGCCACCCTGAGCTGATGCAGGAGACCGGCGAGCGAGTCTTCCGACAGGACGTTGATCTTCAGGGCGAGCTGGTTGGCAAGTTCCGTGGCCTTGGGATGCATGCCGGCCGTGTCGATCGTGATCCGCGGGTCCGACAGTTCCGCCAGGCGCTGGATTTCTTCCGCTTCGTCCCAGATGACGTTGAAATAGGTGATGATCCGTTGCACCAGAAACCAGGTCGGTTTGCCTCTCTTGCCGTGTTCGAGCGCGGAAAGATAAGCGCTGGAGACGGAAAGCGCTGCCGCCATTTCCTTCAGGGAGACGCCCCGCTTCGCCCTGAGTTCCCGAATTTTTGCCCCTAGCGGTGTCACGGTCCTACCTTCTTTTTCGTATCCGGACGTAGAGCGCCCCTGCTCCACCGTGGCTCGCATGGGCCTCCTCGTAACCCAGGACCACCGAACGCATATCCGGCATGGCAAGCCATTGGGGTACCATTCTGCGTAAAATCCCGCGTTCGTCCATATAGGCCTGTCCCGGCCCCCCGCCTTTGCCGGTAATGACCAACACAACTTTGTGACTTCGGGCCTGCGCCTGGTAGAGAAATCCGCGTAGCCGGTCATGGGCCTGGAATTGCGTCAGGCCGTGAAGGTCGATCCGGGCATCGATGGCCCGGACGCCCCGGACGATCTTCCGGCGGTACCGGGTCTCCAGCTGGTGTAGCGGCAGCAGGTCGGGTGCTTTCTTTTCCGGCGTGGGAGCCTTGATGGCTGTTGATGTGCGGGGCGTTTTCACCGCGGCGCGCGGCTTGTCTGCCTTCGCGCTTTCAATTTCATCCTGAAGGATCCTGACCCGCTCCGGATCAAGCGGTGTGAGCGTCTTGGCGACCTTGCCCCAGAGTTCCCGGTCTTCAGGTGACAGGCTGCCCTTTTTCCCCCGCTTCGTCATCGCTCAGTCCGTGACCGCGTCTGCGCCGGGATGAACCGGATCCGGAACGAGAACGGTGAAAGTCGCCCTGTGACGAATATCCCCGGCAATCCTGCCCGCGATGTCACCGGAACCTGCAAAGATATCGCCGCGCGCGCGTCCCCTGATGGCCGAGCCTGTATCATCGGCGATCATCAGCCGCGCAAATGTCTGGCCGTTCTTGTCCGGGTCCTTGAAGCCGGCTTCGACGAAGACAAAGGCGCCGTAGGGAAGATGTGCCGGATCGATCGCCAGGCTGCGGCCGGCAACCAGCGGCAGGCCGGCCGCGCCGACAGGGCCGTCGTCCGGTCCGGCCTCGAGAACTTCGCGAAAGAAGATATACGACCGGTTTTCGTGGAAAAGCGCATCGCGCCTCTCCGGGTTGCGGGCCAGCCAGGATTTGAGGCCGGCCATCGTGAAGTCTTCAGGGGTCCCCTCGCCGCGTTCGACGAGGAGCCGCCCGATGCCCGTATAGGGATGCCCCGTTTTGCCGGCATACCCGACGCGCATCACGCTGCCGTCTGTCAGGCGCAATCGCGCCGACCCCTGCACGTGAATGAAATAGGCGTCGACCGGGTCGGCGAGCCAGACCAGTTCCAGATTTTCAGTGTCCAGTGCGCCCGCCATGATCGAGGCCCTGTCCGGCATTTCCGAAAGACCCTTGTCCGTGCGGCGCCCGTGGCTGAGGTCCGTCGGCCATTCCGTCGGCCTGTTCTCCGTTGTGACCGCCTCAAGGCCGTCCGGTTTGCGGTGAAGCGGGACGGAAAAGTCGTCCGTGCGGATGCGGGAGGCGGTGACTTCCGGTTCGAAATACCCGGTCACGAAACCCGGTTCGGTGATCCGGTAAGCGGTAAAACGGGTCTCGAAGAACTGCCGTGCACCGGCTGGCGTCGCCATGTCCGGCCCCGCCACAACATTGCAGAGCGCGGTCAAGTTTGCGGGATCATGGCCGGGGAGGCCGGTTGCGCCAAAGGAAACGGAATTGCCGCAAAACCGCTGGAATGCGGCGAGTGCCGTGTGCTGGTGGTCCTCTTCCCAGCCCGCCAGGTCACGGAAATCGACTTTCTCGAAATGGTCGGGCAGCTCCGGGCTTTGCGGCGTTGCCATGGCGGCTCCTGCAAAGAAAAGCGGCGCGGCCAGAGCCGCGCCTCTCAAATGGATGGAAAACCGGCCAGGAACGCTGTTCCTCGCCCACCGGACCGTTCGCGTCATCGTCACTCGGCGGATTCGGTCGCTACCAGTTTCCAGTTCGGATCGCGGGAATTGGTGTCGCGCGCGAATGTCCAGATATCCACCACTTCGGTGACTTTGGCCGGATCGCCGTCCACCACTTCGCCTGCCTTGTCGCGCGTCGCGGAAATCAGCTGGCTGTGGATCTTCACCGTCACCTGGGCGATCGAACCCTTCAGGGCCGCCTCGACGATTTCCGCCTTGTCGATGCCGACAAAGGTCGACTCGATCGTTTCGCCGCGTTTTTCCCGATCTTCGATCGCGCTCAAGAAACCGTCGAAGACTTCAGGGGACAGGAGGTTTTTCAGGGCTTTCTTGTCGCCGTCGGCGAAAGCCATCACGATCATCTCGTAGGCCGCGCGGGCACCGCCCAGGAACTCGACGGGTTCGAAACTGCGGTCGACCGACAGGATCTGCTTCAGCGCGCTGTTGAGGGCCGAGCCTTCCGGAGCGACCTTGTCGATCACCACATCGCCGCCCTGGGGCTGTTCCGCCATCATGTCGGCGGGCTGGTCACCCTGGTTCGGCAGCGGAATGACATTGTCCTGGCCGTTCGGCTGATCGTTCGTCTGTTCCGGCTTGGAATAAGGGTCGAAAGGCGGCCGCTCATTGCCGGTGCGTTTGCCGAGAACGGATCTCAGTCTGAACAGAATAAAAACCGCAAGTCCCATGAGGACGAGATTGAGTGGGTCGAAAATTTCATTCATCTTACGTTCCGGCTACCCTTTGGAGGCATTTGAAGCCGCCTCTTGCATGTTCAGCTGAAAGCCGCCTGCTCTCGATATCTGTTACCACCTTATTTAGGGGGCTCTTGAACCAGCATCCAGACCCGAGGGCAAGACTGAAAATTCTGCAATGGTTATCTTTCCTGCGCGCGCCTGCTCGCATTTCTGTGATCGAATGTCTAGATTGCCTTAAAATAACTTATCAGACGATGGAGGTCCCGTGGGACTTTATATCATTGCCGCGCTCATTTTGCTGCCCCTGATTGAAATTGCGGTTTTCATCTGGATCGGCGGACTGATCGGCGTGTTGCCGACCATTCTCCTGACGGTCATAACGGCCATGGCAGGCACGATCATGCTGCGTCAGCAGGGCCTGTCGCTGCTCATGCGCATGCAGAGCGAGCTGGATGCCGGCCGCGCGCCGGGCAACGAGGTCATGCAGGGCGCGATGATCGTTTTGGCGAGCATTCTCCTGCTGATTCCCGGGTTCGTGACCGATGCGATCGGACTTCTCCTGTTCATACCGCCTGTCCGCTCGGCGCTGGCAAATTTCATTGTGTCCCGGTCGAACGTGGTGATCGTGCAGGGCGGTGCGGCACAGGGCCGGCGCGACGAGCATGTTGTCGATCTCGACCAGGGCGACTGGCAGGAGAAGGAAGATCCGGGCGATGACGCAGGGTCCGGCAACGGTCAGCCGAAGATCAGCCCGTGGCGCGAGGGACCGGACGACGCAAAGTCCTGACGCGGAAACGCCTGGGTCACTAAAAGCCGGGTCACTAAAACGTGACATAGGCTGTATGCGTAATATTTACCAGTTGAGGTTACGCCTGATCTTCTGTTTGCGGTGACAACCGCCTGGAACGGAAGGTGCAAACCATGAGATCCGCGCGCGTCGACTGGGTCGATACGGCCAAGGGCATCTGCATCATCTTCGTCGTGATGATGCATTCGGTACTCGGTGTTGAAGCCGCCGCCGGCGAGAACGGCTGGATGCATGCCGTCGTCGCCTTTGCCGCGCCGTTCCGCATGCCGGATTTCTTCCTGATATCGGGTCTTTTCCTCGCCAACGTGATCACGCGCGACTGGAAACTCTATCTGGACCGCAAGGTCGTCCACTTTGCCTACTTCTACGTGCTCTGGATGACGATCCAGTTTGCCGTGAAGGCACCGGTTTTCGTGGGCGACATGGGCACGGCGGGAGCATTGGAGTTCTATTTTCTGAGCTTCATCCAGCCCTTCGGCACCCTGTGGTTCATCTACATGCTGCCGGTCTTCTTCGTCGTCTGCAAACTCGCGCATGACTACCGCGTGCCCTGGCAGGTGATGCTTGGCATTGGCGCACTCCTGCAGATCGCACCGATCCATACCGGCTTGCTTTTGGTCGACGAATTCGCCTCCCGCTTCGTCTATTTCTACGCCGGGTACATTTTCGCGCCGCAAATCTTCCAGCTGGCCGACTGGGCGCGCGAGCGTATCGGCGTGAGCGCCGCCTATCTCATCGGCTGGAGCATCCTGAATGGCGGCCTGGTCTATCTCGGCTGGGCGCATCTGCCGCTGATTGCGCTGGCACTGGGGGCTGCGGGCGCCGGCGCCATCATCCTGACCAGCGCGCTGATCGTGAAGATGGGCCGCCTGACCTTCCTGCGCCATTTCGGCGAGAACTCCATCGTCATCTACCTGGCGTTCTTTTTTCCGATGGGCGTGACCCGCGTCATCCTCCTGAAGCTCGGCTTCCTCGATATCGGCACGACATCGCTGATCGTCACCATTGTCGCCTGCGTCAGCCCGATGATCCTCTACTGGATCATCGCGAAAACCAATCTCGGCTGGTTCCTGTTCAAGCGGCCGGAGTGGGCCTATCTCGGCGGCACCTTCGGCCGGAAGCGGGCACCGCAAGCGGCGGAGTGACAAAACGGGCGAGATGCATCCAGGGACTTTTCTGGAATTCATTAAACGGATAGGGTTCGCAGCCTCGGGAAACTTGGGTTTCCCGCCCCACCCTTGGTCGGATAATCAGAAAAATGAACGATATCGAAGCCAGCCTGGCACGTTTGGGAATCGTGCTGCCGCCAGCCCCTTCTGCGCTTGGCAACTTTGCACCATATCTGATTGATGGTTCTTTGCTTTACCTTTCTGGGCAGATTTCGGCAGACTTGCAAGGCAAGCCAATTACCGGAAAAATAGGCAGCGAGCAAAGCGTGGAGCACGGGTACGAAGCGGCTCGCACCTGCGCCATCAACTTGCTGGCGCGCGCAAAGGCGGCCCTCGGAGATCTCGGGCGCATAGAAAGGCTCATCAAGCTGGGTGCATTTGTGAATGCGGTGCCCGACTTTGCTCAGCATCCGAAAGTCGTCAACGGTGCCTCGGATCTGATGACCGAAGTCTTGGGACGTGAAAAGGCAAATCACGTTCGCTTTGCAGTTGGTAGCAGCAGCCTGCCGTCCAATGCTAGCGTGGAAGTTGAAGCCGTCTTCCGGCTTCGAGAATAGGCGCCAAAGCGCAATCGGAAATTAGGTCCCGAAGGGCGGTAATTTACTTCTTCCCTCATCGCCCTACTCGGGGCATGATCCGCGCCATGTCGACGCAAGATTCTGCCCCCGCCCTCACCGCTGACGACCATCTCATCCTGGTCGACGGCTCCACCTTCATCTTTCGCGCCTACCACGCGCTGCCGCCGCTGACGCGCAAGCCGGACGGGCTGCCGGTCGGCGCAGTTTCGGGCTTCTGCAATATGCTCTGGAAGCTGCTGCAGGAGGGGCTGACGCCGGAAGAGGGCGACGAGCCCACCCACTTCGCGGTGATTTTCGACCATTCGTCGAAGACGTTCCGCAATTCCATCTATCCCGAATACAAGGCGAACCGGCCGGAGCCGCCGGAAGATCTGGTGCCGCAATTCGGTCTGATCCGCGAAGCAACCCGCGCCTTTTCCGTGCCCTGCGTGGAACAGGAGGGCTTCGAGGCCGACGACCTGATCGCGACTTATGCCCGCCAGGCCGCCGGCATGGGGGCCCAGGTAACCATCGTCTCCGGCGACAAGGACCTGATGCAGCTGATCGGTCCGAAGGTCGGCATGATCGACACGATGAAGAACAAGGTCTTCGGCGAACCCGAGGTTTTCGAAAAATTCGGCGTCGGGCCGGACAAGGTCATCGAGGTGCAGTCGCTTGCCGGTGACAGCGTCGACAATGTTCCGGGCGTTCCGGGCATCGGCCTGAAAACGGCGGCGCTCCTGATCAACGAGTTCGGTGACCTGGAGACGCTCCTTGCCGGGGCGGACACGATCAAGCAGAACAAGCGCCGGGAAAACCTGATCGAATTCGCCGACCAGGCGCGCGTTTCCAAGGAGCTGGTGACACTGAAGCAGGACGTTCCGGTCGAAGTGCCGGTCGGGCATCTGACGGTCACCGATGTCGACGGTCCCAAGGCGGTCGGATTTCTGAAGGCTATGGGCTTCAGCACACTGACCAAGCGGGTGGCGGAGGAAACCGGCGCCGATCTCGCCAATGTCGAGCCGGCCGAATTCCAGGTTCCCGGCTGGGACGTGCCCGACCAGAAGGGCCGCATGGTCGAGCGCGAGGAAGCAGGCACCACCGGTGCGGCCGCTGCGGGCGACGGGACTGGCCCTGACGGCATGATGGTACCGCAGACGGTTGCCGATGCGCGCGTTGAAAGCGTCAAGGCGATCCCGATCGATTCCGGCGCCTACGAAACCGTGACGACTGTCGAACGGCTGCAGGAATGGTGCGACGCGGCCTTTGAAAAAGGCTATGTCGCCTTCGACACCGAGACCACGTCCCTCGATGCCATGCAGGCGGAACTCGTCGGCCTGTCGCTGTCCTGCGAACCGGGCAAGGCCTGCTACGTGCCGCTTGCCCATGTCGACGGCGAGGGCGATCTTCTGGGCGGCGGCGGTCTGCTGCCCGACCAGATCCCGCTGAAGGAGGCGCTTGACGTGCTCAAGCCGATGCTGGAGGACAGGTCGGTTCTCAAAATCGCGCAGAACCTCAAATACGACTGGCTGGTGATGACCCGCTATGGCATCGACATCAGCCCCTGGGACGACACCATGCAGCTCTCCTACACCGTTGACGCCGGAAAAGGCGGCAACGGCATGGACGAGTTGTCCGAGCGCTGGCTCGGTCACAAGCCGATCCCGTTCAAGGAGGTCTGCGGCTCCGGCAAGTCGATGATCACCTTCGACAAGGTGCCGATCGACAAGGCGACCGCCTATGCGGCGGAGGATGCGGACGTGACCCTGCGCCTCTGGATGATCCTGAAGCCGCGCCTTGCCAGCGACCGAATGGCGACCGTCTACGAAATGCTGGAACGGCCGATGGTGCCCGTCCTGGCGCGCATGGAAAAGCGCGGCATTTCCGTTGACCGGCAGATGCTGTCGCGGCTGTCCGGCGACTTCGCGCAGGGAATGGCCGGGCTGGAATCGGAGATTTACGAGCTTGCGGGCGAAAATTTCAACATCGGTTCGCCCAAGCAGCTCGGTGACATTCTCTTCGGCAAGATGGGTCTTCCCGGCGGCAAGAAAACCAAGACCGGCGCCTGGTCGACATCTGCGCAGGTGCTGGAGGATCTGGCCGCCGAAGGCCACGAACTGCCGTCCAAGATCGTTGCCTGGCGTCAGCTCTCCAAGCTGAAATCCACCTATTCCGACGCCCTGCCCGGCTATATCAACCCGGAAACGGGCCGCGTGCACACATCCTATGCGCTGGCGGCGACCACGACAGGCCGCCTGTCCTCCTCCGAGCCGAACCTGCAGAACATCCCGGTGCGGACGGAAGCCGGCCGCAAGATCCGCCAGGCCTTCATCTCGGCCAAGGGACACAAGCTCGTCTCCGCCGACTACAGCCAGATCGAACTGCGTGTGCTCGCACACATGGCCGACATTCCGCAATTGAAGAAGGCGTTCGAGGACGGGCTCGACATTCACGCCATGACCGCAAGCGAAATGTTCGGAACGCCGATCGAAGGCATGGATCCGATGGTGCGCCGTCAGGCCAAGGCGATTAATTTCGGCATCATCTACGGCATTTCCGCCTTCGGTCTTGCCAACCAGCTCGGCATCTCGCGCGGCGAGGCCGGCGACTATATCAAGACCTATTTCGAGCGCTTCCCCGGTATTCGCGACTACATGGAAGCGACCAAGAAAAAGGTGCATGCGGACGGGTACGTCAACACCATCTTCGGCCGCAAGGCGCACTACCCGGAGGTGAACACCAAGAACCCGAACATGCGCTCCTTCTACGAGCGCGCGGCCATCAATGCGCCGATCCAGGGTTCTGCCGCCGATATCCTGCGCCGCGCCATGGTGCGCATGGAAGACCGGTTGGCGGATGCCAGGCTCGACGCGCAGATGCTTCTGCAGGTACATGACGAACTGATCTTCGAGGTTCCCGACGCCCAGGTTGACGACACCTTGCCGGTCATCCGGGACGTCATGGAAAACGCCTGCGAACCGGTGCTGAAGCTGTCCGTCCCCCTGAAGGTCGACGCCCGCGCGGCGGACAACTGGGACGAGGCGCACTAGCAATGACGGCGCACAGACGAAATCGCCGCCCCGGACCTGATCCGGGGCCAAGCGTACTTGGAAATCCAAAGCATAGTCATCCCGGCCAAGCGGAGCGCGAGCCGGGATCGGGGAGCCACCGGTTTCTTTGGCGATGGAAATGCAGCGGCTCTCCGCTGCACTTGTCCGGAATGACGAACAGAGGGGGGGTGACCGCCTCCTGACCTCATCCTGAGGAGCGCAATCGCGCGTTTCGAAGGATGGGCGACTCACGCCTGCGCCTGCCGCCGATCCTTTGAGACGGACCTTTGGCCCTCCTCAGGATGAGGGGGTTTGTGGAAACCAGCATCGTGCGTCACCTCCACCGGAGGCATCCCGGATGACATTGCGCGAACCGCATCAATGCAAAACAATCTCAGGGCTCGGGACAGCGAGGCGACTGGGAAGGCCGAAAGGGACCTAAACCATCGCCATCACGCGCGACGGTCCGCCCGTGCCGCCCCGGAATTTCGGAGCGCCGACGATCAGCGTTGCGCCGCTTGCCGGGAGTGCGTCGAGGTTGGCGATGCATTCGATGCCCCAGCGGTTGCTGGGCAGCCAGGCATAGTGCACGGCGAAATCAGGCGACGGGCCGAAATCGAGGGACAGCGTGTCGACGGCAAGGCCGACCACGTTCGCCTCGTCCATCAGCATCTGCGCCGCTTCGATGTGGAAGCCGGGGAAGTGCATGACGCCGTTCTCGTCGGCATTGCGGAACTTGTCCGTCGGAACCTGAACGCCCCACCCGGAATTCATGGCGACACAGGCACCGTCCGGAATGGCCCCGTTAGCCGAAATCCACGCCTTGAGATCATCCGGGGTTACCTGGGCATCCGCGTTTTCGGTCGCCTTGGCCTTGATGTCGATGATGCAGAGTGGGGCAACGAGGTTTTCGACCGGTATTTCCGCGACGGATTGGCCATCTTCGGAAAAGTGCAAGGGCGCATCCATGTGGGTGCCGGTATGCTCATTGTAGGTGAGGTTGAAAAGGTTGTAGCCGTCCTTGGCGAAATCAACGAGCTTTTCCTTGAAGAACTGCTGCTCTCCCCCGAACGTCGGGAAGGTCTCGTAAAGCTCGTGGGTCATGTCAGTGATCTTGGAAGGCGTTTGCGCCATCGCGGGCATGGCGCCCGTCGCTGCGGCTGTTGCGGCAAGCCCGGCGCCGACGGCCGTCGCCTTGAAGAAATCGCGCCGTGACAGCATGCGGTTCTTGACCGAATTGATGACGCATAGATCGCACATGGCATGTCCTTCCCGTTGTTTACCAAGGGGAATGCTGCCTTTCGGACAGAGAAAATGCGAGTCAAAAATTTTTAATGTTCGGCTTTCCGGCGGACTTGATGCGAGCGGACTGTCATCGAACCTGCCGCCGTCCGTCGCTTGCTGGAGATCGGTCGGACGGGAGGTTCCGGGGTCAGGTGCGTTGCACCAACACAGGCGCAACACCCTTTTATGATCCGGTACGGCCGCGGGACCGCATAGTTCTGGTTTTTATTGCAGTCGGCAGGCATTATAGTGCCGTGCTTAGACAAGAGAATCCGAAGTGGTGTACCCATGATCGTTTCAAATGCGACGAACGACGAACTACAGATCGACACCGAGCTTTGCCGGGCCATGTTCGAAAAAGATCCTGACAGGATGATCGAGCTGGTTTCGGAATGGCTGGAAACCAATGGCTTGGCCGTGAGCGAAACCTTTCAGATGCCCGCATATCTCGACAAGATTCTGGCGGGTGCAGACGGATATTCGGGTTCAGGGCGCACCTTCCGCATCTACGCGTCCTGAAGCCACAGACACTTGCGGTCCGGACGTCTCCGGCCAAAAGAGCTGAATGTCGCCGACGACAGGCCGGCGCAAAGCGGTGCCACGGGCGAATGGTCTCAGCCAACCCTCAGATCGCGATATCGCCGCTTTCCAGCGCTTCGGCAACGTAATCAGCGTCGTAATCTGACCAGTCATCTTCCTCGTAGAGTTCAAAGTCGTCGGACCCGTCATCCCCGAATTCGAGATCGACTTGATCAAGGACATCACGGAGATCGTCGCTCAGGTTATCCATGATGGCGTCAACGTCACCAAAGCGGTGGGACGAAAAGCCCATGTCTTCCGTGTCGGCGTCATATGATACGTTTACAGTCTGATCGTTGAAGTACGGCATGTCATTTCCTCCTGTTAAGCGGGTTGCGCTGAGAGAGAAATGGGACCTGCCGGAAAAAATCAGTGTGACGTGTGTCACCGCTTGACTGCCGCGACGTCAAAACCCGACGATTTTGTGCGCCGGGTCACACTTGAACGGTGCGCGGCGCGCACAAAAGGCCCTGAATCGGGCCCTGACGATGCCGCCCGTTTTGCGAATATGCCGGGCGCGGGCGAAGCAGGGGCCAAAGCGTTCCATATTTGTTCTTGAACTGCTGCAATTATTGTGTTTCCTTCCCGATACATCTTTAGGTAGAGGAGGGGGCATGGTCAGCCGGGTCACGACGGTCGCCTTTCAGGGGATCGAGGCTGTTCCCGTCGACGTACAGGTTCATGTCGGTCCGGGCATGGTCGCCTTCACTGTCGTCGGTTTGCCGGACAAGGCTGTCGCGGAAAGCCGCGAGCGTGTCCGCGCGGCGCTCTCCGCGTCCGGTCTGGCGCTTCCGGCCAAACGTGTCACTGTCAATCTTGCCCCTGCCGACCTGCCCAAGGAAGGCTCCCATTACGACTTGCCCATTGCGCTGGGCGTGATGGCGGCGATCGGTGCGATCCCGGGAGAATTTCTGGACGGTTATGCCGTGCTCGGCGAACTGGGCCTCGACGGTACGCTGGCCCCGGTGGCCGGAGTGCTTCCGGCGGCGATGGGCGCAAACGGGCTCGGCAAGGGATTGATCTGCCCGGAAGCCAGCGGCGGTGAGGCCGCCTGGGCGGATGCGGACATGGACATTCTCGCCCCGCGCTCCCTGATACAGCTCGCCAACCACTTCAAGGGCACACAGGTCCTGTCCCGCCCGGCGGCGAAACTGCACGGCAATGCCGGGATCCTGCCCGACTTGGCCGAGGTCAAGGGACAGGAAAGTGCGCGCCGAGCCCTGGAGGTCGCCGCCGCGGGCGGTCACAACCTGCTCATGACCGGTCCGCCCGGATCGGGCAAGTCCATGCTCGCAAGCCGTCTGCCGTCCATCCTGCCGCCGCTGACACCACGGGAGCTTCTGGAGGTGTCCATGATTGCCTCGCTTGCCGGGGAGCTGGCGGAAGGAAAACTCACCGACAAGCGGCCGTTCCGGTCGCCGCACCATTCCGCGTCGATGGCGGCTCTCATTGGTGGCGGCCTCAGGGCAAAACCCGGCGAGGTATCGCTTGCCCATAACGGTGTTCTGTTTCTCGACGAACTGCCCGAATTCAACCCGCAGGCGCTCGACAGCCTGCGCCAGCCCCTGGAAACCGGTGAAGCGGTGATCGCCCGCGCCAACCATCGCGTCACCTATCCCGCCCGCATTCAATTGATCGCCGCCATGAACCCGTGCCGGTGTGGCAATGCAGGCGAACCGGGCCAAGTCTGCCGCCGCGGAGAGCGGTGTGCCGCCGAGTACCAGGCCCGCGTCTCCGGACCTTTTCTGGACCGGATCGACCTCCGGATAGACGTGCCGGCCGTCACTGCGGCCGACCTGATCGGCCCGGCCGAGGCCGAGCCGTCCAAGAGCGTTGCCGAGCGCGTTGCCGAAGCGCGCCGGATACAGGAAAGAC